>NZ_JAVHPH010000103.1:0-23357 GCF_036170495.1 Azonexus sp.
GCGTTCGCCGACCAGCGAGTCGTAGCCGTGCGGCAGGCGCAGGATGAATTCGTGGGCGTGGGCGGCGCGGGCGGCGGCGATGACTTCCTGGCGCGTCGCGTTGGGTTTGCCGTAGGCGATGTTGTCGGCGATGGTGCCGAAGAACAGGAAGGGTTCCTGCAACACGAGGCCGATGTGCTGGCGGAATTCGGCGACGGGTACCGAGCGGACGTCGACGCCGTCGATCAGGACCTGGCCTTCGGAGACGTCGTAGAAGCGGCAGATCAGGTTGACCAGCGTGGACTTGCCCGAGCCGGAATGGCCGACCAGGCCGATCATTTCACCGGGGTGAATGACCAGATCAACGTCGCGGGTGACCGAGCGGGTGCCGTAGCGGAAGCTGGCTTTCTTGAGTTCAAGCCGCCCGGTAACGCCGGACAGGTGCACCGGGTTGGTCGGTTCAGGGACGCTCGACACGTGATCGAGAATATCGAAGATGCGCTTGGTGCTCGACGCGGCGCGCTGGGTGGCCGAGACGATGCGGCTCATCGAGTCCAGCCGGGTGTAGAAGCGGCCGATGTAGGCGAGGAAGGCGGTGAGCACGCCGACCGTGCTGGCCCCCTTGGAAATCTGCCAGATGCCGAAAACCCAGACGACGAGCAGGCCGACTTCGGTGAGCAGGGTGACCGTCGGCGTGAATACCGACCAGGTCTTGTTGAGCTTGTCGTTCATCGCCAGGTTGTGCTCGTTGGCAGCGCGGAAACGCTCGCCTTCGCGCTTCTCCTGGGCAAAGGCCTTGACGACGCGGATGCCGGGAATGGTGTCGGCCAGCACGTTGGTGACTTCGGCCCAGACGCGGTCGATTTTCTCGAAGCCGGTGCGCAGCTTTTCGCGCACGAAATGAATGAGCCAGCCAATGATCGGCAGCGGCAGCAGGGTGACGAGCGCCAGCCACGGGTTGATGCTGAACAGGATGACGGCGGTCATCGTGATCATCAGCACGTCGGTGGCGAAGTTGAGCAGGTCGAGCGAGAGGAAAATGTTGATGCGGTCGGTTTCGCTGCCGATCCGTGCCATGAGGTCGCCGGTGCGCTTGCCGCCGAAGTATTCGAGCGACAGGCCGAGCAGGTGGTCGTAGGTTTGCGTGCGCAGGTCGCGGCCCATGCGCTCGGAAACCAGCGACAGGATATAGGTGCGTATCCAGCCCAGACCCCAGGCCAGCGCGGCAGCGCCGAACAGGCCGCCAAGGTAGGTGAGGACCAGCGGCCAGTCGATCGGCTTGCCGTTCTGGAAGGGGATCAGCACCTCGTCCATGAGCGGCATGGTCAGGTAGGGTGGCACGAGTTGGGCGGCGGTCGAAGCCAGGGTCAGGACAAAACCGGTAATCAGCTGCCAGCGGTAGGGCCGGGCGAAACGCCAGAGGCGGAACAGCGTCCATGTTGATGGGGCAACCGTCGCTTCGCGGTTGCACACCGGGCATTCGTCTTCGCCGGGCGGCAGCGGCGCCTTGCATTTTGGGCAGCAATCTTCGGTTGACCGTAGGACTGGCTGGCCGGAGACGATGCTGGCGCGGTGCAGGTCGAATTCGGTGATAACGCGCAGGGCGGCCAGGTTCTTGGCCAGGGTGTAGCGCCAGGTGGCGAGCAGGGCGTTTTCGTCGACCAGTTCGAGCGTGCCGACACCGGCGTGGTCGTTGTGGTTGAGCGTCAGCCCGTCGCGTAGCGGCCATTCCTGCCAGCTCGTGTCGCCCGGGGCGAAGGCGAGGAAGCGGCGGTCGGTGACGAGGACGAGGCCGGAAGCAAAGCGTAGTCGATGGTCGAGGTCGATCTCGATCCACGCCTGGACCTTTTCGCCGGTGGCCAGTTTTGCCTCAAGCTCGGTCGTCCAGCGACTGGGCAGAGCGGGCTCGTTGCCGGCTAAATTCTGTTCGTTCGGATTCATTGGCGAAGTATACCGCAGGGTTTGGCGTGCCCGCCTAACGCCCCATTGTCCCGGCGGTTGACGCGGATCAAGGAATGGGGCGACGGGCTGCCGTTGAATGGCCGCAAGCCCAGAACAAGGACGTTCATGTTTCGCATTTCTCAGTACATGCAGGAAATAACGCAACTAAGCGCCGCGCCGACGCCGCTCGCGCCGAAACGCAACCCGCCCGGCCCGGTCGTCATCTGGAACCTGATCCGGCGCTGCAACCTGACCTGCAAGCATTGTTATTCGATTTCGGCCGATACGAATTTCCCCGGCGAACTGAGCACCGACCAGGTTTTCACGGTCATGGACGACCTTCGGGGCTTCAAGGTGCCGGTGCTCATCCTGTCCGGCGGCGAACCGCTGCTCCGGCCGGATATTTACGCCATCGCCAAACGCGCCAAGGCCAAGGGCTTCTACGTCGGGCTGTCGTCGAACGGTACGCTGATCGACGCGACCAACATCGCCAGGATTGCCGAGTGCGATTTCAACTACGTCGGCGTTTCGCTCGACGGCCTGGGCGCGACGCACGACAAGTTCCGCCGGATGGACGGCGCTTTTGAGGCCTCGCTCAAGGGCATCCGGTTGTGCCGCGACCTTGGTCTGAAGATCGGCGTGCGCTTCACGATGACGCAGGACAACGCCGCCGACCTGCCCGGCCTGCTCAAATTGGTCGAGGACGAAGGCATCGATCGTTTCTATTTTTCGCACCTCAATTACGCCGGGCGCGGCAACAAGAACCGCAAGGACGACGCGCAATACCAGCTCACCCGGCAGGCGATGGACCTGCTTTTCGAAACCTGCTGGGAATATCAGCAGCGCGGGCTCAACAAGGAATTCACGACCGGCAACAACGATGCTGACGGCGTTTATTTCCTGCACTGGGTGCGCCGGCGTTTTCCCGGAAGTGCGGCCCATGTCGAGGCCAAGCTGCGTCAGTGGGGCGGCAATTCGTCGGGGGTCAATGTCGCCAATATCGACAATCTCGGCAATGTCCATCCGGACACCATGTGGTGGCATCACAACCTGGGGAATGTGAAGGATCGGCCGTTTTCGCAGATCTGGCCGGATACCTCGGATGCGCTGATGGCCGGGTTGAAGCAGCAGCCGCGCGCCGTCAAGGGGCGCTGCGGGGCGTGCGCTTATTTGTCGATCTGCAACGGCAACACCCGCGTTCGCGCCCAGCAGATGACCGGCGATGCCTGGGCCGAAGACCCGGGCTGCTACCTTTCCGATGAGGAAATCGGGTTATGAAAATCAGGGCGTTGGGACTTTTCATTTTTGGCCTGTTTTTCCAGTCGACCGTAGCAATGAGCGCCGCGGCTGATGTCGGCGACAACTTTAAGCAACACTGCGCCGCCTGCCATGGCGCCGACCGGCTGGGCGGCATCGGCCCGGCGCTGATTCCGGAGAACCTGGCCCGCTTGCGCAAGCCGGAGGCGGAGAAGGTCATCCGCGACGGCCGGCCGGCGACACAGATGCTCGGCATTGGCCAGACGCTGGCGGCCGACGAGATCAAGGCGCTGGTCGAGTACGTCTATACGCCGATCAAGCCGATGCCGGCCTGGGGTGAGAAGGAAATCAACGCTTCGCGGATCGTCAATCACGCGCCGGGCAGCCTGCCCGACCAGCCGCAGTTCACGGCCGATCCGCTCAACCTGTTCGTCGTCGTGGAAAGCGGCGATCACCATGTTTCGATCCTCGATGGCGACAAGCTGGAACCGATCCACCGCTTCCAGTCGCGCTTTGCCCTGCACGGCGGGCCGAAATTTACGCCGGACGGCCGCTATGTCTTTTTCGCCTCACGGGATGGCTGGATCACCAAGTTCGACCTGTGGAATTTGAAGGTGATTGCCGAAGTGCGCGCCGGCATCAATACGCGCAACGCCGCGGTATCGGGCGACGGCAAGTGGGTGGCGGTGGCCAACTACCTGCCGCACAGCCTGGTCATTCTCGACGCCGATCTGAATCTCAAGAAAATCCTGCCGGTGGCCGACAAGGACGGCGCGAGGAGTTCGCGCGTTTCGGCCGTCTACGATGCCAGTCCGCGCCAGAGCTTCGTTGCCGCGCTGAAGGATGTGAAAGAGGTCTGGGAAATCTCGTACAACCCGAAGGCCGACGCCATTCCGGCCGGCATGATCCACGACTACAAATATCAGGAAGGCGCCTTCATCCCCGGTTTCCTCAACCCGCAGCGCACGCAGCTCGACGATTACCTCGACGATTTCTATTTCACTCCGGGTTACGACGAGGTCATGGGCGCCTCGCGCAACGACGCGAAGAGCGCAGTCAGCGGTCAGGTGGTCAATCTCGACGCGCGCAAGAAGATTGCCGACCTCGAATTGCCCGGCATGCCCCACCTCGGTTCCGGCATCTCGTGGAAATGGCAGGATAGAACGGTTATGGCGACGCCCAACCTCAACGAAGGCCTGATCAGCGTCATCGACATGCAGAGCTGGCAAACGATCAAGCAGATCAAGACGCGCGGCCCCGGCTTTTTCATGCGTAGCCACGAAAACAGCCGCTATGCGTGGACCGATTCGATGATGAGCCGCGAGTTCAAGGACACCATGCAGATCATCGACAAGGAAACGCTGGAAGTCGTCGCTGAACTGAAGCCGGAGCCGGGCAAAACCTTCGCCCACGCCGAGTTTACGAAAGACGGCAAGTACGTCCTGGCCAGCCTGTGGGAGATGGACGGCGCGCTGATCATCTACGACGCGGCGACGCTCAAGGAAGTGAAGCGCCTGCCGATGAAGAAGCCGGTCGGCAAGTACAACGTCTGGAACAAGATCACCAAGTCGGAAGGCACGAGCCACTGAGCGGGATTGCAAATTTGGGCGAAATGTCCGGTTGACCGTGGAAGGTGCCGTTGTCAGCCTTGACTGACAATTCTGGCGTAAATGGTGGAGCTTCCTTGCCCATTGTTATTCAAGTCGTTGATTTTTAATGGTGCCATTTCTGGTTATGCCCATGGCACGTATCTGGCTATAAAGCTATCCGGAAGCCGGCTGTGCCCAACGGCGCCTCCTCCTTTCCTCCCAGGGGAAGAGGCGCAAACGACCGCCATTGAAATCCGACGTACTTTTCCTCACCCCGCTGTGAACCGGGAATGCGTCGCAGCCGGCGAATGCCGGCTTCCAACCTAACCGCCTCGGCCGGCCCGAGGGGCCTTCGCGGAGCGGCACCCGCTCCGCTTACGTGACCGCAGCCCTGTCGGTGGCCAGGGGGTTGGTGCCAATTCTGGCGGCATTTTTCTGTTGATTGACATAATTGGCGGTCGTGCGGGTGTGTAAAGCCTGCGCTCGCGCCCGTGCAACAGTGGCTCGCTACCCTTGCGCGAGCTTTTGATTGCACGTCGAAGCGGCCGTCGCAGTGCTGATTTCGGCTGGTTCCAGTCTTCTCCCTGGTGCGTCGTTTTCCCGTCACCACGGCCCGCTATTTTCTTCCGGCGAGCACCGGGCATATGTCTTGCACATAAAAGCGGGCAGCAAATCGAATTCATCCCTATTCACCATTAAATGGAGAAGACTCATGGCATGGGAACTGTTATTCACGTCCGATATTGGCATATTGAGCTTGATCACCATCGGCTTCATTCTGGTCATGGCGGTTTTCATCTGGCGTTACGCAATGCAGCACGCCAGGCAGGATGAACGGGAGCATGGCTCCCCCGGCAATGTGGCAGGCGTACATTAGGGCTGCTTGCTGACAAGCAATGACCGGGAGGCCGGGGACAATGAGCAATAACATACCCAGACACTCCTGGCCCGGCCGACTCTTCGGCTGAACTGGCGGATCTATGGCGGGTCGGTCATCAGCGACGAGGCGCTGCGGAATTTCTTTTTTTGCCCAATTTCCGGTTGACCGTGGCATGGCCATTCACTTCCATGGCACATGCAGTCATGGCAACCAAGAAACGGGAGAGAAATCATGGAACGACGCGACATGTTGAAAACCGTGGCCGCCACCCTGGCCGGTGCGATCTCGGCCAGCGCCCAGGCGGCCGGCGAACACGATCACCATCCGTCCGGCCCGGTCGGGGCGGGTAAACGCAATGCGGCGCTGATCGACACCAGCGCCGACTGTCTGAAAGTCGGCGAGGCCTGTCTGGCGCATTGCCTCTACCTGCTTGGCAACGGCGACAAGACCGTCGCCGCCTGCTCCGTGTCGGTCAGTGAAATGCTGGCTACCTGCAATGCGCTGTTGAAACTGGCCAGTCAGGATTCGAAATTCGTTCCGGCCCTGGCCAGGGTCGCGGCCGACGTCTGCGCCAATTGCGAAAAGGAGTGCCGCAAGCACGAGAAACACCACGAAGAATGCAAGGCCTGCGCCGAATCCTGCGCTGCCTGCCTCAAGGAGTGCAAGAAGGTCGCAGCCTGATCCTGCTCCGCTCAGCAAGCGTCCCGGAGAGGTTTTCCGGGGCGTTGTCGTTTGTTGGGCTCAGTAACGCCGAACGGCGCCGCCGTTGTCGATGTGCAGGCGGTCGCCGACGCGCAGATCGACGAAATCGGTGTTCTGGATCAGCGTCTGGTAGCCGCCGTTTTCCATGCGGATGGTGAGCCGGAACTGGTCGCCTTGCGGCTGGTTGGCCTTTTCGATCTGGTGCCCGATCAGCGCGCCGCCCGCCGCACCGATCACCGTGGCTGCCGTATTGCCGCTGCCTTCGCCGACCTGATGGCCGATCAGCCCACCGATCACGGCCCCGGCGACGGCACCGACGCCAATCCCGCTGTCGCGCTCGGGGCGGATCAGGTCGATGGCGTAAACCGATCCGTAGCCGGGATAAAGATCCCGCGAATAGGCGATGGGCGGGTAGTCGCGCTCCCATCCCGGGTACTGCATCGGCGCACAGCCGCCGAGGGCCAGAAGGCCGGCCAGGCCGAGCGTTGCGGCGGATTTTCTCAATGCGTTCACGATCATCTCCTTGGTGTCCCGTTGGCCAGGCTGCGCCGGGACTGTTTTAGCGGCACGACAACGCGCTGTTCAGGCTTGTCGGTGCGCGGGCCTGTTCATGGTGCCGCATGTGGTCGGCCAGCACAACGACCGTGGCGCGACATAGAATGGGCCGATACCACGGTCGACCGGAAATATCGGCCAAAAATGGAATCGTCGCTTACCCTTCCTGAACTGCACGCATGCCGCCGTCCATTGTTTTTCCTCTCACTGTCGTCGCATCGTCCCGGCAGTTGCTGCTCGTCATTGCGCCGGGCTGGGATTGCAGCGCCGCGAAATTGCAGCGATTCGCGCGTACAACCGACGCTGACGACTGGCGCCCGATCGGCCCGGCAATCGCGGTCAGCCTCGGCCGCGCCGGGCTGGCCTGGGGGCGCGGCCTTCACCCGGCAGTCGACGGGCGGGAAAAGTGCGAGGGCGATGGTCGTGCGCCGGCTGGCATTTTCGCCATCACCACGCTGTTCGGCGACGCCGCAGCGGACAGCCCGTTTGCCCGCACCGCCAAGCTCCCCTACCTGCCAGCCACGCCCGACCTCAAGGCCATCGACGACCCTGCTTCGGCGCATTACAACCGCATCGTCGATCAAACCGCCGTGACGCCGGACTGGGTGTCGTGCGAAAACATGCGGCGCGGCGACGGGCGTTACGCCGTTGGTGCGGTCGTGGCGCACAACGCCGATCCAACCGTTCCTGGCGCCGGTTCGTGCATCTTTCTCCACGTTTGGGAAGATGAGGGCGTGCCGACGGCAGGATGCACGGCCTTGGCGCTGGCCGACATGAGCGACATCGCCGGCTGGCTCGATGCCGCCGCCACACCCGTGCTCGTCCAATTGCCGCAGGCCGAGTACGCGGCGCGGCGCGCGGCGTGGGGCTTGCCCTCGCTTCCGGCGTGATGTCGTTGCCGGGAGCGGCGTCGGCCGGCTAGACTGGCTGCCTCTCAACCCTGCCGTCATCCGCCTGTGCTCAATAAAATCTGGGTCGCCTTCATCCTCGTCGGCTTCGTTGCGGCGGTGGCGCAGTTGCTGCAGGGCGACCTCGATGTCTTCACGCGCGTCCTGACCGGCTTGTTCGATACGGCCAAAACCGGTTTCGACATTTCAATCGGCCTGGTCGGCATCATGAGCCTCTGGCTGGGCATCATGAAAATCGGTGAAAAGGGCGGCCTGATCGAACTCTTCAGCCGCCTCGTCGCACCCTTCTTTCGCCGCGTCTTTCCCGATATTCCGGCCGGCCATCCGGCCAGCGGCAGCATCGTCATGAACGTCAGCGCCAACATGCTCGGCCTCGACAATGCGGCGACGCCGCTCGGCCTCAAAGCCATGCGCGAGTTGCAGGAAATCAATCCGCAAAAAGACACCGCCAGCAACCCGATGATCATGTTCCTGGTCCTCAACACGGCCGGCATCACGCTGATCCCGACGACGGTCATCGCCATTCGCCAGAGCATCGCGCTCAAACAGGGACTGATCGGCTTCAACGCCGCCGACATCTTTTTGCCGACATTGCTTGGTACCTTCGTTTCCTTCTGCGCCGGGCTGGTCGCCGTCGCCATCTGGCAACGCATCAACCTCTTCTGCAAACCTGTTCTGGCCTTCTTCGGCGGCTTCGCGGCGCTCATGGCCGGGCTCTATTTCTGGCTGGGCGGCATGCCGCCCAGCCAGATGGCGCAAATGATCGGCCTGCTTGGCAGCGGGCTGATCGTCACTATCATCGTTCTCTTCGTCGCCATCGCTGCGTGGCGCGGCATCGACGTCTACGAAAGCTTCGTCGATGGCGCCAAGGAAGGCTTCGGCGTCGCCGTCCAGATCATCCCCTACCTCATCGCCATGCTCGTCGCCATCTCGGTCTTTCGCACGACCGGCGGCATGGATGTCCTGATCGGCGCCATCCGCAGCCTCGTTCTGGCCCTCGGCCTGAACGCAGATTTCGTCCCGGCGCTGCCGGTCGGCCTCATGAAAACGCTCTCCGGCAGCGGCGCCCGCGGCCTCATGGTCGACGTCATGACCACTTACGGCGTCGACTCCTTCCAGGGCAAACTCGCCGCCATCATCCAGGGCTCGACCGAAACTACCTTCTACGTCCTGGCCGTCTATTTCGGCAGCGTGAATATCACCAAAACCCGCTACGCCCTGGCCTGCGGCCTCATCGCCGATGCCGTCGGGCTGGTCGGCGCCATCCTCATCGGCTACGCCTTTTACCACTGAGGGGCTTAACAGCGGGGCAATTCCCCGCTAGAATCGCGCCCCTCCTCGATGAACAAAACACGCAAGCATCCCCGGATGCCGTAGCCTTGGTGGTGAAATTGGTAGACACGCTATCTTGAGGGGGTAGTGGCGCAAGCTGTGCGAGTTCGAGTCTCGCCCAAGGCACCAATAATTCTGATGAATACACTCAGAATCAATTCCTTAAAACATATCAACTGCTATCGGCGCCCGGTTCCGGCTGCGCTGGGTTGTGGCGAAAAGCGGCCGGCGGGAACCTCGCCCATCACGATGAATCGAATGGCAGAGTGGCGCGATTACTGGCCATTCTTGACAGGTTCGGCGCCGTAACGTCATCGAGATTCGATGCTGCCTGAAGGCATGGATAGTGGGCGCATGACCTGGCCTTCTAACGTGAAAGGAAGGGCGATGAGCAATTTCATCAACAGGCTGTTCCATCGGGGCAGCGCAGCGCATCCGGTCGCCGCAATGGATCGCGGATATGTCTCGGAATACACGCATTTCATCGATCGGTTTCTGGTTGACCATCCCGAGGTGCTGGTCGATCAACACGACGGACGCCTGCTTTACTGGGACAAGAAAGTCGATCTGGCGGCCCAGCAAAATGCCGAGGAGGACAGCGCGGCGCCCGACGGCTACGGCTTTTACAGCTCGGCCTGGCGGTCTACGAAGCATTAAGCCGGTATCGGCCTTTTCACTTCGCCGACAGCAGGCGCCGCCTGGCCTGATTGTCTTTGTCCGGCATTTGGGCGCCAACGAGGAGTCATGCCATGGAAACCGTCTGCAATTTGAGTGAAAGGAGCTGTGTGCCCTGTGAGGGGGGAACGCCGCCGTTATCTCAGGAAAAAATCGACCGGCTGTTGCCGAGCCTCGACGGCTGGGCGCAAACGGGGGCAGAGATCAGCAAGGCTTTCCAGTTTCGCAACTATTACGAAACCATGGCTTTTGTGAATGCAACTGCCTGGATTTCGCATCGCGAGAACCACCATCCCGATCTAGAGGTCGGCTACCGGACGTGCCGGGTGCGCTACACGACGCACGCCATCGGCGGCTTGTCGGAAAATGATTTCATCTGTGCCGCCAAGATCGAGCGCTGCCTGCTCGGCGTATAAACTGGCGGCCATGTTCGATAGCCCCTACGTTTCGACCTTTCTCGGTCACCGTTTTTTTCTGACCCGACCGCATATCGACGATGTCGCCATTGAGGACATTGCGCACGGTCTGGCCTACCAGTGCCGCTTCAACGGCCAGACGCGCGAATTCTATTCGGTGGCCCAGCACAGCCTGATGGTCATGCAACTGGTGCCGGCGCCGCTTCGCCTGGCGGCCCTGCTGCACGATGCCGCCGAAGCCTACCTCGGCGACATGGTCAAGCCGCTCAAGAACCTGTTTCCGGAATTCAGCCTCATCGAAGCCCGCGTCATGCAGATCATCGGCGAGCGTTTTGCTGTCGACCTTGAACACCTTGACCCGGCGATCAAGGCCGCCGATCTGGTTGCCCTGGCCACGGAAAAGCGCGACCTCATGCCGCACTCGACCGAAGCCTGGGCCAATCTTCGGGGCATTCGACCCCTGCCCGAAAGCATCCAGCCGCTCATGCCGGTGGACGCCAAATCGGCTTTCCTCGACAGCTTTAAGCAACTGCGCGAATAAAGCCCATTCAGAACAAGGCCGCGAGCCCCTGCAGGGTGCTGAGCAGGGCGGCCGAGATGATCATCAGGGTAATCCAGGCCATGACGCCGGCGGCGGTCACTAGATTCGAGATGGTGTGGGCCTTGCGCGCGTCGTCGACCTTGAGCAGCGGCCGCACGCCGTGCCGGATCAGCGCCGCCGAAGCCAGCCAGGCCGCCGCCACGATCAACAAATTGACAGCCAGGCTGGGCACGAACAACGCCAGTGACGACAGCCACAGCGGTATCGGCGCAATGGCCGCCAGCGTGTAGGCCTTCTCGTAACCGGGATCGTGATCCTGGTCGCTGGTCATGCGCTGGATCAGCATGGCCATGAAGGAAACCATGGCCAGTTGCACGGCGAACAGAACGATACCGCTGGCCAGCAATTGGCCGCCGGTGATCGCCGGTACGGAGAGCGGAAAAATCGCACCGGGATAAGCCCGTTCAGCAAAGGCGAACATCGCCGGGGGAATAATCGAGAGCGGGACGACCAGCCCGAACATCAGAGAACGGGAGGGTAGGTGGCTGCATTCAATATCGGACCAGCCTTCGGTTTCCGATATCAGCATCGCCGGGAAGTGAGTCAGTGACATGATGAACCTCCTTGTCGCCGCCAAAAGAGCCGGATGTCGGGTGCGGCAAACGGCAGGAGCGGGACAATACTTGGACGGCGGTTCGTCCTTGTCGGTTCCGCCTTTTTCCGGCCACTCCTACGGTCAACCCGAAAAATCGGCGAAAATTGAAATCCTGCCCAGTTCGTGAAACCCGCTCGCGTGTCCTCCATCGTCCTCTTCAACAAGCCTTACGGCGTTCTTAGCCAGTTCACCCCGGAAGGCAAATGGCGGGCGCTGGATGAATTCATTCCGGTCAAGGGCGTTTATGTCGCCGGCCGGCTTGATGCCGACAGCGAAGGCCTGCTCATCCTGACCGACGACGGCAAGTTGCAGGCGAAGATCGCCGACCCGAAACACAAGCTGGAAAAAACCTACTGGGCGCAGGTCGAAGGTGTGCCCGACGAAGCGGCGCTCGATAAGCTGCGCGCCGGTATCGCGCTCTCTGATTTCACTGCCCAGCCGGCAAAAGTACGGCTGATCGCCGAGCCGCCTGGCCTCTGGCAGCGCGAGCCGCCGATCCGCTATCGCGCCGCGATCCCGACCGCGTGGCTCGAAATCCGCATTGCCGAAGGCAAAAACCGCCAGGTGCGGCGGATGACGGCGGCCATCGGTTATCCTACGCTCCGTCTGATCCGGGCCGCCATCGGGGCGGCGACGGTGGACGGTCTGGCCCTTGGTGAGTGGCGCAAGATCGACGGTAGTTACCCGGATTTGCAAGGAAAATTCAATGAATAAGACACTCGTCGGCCTGTTGGCCGGTCTGCTTGTGAGCGCCACGGCCTGGGCGCAGGGCGCCATGCCGGTCATCGAACTGACTGCCGGCTTCCACCGCATCGAGGCCGAAGTGGCGGCTACCGACCAGAACCGGCAAGTCGGCCTGATGAACCGCAAGGCCATGCCCGCCCAGCGCGGCATGCTCTTCGTGTTCAATCACGAGAACACGCACTGCATGTGGATGCGCAACACCCTGCTGCCGCTCTCGGTCGCTTTCATGGACGGTGAAGGCAAAATCATCAACATCGAAGACATGCAGCCGCAGACCGAAGACAACCACTGCGCCCGCCGCCCGGCGCGCTATGCGCTGGAAATGAATCTCGGCTGGTTCGCCCAGCGCGGCCTCAAGCCCGGTGTCAAGCTCGGCGGTCTGGACAAGGCGCCGCGTCCACAATAATGGTTCCAAACCAATGGCGTGCCCGCCCGACCGGTGCGCCCCTTGATGCAGACCTGGCCGCCTGGCTGACCGAACCGGGCTCGCTAACGGCGCGTTGCCAGCGCAACTGCAGTGCGCTTCGCATTCGCCTGCTGCGCTACGAAAAGGGCCGGGCGCTGGCTGATGAAGGGCTGCGCCTTGAACCATCGCGCGCCCCGGCCTGGATCCGCGAAGTGGCGCTCGAATGCGACGGCGTGCCGGTCATTTTTGCCCACACCACGCTGTCGACCGTCAGCCATGGTCGCCTCAGCCGCTGGTTGGCCCGCCTCGGCAGCAACTCGCTCGGCTCGCTGCTGTTCACCCATCCCGGCTTCAAGCGCGGTGCCATCGAGTTTCGCCGGCTCGACAGACGCCACCCGCTCTTTCAGCGCGCCGCTGCCCTGGGTGTGGCGGGCGACACCCTGTGGGCGCGCCGCTCGCTGCATCGCCTCGGGCTGCAGCAAGTGCTGGTGACGGAAGTTTTCCTGCCGGCGGTGGCGTCTCTGCGTCGCTGAGTGAAATTCCCGTTGGCGGAGGGCCTTCGTATTGGAAGGCCATGAAACCTTTGCCAGTTCTATAATTAAGCCATGAGCTTTCGCACAATTCTTGTATTTATGCTCGTGTTCTTGGCGGTTGCCGCCGGCTATTTCGGGATGCGCGGCGATGCCACAACGGACCGTCGTCCGCTGACTTCCGATAGCCAGTCGCTGCAGAATACGCTGTCGGGGTCCGCTGCACTGCTGCCGCTGCCACCGGTTCCCGACTTGCCGGCGGACAAGGTCGCGCTCGGCAGGCAGTTGTTTTTCGAAACCCGCCTGTCGCACAACGACAGCATCGCCTGCGCCACCTGTCACCGGCTCGATAGCGGCGGTAGCGACCGGCGGCCTGTTTCGGTCGGCATCGACGGCCGCCAGGGCAGCATCAATGCGCCGACGGTGTTCAACAGCAGCCTCAATTTCGTCCAGTTCTGGGATGGTCGCGCCGCCAGTCTCGAAGAGCAGGCCGCCGGGCCGGTGCACAACCCGCTCGAAATGGGCTCGAACTGGGCCGAGATCATTCCCAAGCTCAGCCGCGACGAAACCTATCGCGAGGCCTTTGGCCAAGTCTACAAGGCGGGCATTACCGGCGAAACGATTGTCGATGCCATTGCCAGCTTCGAGCGCACCCTGCTCACGCCGAACAGTCCCTTCGATCGCTACCTGCTCGGCGACAAGGCGGCGCTCGATCCGCTCGAACGTGTCGGCTACCAGCGTTTCCTCGATTTCGGCTGCGCCAGTTGCCACCAGGGCGCCGCCCTGGGCGGCAACATGTTTCAGCGCTTCGGCGTGATGGACAACTATTTTGCGGCCAGGCCCGACCGCCAGGCCGATCTCGGCCGCTTCAATGTCACCGGACTCGACAAGGATCGCCATGTCTTCAAGGTACCCGGCCTGCGCAACGTTGCCGTGACACCGCCGTACTTCCATGACGCCTCGGCCGCTTCGCTCGAAGAGGCGGTGATTGTCATGGGGCGCTACCAGCTTGGCCGCGAACTGTCGAATGAAGACGTCAAGGCGATTGTCGCTTTCCTGCGGACCCTGACCGGCGAGTGGGAAGGGACGCGCCTGCAATGAACTTTTCCGAAGGCTTGCTGGCTATGCCAAAACGGAAGCTCCGACTGGGCCTTGCCCTGTTTGTCGGCTTCTTCGTGGCGGCTCTGACCGGGCTCTTTTCCTTGGCCGAAAACGTCTCGCCCGATGCGCACTTTGCTTACACCCAGAAGCTACGCGACCTCGGCGAACTCGATACGCGCGTCGAAGGGCAAATTCTGGCTAACCGTCTCGAACAAGTGCGCAATTACGACGCGATGACGCGCTACCTGCAGCGGGTCGAAGTGCTGGCCAGGGAGGTCGGCCATGCGCCCGGATTTCTCGCCGTCGCAGATAGCGTCGCCGTCGCGGCGGCCGCCGCCGAACTGAAGCAGGCCCTGAGCCGCAAGGCCGAACTGGTGGACCAGTTCAAACGTGAGAATGCCATCCTGCGCAATTCGATTTCCTTCTTTCCGGTTGCCTCCTCAGCCTTTCTCGAAACCCTGCAACACGCCCACTCCGCGTTGCCGGGCAAACTGCGCGATCCGCTCGGAAAATATGCGCGCGAAGTGCTGGCCAACGCCCATGCCCCCAGTCTTGAAGGGGGCGAACGCATCCGTCTTGTACGCAAGGAACTGGTCGACCTGGCGGAGGGTTCGGTGCAGAAGCATTTCGTGGACAACATCATTCGCCACGGCGACACCATCGGCGCCTACCTGCGTTCGATCGATGCCCTGATGGCCGAAATATCCAGCCAGGGCAGCGATGTCCTGCTCGACAGGCTGGCTAGCGCCTACGCGGCCGGGCACGCCCGGGCCCACCACCTGGCCATGGGCTACCGCATGGCGCTTTACGCGCTGGCCATCCTCCTCACGGCCTTCCTCGCTTTCCTGTTCTTCCGGCTCGATCAGGCACGTCGTTCGCTGGCCACGGCCAACCGCGAACTCGGCGAGCGCTACGCCGGGCAGCTCGCCGTCGAAAAGCAGCTGACCCTGCATGCCACGGCCTTCCGCAGTGCCCACGACGGCATCACGCTGACTGACGCGGCGGGCAATATCCTCGACGTCAACCCTGCCTTCTCGCGCATCACCGGCTGGGAACGCAGCGAAGTCATCGGCCGCAATCCGCGCGTCCTCAAGTCCGGTCGTCACGACCGCGAGTTCTACGAGGCGATGTGGAAGAGCATCAACGAAACTGACAGCTGGCGCGGTGAAATATGGAATCGCAACAAATACGGCGAAATCTACCCGGAACTGCTGTCGATCTCGGCCGTGCGCGACACCGCCGGGAATCTCACCAACTTCGTCGCCGTCTTCTCCGACATCGGCCGCCTCAAGGCGCAGGAGTCGCAGCTCACGCAGATGGCCTACTACGATTCACTGACCGAGCTGCCCAACCGCACGCTGCTCGCCGACCGTCTCGTCCAGGGCATCGCCCAGACCCGTCGCACCGCTTCGATGATGGCCATCTGCTATCTCGACCTCGATAGTTTCAAGCCGGTCAACGACACCTGGGGGCATGGCGCCGGCGACAGGGTGCTCATCGAAATCGCCAACCGCATGCGCCAGGTCGTGCGCGGCGGCGACACTGTGGCACGTCTCGGCGGTGACGAGTTCGTCCTGCTCCTGCTTGGTTTTGCCAGCGAAGCCGAAAGCGAGGAAGCGATCCGTCGCCTGCAGGCCTGGATCGCCAAGCCGCTGACCCTCCTGCCCGAACCCATCAGCATTTCGGCCAGTATCGGCGTCACGCTCTTTCCGCATGACGACGAGGACCCCGACACCCTGCTGCGCCATGCGGACCAGGCCATGTACCGGGCCAAGCAGGCCGGCAAGAACTGCTTCCAGATTTTCGACGCCGAGCAGGACCGTCACACGCGCAGCCGTCGCGACCGCCTCAACCGCATCCGCCAGGCGCTCGATAACCACGAATTCATTCTCTACTACCAGCCCAAGGTCAACATGCGGCTGGGCAAGGTGACTGGTGCCGAAGCCCTCATTCGCTGGAACCACCCGGAGCACGGCATCCTGGCGCCGAGCGAGTTCCTGCCCCTGATCAATGATGACGTGATGATCAAGCTGATCGGCGATTGGGTCATTGAGATGGTGCTCGGCCAGCTGGAAGTCTGGCACGCCGCCGGGCTCGATCTGACGGTCAGCGTCAATGTCGCCAGCAAGCAGCTGCAGGCCACCGAGTTTGTCGAAAAGCTCAAGGCGGCGCTGTTTCTCCACCCGGATGTGGCCCATCTGTTGGAAATGGAAATCCTTGAAACCGCTGCGCTCGAAGATGTCGCCAAGACGTCGCGGGTCATCGACGAGTGCCGCGCCCTCGGTGTGCGCTTCTCGCTCGACGATTTCGGCACCGGTTATTCATCGCTGACCTACCTCAAGCGCTTGCCGGCCGAGATCATCAAGATCGACCAGAGCTTTGTCCGCGAAATTCTCAGCGATTACAACAATCTGGTCATCGTCCAGGGCGTCATCAGCCTGGCCAGCGCCTTCCAGCGCGAAATCATCGCCGAAGGTGTCGAAACCGTCGAACACGGGCGCCTGCTGCTCCAGCTCAACTGCGATCACGCTCAGGGCTACGGTATCGCCAAGCCGATGCCGGCCGAAAAGATCGTCGACTGGGTAAGGCAATGGCAGCCCGACCCGATGTGGCGGGAGATCAGCGACCTGTATTGGGACGCCGCCGATTACCCGATGCTGATTGCCGAAATCCAGCTGCGCAACTGGGTCAGCCAGATCGTCTATGCCACCAACGAGGGGCTGCCGGCGCCGTGCGCGCACATCGACAACGCGACCCGTTGCGAATTCGGCCAGTGGTATTTCGGTGATACCCGGCGCCGTTATGAAAGCCACCCGGTGTTTGCCGAAATCGACCGCCCGCACCAGCGCATCCACGAAATCGCTGGACAGATCGATAACTGCTGGCGCGATGGCAAGATCGAGGCGTCACGGAGCTACATCCCCGAACTTCTCGCCGCCCGCGACGAGACGCTGGCGCTGCTGCTGCAGTTGCAACGCCAGGTTGGCGTTCGTCGGAGTTAGGGAGTCGCCCGAAGGTGTCGTTCCCGCGTCAGTTGAAGTGTCTGACTTCTGAGCCGAGGTCCGATTTCAATTTTGGCCAATGTTTCCGGTTGACCGTAGCAATCACAGTCAAGCCTCCGGCCCGCCCATCCAGGCCACACTTCAGAACTAAGTCAAGAATAGGCGCGGGGGAGTCCGCCATGAATGCAAACGTCCCCGTTTTACCTTGATGTTGCTGGTTGACCAGACTAGACTAACAGCTGATTTAAGGAGGTTGCCATGCAAGCTGTCAACATGCTTCAAGCCAAAACGTCGTTGTCGCGTCTGGTCGACGCCATCGAGCAAGGCCAGGAACGAGAAATTGTAATTGCCCGGAATGGGCGCCCTGCGGCCAAACTGGTTCCGATGGATGCCGCTCCCGCTGGTCAGCGTATCGGCTTGGCTAAAGGCGTGTTCGTGGTGCCGGATACCATCGATGCGAATAACGATGAAGTCTCCCGGTTATTCATGGGTGGGGTTTCAGCTTGAACCTTCTGCTTGATACTTATGTTGCGTTGTGGGCCATTACCGATAGTCCGAAACTGTCAGCCAAGGCTCGCGACTTGATAGCCTCGCCAAAAACGAATGTCTGGGTTAGTACGGCAAGCATTTGGGAAATCGCCATCAAACACTCGCTGGGTCGCGGTGACATGCCGATTTCTGGACAAGATGCTCTGCGCTATTTTGTGGGATCCGGATATCGACAACTTCCCATTGAGGCGGAGCATGCCATTGCAGTTGAGGACTTGCCCGCGCACCATCACGATCCCTTCGACCGTATCCTTGTTGCACAGGCGCTCGTTGAGCCAATGAGACTCATGACTCACGACGCAACGGTAGCGCTCTATAGCGACACAATCATCAAGATTTGATTGGCCAAAAGGGCCCTGGCTCGATAGCTTGCAGCTAGGCTCCGCCAGTCGCAGAAAGCGCGGCAAACGCCTTCTGCAATTCGACCAGTTTGCGCCCCTGGTCGAGCCGTGTGTCCTGCATCCATTGCGGCACCGCGAGGGCTTCCACCTCGGCGCCCCAGCGTGCCGTCTCCGCCGCATCGCCGCGACCGAGCGCGGCTTCCCACAGGGTGGCGACGGCCCAGAAGCGCTTCATCGGGTCGGCATCCTTGTCTTCGGCCGGCGCTTGGGCCAGTCGGCCGACTTCGCTGCGGACACGACGGGCGAGTACCGAGTCGGCAATGGCGTCGTCCTTATTGCCGGCCTTGAGCCATTCGACCGCCCGCAGATCGAGCAGGAAGGCGTAATTGATGCCGTTGTACCAGTCGCGGCGCAGCGAAAATCCCCGTTCGTAGCCGTCGACCGCAGCATTGAGGTCATCCGCTCGGGCGTGCAGTTCCCACAGGCGTTTGTGGATGGCCCCCCACAGCCCGAGGGTTTCCGGGTCGTTGGTCGAGGCCGGGGCGAGTGATTGCTCCATGATGCCGCGCGCTTCGATCAAGGCGCTTTGCGCATCGGGCTGCTTTGACTTGTAGGTTGCGACGACCAGTTGCTGGGTGACGAAGGGGTCGTTCGGGCGTAGCTCGCTGACCTTCTGCAACAGGGCACGGGCCCCGGCAAAATCACTGGCGCCACCAGCGGGCGGATTGATTTTGGCCAAGGCCTCGTCGAGCATCGCCTTGGGTGTGGCAACCGGTTCCGGGGCGGCGCCAGCAACCGATTCATCGATGAATTCGGGCGGGCTGGCCGCAGCGATGGTGAACAAACCGCCCCGCGCCTGTGGCGGCGCGGCAAAGGTCGGGGCTGGCACTGCCGCTGGTGCAGCGGCCCATTGTGGCGGGGTGAGCTGCGGCAGGAAGGTATAGACCGGGCTGTCGGCGCGATTCGAGGCGAGGATTTCCTCGATTGCCGTCTTCAGTTCCGTCTTGAAGCGGGCCGCCTCGCGGGCGCCGATGTCCTCGCCGAGGTGCTTGTAGCGGCGGATGGCGATGTGGCCGACGTCGAACGGATTCTTGAAGCCTTCCTCGGCGACGACGATGGTGGTGCGCGGCCGCAGGGCATAGCGCACGCCGAGTTCGTAGGCGGCATTGACGTTGTAGGTCGACAGGTCGGCAATGACGACGTCGGCTTGCAGCAGCATTTCGTACATCGGGACGTCAATTACCGTCGAATGCTGGATTTCGTCGGCGCGGATCGATTGCAGCCCGGCCGCCTCGACGGCTTCCTTGATGATGGCGTAGGAGGCGTCGAGGTCGAGGACGCGGCCGTCGGTGTAGTCGGTCTTCTTGCCGAAGCCCTGGATGACGAAACAGGTTTTCATGCGAAGCCCCGCAGGTGGTTGAGGCTGACGTATTTCGCGGCATAGGTGGTGCCGACGCGCTGGATTTGCGGCATGTGCTTGACCGAATCCATGACCTGGACCTGCTCGGCCTTGATCTCGGCTAGGCCCAGGGCGTTGAGACCGGCTTGCGAGACATCCGGGTCGTAGCGAACGTAGGCGAACTGCTTGGGAATGGTCGAGGTGACCGGGGCCGCTTCGCTGGGCACGAGGTCGTCGATCTCGCGGTCGATTTTCGGCCCGAAGCGACAGTCGCCGACGACGCGGCAGGCCATGTCCCAGCCGGCCGAGGCGGCGTTCATGAGGGCGCCGGGCAGGTTCTTGGCGTTGTCGAGCAGCCACAGATCGTCGGCATCGACATCGGGCCGCGCCTTGGCCGTGCTGCCGGTGCCGACCGAAACAATGAGCAGCTGGTCGTCGCCGGTCGGCCAGCTGATCTTGTACGGTGCGGCGGTGACCATCTGGAAGGCGAGAAAGGCCGGGTTGTTGTAGGTCGTCACGCCGCCGTCGACAAAGATGAATTCGTAGGGCTTGGCCGTGCCCTCGCCGAAGGTGACGACTTCCGGCGGGAAAAAGACGGGCGCGGCGGTGCTGGCGCGGACCAGTTGCCAGAGCGGCAGCTTGAGGTTGCAGTCGGGGCGCGCCACATCGTTGTATTTGGCCAGCGGATTGTTGCTGACCGGCCATGGCGAATCGGTGGTCACGTTGCGCATGACCATCATGAGCAGCGTGCGCAGCCCGGCATCGCCCAGCACGGCATTCGGTTCAGCCGGGCTGGCCGTGTGGTGCAGCGCCTTGTCGAGTTCATCGCGCAGTTTTTTGGCCAGCGGCTCGTCGTTGTAGCTGTATTTCAGGCGCTTGAGCAGCGAGGCTTTGTCGAACATCTGCTGGCCGCTGTCGGTGTAGAACTTGCGGATTTGATCGGTGCTCATGCCGGTCGAAATGCAGCTGGCGATGATCGCCCCGGTGCTCGTGCCGCAGACGAAATCGAAATAGTCGGCGAGGACGAGGCCGGGCTTGCTGAAACGGGTGCGCAGATCGGCTTCGAGCTTGGCGAGGATTTCGACGCTCATCAGGCCGAGAATGCCGCCACCGTCGCAGGCGAGGATTTTTTTCGGGCCGGCGGCCTTCATGCGGGCGAGGACTTGTTGATTCACGGGAGTCTCCTTGTGTCGGGG
This sequence comes from Azonexus sp., assembly GCF_036170495.1. Taxonomy (GTDB): domain Bacteria; phylum Pseudomonadota; class Gammaproteobacteria; order Burkholderiales; family Rhodocyclaceae; genus Azonexus. The sequence continues at coordinate 20,699 of NZ_JAVHPH010000103.1, forward strand.
CTAGCGGGCGGCGTTGGGCGTAGAGGCGGGGAACAGGGTGGCGAGAACATCGGCTGGTTTGAGGTCGTCGCCCTGATCGATCCAGACGAAACGGTCGGCCGGGGCGTTGACCACGGCAGCCTGGGCGGCGGCGAGTTCGGTTTGGCTGTTGGTCAGGATGACGACGCGGGCGAGGTTTGGCGCCTTGGCCAGGACGCCGAGTTCATGGATGCAGCCGGCGTTCTTTGCCTTGAAATTGCGCAGGTCCATGAGCACCACGTCGCTGATGCCGACCAGCCGGTCGAGCGCCTGTTGCCAGGTGTTGTCGTGGCAATAGCACTCGTTGATCCGGTAGCGTCCTTCGACATCCGGCTCGAACTCGAATTGCTGCAGACGCGATTCGATCTCGCCCGCTTGCGCGATGAAACGCTCGGCCAGACGACCGTCGAGGAAGGTGAATACGTCGTCGGCGTCGATGGTGCGGTCGGCCAGGTCGGTACCGGCAATGAGCACGGTGTTGCCGCTCAGGCGCCAGCGTTCGATGACGCGGTCGAAAATGGCCTGGGCGTTGGCATCCTGCTGAAAGACCCGCAGGATGAGCAGGGTGGGTGGGGTGCTGCTTGGCACGGCGAAGCGCTGCATGAGCAGGGCGCCGAGCGGAATCCACAACAGCGGGGCAAAACAGATGATGGCCCAGCCACCAAGCTCGTGGATGGCGCCGAGCGCTGGGCCGACCAGCGCGATGGTCCACACCGCGGTGAACAGGTAGAACAGTTCGGAAATGCGTCGTTCGCGGTAGCTTGCCGCCAGCCAGCGGCCCAGCGCCCGGGCCGGCCACCAGGCGATGAGCCAGGGCAGCACGGCAAACAGCGCGAAGGCCGTCGTGGCGCCCATCCAGCCGGCCAGCCAAACGACGAACGGGCTTTCGGCCTCGATCATGGCGGCGAGCAGATCGAGGCCGAGCTGCGACGAGCCGCTGAACACGATGAACAGCGGTGCCAGCCAGGGGCCGACGGCGCGCGTCGCGCCGCCCAGGCACAGCGCGGTGACGACGATGAGCGGCAGGCCGGTGTCGAACAGCATCCAGCCGACGACCTGGGCGAAGCTGATGTTTTCGTTCGTTCGCCAGCTGAGCAGGGCGATGGCGAGGACCAGCCAGCCGAGCATGGCACCGACGAAACGCGGCCGCGACCAGCGGCCAATCACGGCGAACACGGGCAAGACCGGCCAGGCATAGGCGGCGCCGAGGGTGGCGACGGTTTTGAGCGTGATCGGGCCGTCGGCGATGATCTGGGTCATGATCGTTCGGGTCAGGGCGATGACCAAGGTCAGGCCGATGAAGGAAAAGAGCAGCCGACGGTGGGCGTCATCGTTGTCGGCGAGTGTCGGAAATGTCGCCTGGTGCTGACGTGCCGGGGCCGGGGCGCTAGCGCCCGATGATGCGGCGACCGGCGCTTTCATGAGGCGCTGCATGCTCGCCCGATAGCGCTGGGCGACGATCCAGGCGCCGATCAGCGCCAGCAGCGTGGCGACGACGAGCAGGAAGAAGATCTTGCCGGAAGCCATGGTTCAGGCCAGCGCCGTGGCGCGCAGGCCGGGGACGTAGACCATCTTGCCGTGGTCGGCGATGTAGCTCAGCAGTTGGCGGCGGTTTTCGCCGCTGCCCGGCGCCTTGAGCGAGATGTGCACCCAGCCCGAGTTGGGGCCTTTGGCCGGGTCGTAGCACTCGCAGATGATCTGGTCGAAAGCCGTGAGGTGGTCTTTCGCCCAGTTGGCCAAGGCCAGCGTGCTCATACCGACGATCTCGATGTCGCAGGCTTCGCCGCGCGCGTGCTGGCTGGTGCTCAGCCAGCTTGCCGGCTTGTTCTTGAGCGCCCGTTCGAGCGGGTGGCCGCGGAAAACGCTGTTCGGCGTGAAGCTGCCGAACTGGTTGCGAATCGGCTGGAGGACTTCGCGGGCGAGATGGATGGCGGCGCGCAACTCCTGGTCGGTCGCGAAATGGTTATCGATGCCGCGCCGGTCGGCGAGCTCGGAACGGGTCAATTCATAGACCAGAAAGTTCGGCGCGACGCGGGTGTCGTGGCTGACGTTGGCCAGGGTGAATTGCGAAATTGGCTCATTTTTCCGGTCGACCGTAGCATTTGCCGAACGCGAGGCGCCACGTGATCTGGCCGGCTTCGGGGTGGCGGCCGGCGGTGGGAGCGGCGCGGCGCGGGGTTTTGCCGTTCTCCTCACCGCCTTTTCTTTCGGAGCGGCTTGCTTTGGCGTTGATTTGCTCCGGGTTTTGGTGACGACCGTAGCCGGCTCAACGCTGGTTGCAGTCCGGCGTCGAATGGTCTTCTGGGCTGCGCCCGTGGTGGCAGTGGTGGCTGCCGGGCGCGGTTTGGCTGGGTTTTGGCGGGGGCTCATGCGAGGTCCTCCTTGATCTGGTCAATCAGCCCGCTCAACGGGTCGTCGTCCGGGAAATTCAGGCGCAGGAAGTCGAGGTGCTCGGTGACCGATGAACGCTCGCGTACGCTGGCCCCGCGCTGGATAGCCTGACGATAGGCCTGGCGCGCCGAGTCGGCAGCGCCGACAGCTTTGCGCCGGCTGCCCGGCAACTGGTCGGCCATGCCCTGCACGAGGTCGAGATCGGCCAGGCTGGCGCTGTCCCAGAAATTCGGGGCGCTCGCGTTGCGCT
>NZ_JAVHPH010000104.1:0-1126 GCF_036170495.1 Azonexus sp.
ACCGAAGAAGAGGCGGCCGAACACGAGCGTAGTCCGATCAAGGCCAAGATTGGCCAGGTTTTCGGCTACAAGGGCCTGAACAAGATCGAACTCGAAGAAGGCCACGCTGGCGACATCGTCCAGATCACCGGCATCGAAGACCTCGTGCTGGGCTGCACGGTGACCGATCCGGAACAGCCGGAATCCTTGCCGCTGCTCAAGATTGACGAGCCGACGCTGTCCATGCAGTTCATGGTCAATACCAGCCCGCTGGCCGGCACTGAAGGCAAGTTCGTGACCAGCCGCCAGATCCGTGATCGTCTGCACAAAGAATTGCTGACCAACATGGCGCTGCGCGTCCATGACACCGGTAACGGCGATGTGTTTGACGTGGCTGGTCGAGGCGAATTGCACCTCGGCATCCTGCTCGAAAACATGCGCCGCGAAGGCTATGAACTGGCCGTTGGCCGTCCGCGCGTGGTCAAGAAGGTCATCAAGGGCGTTGAGTGCGAACCGTATGAACTGCTCACCGTCGACGTCGAAGAAGATACGCAGGGTGGGGTCATGGAAAGCCTCGGCCAACGTCGTGGCGACTTGCAAGACATGGTGCCGGATGGTCGCGGCCGCGTCCGTATCGAGTACCGTATTCCAGCCCGTGGCCTGATCGGTTTTCAGGGCGAATTCATGAACCTGACGCGCGGCAACGGCCTGATGAGCCACGTCTTCGACGAATACGCGCCGGTCAAGGATGGCTCGGTTGCCGAGCGTCGCAATGGCGTTCTGATCTCCCAGGACAACGGCGAAGCTGTCGCTTACGCTCTGTGGAAGCTGCAGGACCGCGGCCGTATGTTCGTGGTGCCGGGCGACAAGCTTTACGAAGGCATGATCATTGGGATGCACAGCCGTGAAAACGACCTCGTGGTCAATCCGATCAAGGGTAAGCAACTGACCAACGTCCGTGCTTCCGGTACCGACGAAGCGGTTCGCCTGGTGCCGGCCGTCCAGTTGAGCCTGGAAGCCGCTGTCGAATTCATCGAAGAAGATGAACTGGTCGAGCTGACGCCCAAGTCGATTCGTCTGCGCAAGCGTTACCTGACGGAAATCGAGCGCAAGCGTGCGGTGCGCGGTCTGTAAGGATGTAGCATGA
>NZ_JAVHPH010000105.1:0-5565 GCF_036170495.1 Azonexus sp.
CTTGAGGCAAAGAATGTCGGCCATGGGGAGTGGGGTCTGGTTAGGCGGAGAGGCCGGCATTATACCCGAGGTGACGGTGGGTGCCGGGGTCGGGATGGCACCATGCCGCAGTTGCGGCCGACTTCAATTTTGGGCGATTTTTCCGGTTGACCGTGGGATTGGGCCGCCCTGCTCCAACCACTTGAGCACGCTGGCAAAGAGCATTTCGGGAACTACCGGCTTGGCGATGAAGTCGTTCATCCCCACTGCATAGCAGCGTGCCTTGTCTTCGGCAAAGGCGTTGGCGGTCATGGCCAGAATCGGCGAGTCGCCGCCGATCGCCAGCTGCCGGATGCGCCGGGTCGCTTCCAGGCCGTCCATCCGGGGCATCTGCATGTCCATCAGAATCAGGTCGTAGCTGTTCTTTTCGGCCATCGCCAACGCTTCCAGGCCATCGTTCGCCACATCGACCTGCAAACCGGCATCGCTCAGCAGCGCGACGGCAATTTCCTGGTTGATCGGCTCATCCTCGGCGAGCAGTATTCGCCGCCCGGCGTATCGGCTCTGCAACCCGGCCTCGGCCATCATTGGCGGGGCTGATGCAGCCCCTTTTGTGGCGGAGCCTTTGTTTAGCCGGGTGGTGAACCAGAAAGTGCTACCAACCCCGATCTGGCTAACGACGCCAGCCTCACCGCCCATCAACTGGGCCAGCTTTCGGGTAATGGCCAGCCCCAGGCCGGTGCCACCGAAACGGCGCGATATCGAATCGTCGGCTTGGGCGAAGGAGGCAAACAGGCGCTCCTGAACCTCGGGTGGAATGCCGGGCCCGGTATCCTGTACCTCGACACGCACCAGAACGCTGGCATCGTCCTCGCCCTCCTGCCGCACACGTAGCGTTACACCACCGACCTCGGTAAATTTGATGGCATTGCTGGCGTAGTTCAATATCGCCTGCTGAATCCGCGTCGGATCACCCAGCAGATTGCGCGCAAGTGTCTGCACATCGCAGCGCAGGATCAGGTTTTTAGCTTGGGCCTGCCCGGAGAGCATGGAAGCGACATTGGCAGCAAGCGCGCCAAAGTTGACTTCACTTTCTTCCAGGACAAACTGGCCGGCTTCGATCTTCGACAAATCGAGAATGGCATTGATGATTTCGAGCAGATGCCGCCCGGCCACGTCAATTTTCTCGAGCTTTTCAGCCTGCTTGGGCTCCACCCCCGAGCGTTTGAGGAGATGCACCATACCGGTAATCGCGTTGAGCGGCGTTCGTATCTCGTGCGACATGTTGGCGAGAAAGGAACTCTTGGCGACATTGGCCGCTTCCGCTGCTTCCTTGGCGACGGACAGGGCCGCCGTGCGCTGGGCGACCAGGTCTTCGAGGTGCAGGCGATAGGCGACCAGTTCGGCTTCCGCCGCCTTGCGCTGCGAAATATCGCGGGTGACGGCCAACAGCAGGGTCTGGCCATTGTCCGTCATGGGCACGGCATGGGTCTCCAGCCAGCGCCGGCCGCCCTTCAGGCCACACACCTCGAATTCCATTTGCACTGCCGCCCCGGCCAGCACCTTGTGGTGCATGTCCACGAAGGCAGCGCGGTATTCCGGCGCGACCAGATCCAGCATCGGCTGATTGGCCACCTGCGCCAGGGAGTCGGCCTCGATCATCGCCAGTCCGGCCGGATTCATCTGGAGCAACCGCCCCTTGGCATCAAGCATCTTGATGCATTCCGGCTCGTTGTCGATGATGGTGCGTAGCCGGGCCTCGCTTGCCGCGACATCGATCAGCGCCTGCCGGCGTTCGGCATCAATGCGCGCCAGTTCGATCCGGGTTTCGGCAAGCCAGCCGAGCACACTGTTTTCCATCCCCGCGGCCACCGGAACGGGGGTCGAAAAATCGCCCTGACCGAGCCGGGCGATGCGCGCATGCACCTCGTCCAGCGACCCGCCAAGGCTGGTCCGCAAGGCCCGATAGGTACGCCTCACAGTCAACAGCAGGAGCAGCCCCAATAAGATGAATATCCCTCGCATCAGCAAGGCAAAATCTTCGGCATCACGCACCATCTTTTTTGTGCGCTCCGTCAACAGCTCATGCAGTTCGCTCATCGGCCGCATGATGTCGGCCTTGGCCTGATGATAGGCGGCGTCGTTCAACATCTGGCTGGCCTGCAAGCGAACGGTGTCGCTGATTTCCACAGCGGACTCGACCAGCGCCATGGCGGCGAATTCGGTACGGGTCAGGGCATCCGAATTGGCTTTGGCCTGCGCCAGCCGAGCGAACTCCTGATCGGAAAAACCGGCCTGCCGCATCAGGTCAAGCAGGGAAATGTTTTGCCCGCTCGATGGACGTGGGCGCCGGTCATCCGCGCCCACCATGTCCCAGTAAATATTCTGGTAATCCACCGGGCGAGGCTTGCGGCCGTCGCGGATGTCGAGGATTTCCTGGTAATGCTGCTTGAACAGGGGATCGCCGGTTATCACATAACTGCGCACCATGCGCGTCAGGTCATCGGACGACTGACGCAACTCCTGCGCCAGCCAGTAAGACCGAATGCGCTCTTCGTTAGCCTCGTCGATCTGCTTTTCCGAACGCACATAAAAGAAAAAGACAAGGGAAAAAATGACGAACACGACTACCACCAGCCACAGGCTGCGGGAAAATCGGGAGGGACTGGAAATGGCTGAACTCATTTTTTTGCTTACTGAGCTCATCATACCTGCTTGCAACAGCTGGACTGAAGTCAGACGCCGCGGATAGCAGGCGCCCGGCCTGAGCGGTAAAACACAGACCGCTGACCGCGTCGCAAAGTTGGTGTAGCCTTGCCAGCCCTTTCGACGTCGAACCAGGTCATGATCATGACGCGTGAATTGCAACGCGCCACCTTCAATCGCGCTGCCCTCGTCCGCGTCCTGTCCGACACCCTCCCGGAAGTCCCTGATCCGAAATACGATTTCGGCGAACGGCTCGGGCAGTGGCTGGACTTTTCGGATGCGCTGACGCTGTTTTCGGTCCTCAACACCGAGGCCGGCAGCGGCATGCACATCGCTTCGGTCAACAGCGACCTGCCGGCCCAACTGGCCCGCGTTCGCCGCAACCTGAGTGATTCGATCCACAACGACGGCGTTTTCAGTGCCGATTCGGCGTGCACTCCGGCGCGCATCCCTTTCCCGACGCCGCTGCCCAACGCCACGCCGGCAAGCGCCGCCGATTTCTCGCCCTATCACCGCTACTATCTTGCCCACCAGCGCGACATGAACAGCGCCATCACGGCCCTGCGCGCCAACGCCCGCAAGGCGCTGGCCGGCCAGTCGGCGGCGGGCAAGCAACTGGCCGACCTCGACGCCGCCTTCGAGAAATTTCTGAGCGTGCGCGAACGCAATCTGCTGTCGAATATCCCGATCATGCTCGGCAAGCGCTTTGACCAGCGCTACGCCGAACACCGCGCCGCCCTGACCGACGAATTCGCCAACGACACCGCCGACGATCCGACCACCTGGACGCAGCCGGGCAGCTGGCTCGAAGCCTTCTGCCATGACGTCCAGACCGTGCTGCTCGCCGAACTGGAACTGCGCCTCAAGCCGGTTGCCGGCCTGATCGCCGCCCTCGGCAGCTCGGCCGAAACCAAGGAAACGAAAGCCCAATGAACCGCAATCTCAGTCTCTTCGCCTTCATCCTCGGCCTGTTCGCCGTCATCTGGGTCGCCATTGGCTACATCGCTGGCCACCCGCTGGCCTTCACCGTCTCCTGCATCATTGCTACGGTCTACCTCGCCGGCGCCCTCGAAATGCGCCGTTTTCACGCCAACACCACGGCGCTGGCCAAGGCACTCGGCAACATCCCGGACGACATCGGCCACCTTGGCGAATGGCTGCAACAGGTGCCGGCCGCGCTGCAAAACGCCGTCCGTCTGCGCATCGAAGGCGAGCGCGTCGCCCTGCCCGGCCCGGGCATCACGCCCTACCTCGTCGGCCTGCTGGTCCTGCTCGGCATGCTCGGCACCTTCCTCGGCATGGTCGTCACGCTGAACGGTGCCGTGCTGGCGCTGGAAAGCACCACCGACCTGCACACCATCCGCTCGGCGCTGGCCGCACCGGTCAAGGGCCTCGGCGTCGCCTTCGGCACCTCGGTCGCCGGCGTCGCCACTTCAGCAATGCTCGGCCTCATTTCCGCCCTGTGCCGGCGCGACCGCCTGCAAGTCGGCCAACTGCTCGACAGCAAGATCGGCAGCGTGCTGCGCGATTTCTCGCTCACCTACCAACGCCAGGAAACCTTCAAGGCCCTGCAGGCGCAGGCCCAGGCGCTGCCCGAACTGGTCGGCAAACTCGACGCCATGATGAGCCAGATGGCCGATCACAGCCGCCAGCTCGGCGAGCAATTGCTGGCCGGCCAGCAACGTTTCCATGAAGAAGCCAAGGGGCTGTACACCGGTCTGGCCCAGTCCGTCGACCAGTCGCTCAAGGCCAGCTTGCGTGACAGCGCGACGGTCGCCGCCGAGACCATCCAGCCCGTCGTCACCGCCACCATGGCGAGCATCGCCAACGAAACGCGCGGCCTGCACGACAAGCTGTTCGGCACCGTCGAAACCCAGCTCGCCGGCATCGCCGGCCAGTTCGCGCAGACCGTGACGACCGTCAGCGACACCTGGACCCAGGCCCTGAGCCACCACGAACAGGCCACCGCCACCCAGCACCTGCACCTGCAAACCGCGCTCACCGCCTACGCCGACACCTTCGAACAGCGATCCGCCGCGCTACTTGCCTCGGTCGACAGCACCCAAACCAAACTGCAAGCCGACGCCGCGCAACAACACTCGATGCTGGCCGAAACCACCGCCGCCAGCCAGCAACAACTGGCCACCACGCTGGCCAACCAGTTCGACGGCGTCACCGCCCGCCTCGATCAAGCGGTCAGCCAGGTTGCCGACACCTTCGGCGAACGCACGGAGGCGCTGCTCACATCCATCGACGCCAGCCACGCCGCCTTCGCCCAGAGCACGCAGGCCCAGCAGGCAGCGATCAGCGAGCAGGTCGCCGGCCAGCTCGACGGCATCGCCCAGCGTTTCGACGGCGCCGTGCAAACGGTGGCCGAAACCTGGACCAGCGCCCTTGCCAAGCACGAACAAGCCAGCGACCGCCTGACCCAGGCTTTGGAACAAACGCAAACCAGCCTCGCCGACACCTTCGCCCAGCGCACCGCCACCCTGCTCGCCGACATGCGCGCCACCCAGGCCGACTGGCAGCGCGATTGGGCAACCGGCGAGCAAACCCGCCAGACCAGCTTCACCGACGCCCTCACCGCCATGGCGGGCAAGCTCGAAGCGCAATGGCAGCAAGCCGGTCAGGCAACGCTGGCGCAGCAGGAAAAGATCACGCAAACGCTCGGCGAAACAGCCCGCGACCTCGTCGCCGCCCACCAGCGCCAGGCCGAAACGACCATTGCCGAAGTCACGCGCCTCATGCAGACCGCTGCCGAGGCGCCCAAGGCCGCCGCTGAGGTCATCGGCCAGCTACGCCATGAGCTGTCGGCGAGCATGGCCCGCGACAACAGCCTGCTCGAAGAACGCAGCCGCATCATGGAAACGCTGGGCGCCC
>NZ_JAVHPH010000106.1:0-1120 GCF_036170495.1 Azonexus sp.
CGGCAGCGTGAAATCCATAGCGCCCTGGCCGAACGTACCTCGGTCAATGAGGCAATCGACCAGGCGCTGAAGCACCTCTTTTTCTATCTGCACGAACTGGTTCAGCAGCTCAACATCATCAAGCCCGACGTCCCGCGCGATTACCCGCTGATCGAACAGTTCGAGCTTAATCAGCTGAGCTGGCAAGAGGGCTTCGCCGACTACCGGACCCAGTCGCAAAGTGCCGGCGCGCTGGTTGAGCTAGTCTCGTTCTCGTATCACCTGAGTGGCCACGCGACCCTGCGCATCGAACGTGACGGGCCATCGGTAGAGCGATTCCGGGCCATGCTTTTTGACTTCGGCCTGCCGTTCACCTACAAGGAATTCAAGAACGAGCGCAGTTATGTCGAACGCGCCGAGTTTGAAATCCGCAGCGAAGTCAGCGTCAGCGCCCGTTGGCGCGCCGATTTTTCCAAGGGCGTCATCACCGTCGAAACACGCAACCTCGAACGGCTCGGTAGTGCGCTCTACAACGTCCGGCCACAGTCCGTCGACCAAGCGCTGCTCGATGATTTCGGTCGCCTTGTTCTCGGCCAGCCGAACCGTTTCCGCGAGCTGGCCAAGCGCTAATCGCTACAAACGACGACTCTGATCGCCGTTGGCAAAGCCGAGAAGCCCCTCATCCAGTCCGCGACCAATCGCCATCACCTTGAACAGCTCGCCCATTTCGTGCGGCATCAGCAACTTGCCGACGGCGCCGGCAGCCCGGATGTAATCCGGCGTCGCGTGGGGAATGGCGGCCAGCAAATCGAGAATCCCGCAATTGAGCAGGAACTGGCCCTGGCTGGCGTAGCCGAGCAATTCCAGTCCACTGGCGTGGGCCGCCGCAATAATTGCCGTGAAATCGACGTGGACCGTAACATCCTGCAAACCTGGCAAATAGAACGGGTCGGAGTGCGCATGATGGCGGTAATGGCACATCAGCGTTCCGCGCCCGCGTTGCTGATGATAGAACTCGCGGCGCGGGAAACCATAGTCGATGAGGAGCAGGGCGCCCTTATCCAGGCGATGTCCCCATTCCGCTGCCCAGGCCCGCGCGGCAAGACTGATTTCGCTCTCGAACCCCGGCGGCAGGTGGCAG
>NZ_JAVHPH010000107.1:0-1119 GCF_036170495.1 Azonexus sp.
GGGCTATCCATCTGACGGCCCCGTGGGTAGAATTCCCGCATGGCGCCACGAGCCGGGGTGCATTACCCAGGAACCTACGCCGCGATGCGTGCATGGTTCCCCGACGATGATGCCTGCCTGGACTACCTGGACTGGCTGCGATGGCCTGCGGGCTTCCGATGCCCATCCTGTGGCTGTACAACCTGCTGGGAGCTGAGCCGCGGAGAGCGGCGTTGTACGGGCTGCCGTCGGCGAGCGTCGCGGACGGCGGGGACAATCTTCCAGGACACGCGCACGCCGCTCACGGTGTGGTTCGCCGCGGCCTGGTATCTGATGACGCAGAAGAACGGTATCTCGGCGCTGGGGCTGAAGCGAGTGCTCGGCCTGGGCAGCTATCAGACGGCTTGGGCGATGCTGCACCGCTACCGGACCGCGATGGTGCGCTCTGGCCGTGAGCGGCTGAGCGGTGATGTTGAAGTTGATGAGAGCTTCTTCGGCGGGCTCAAGCCTGGCAAGCGCGGGCGAGGTGCAGCCGGCAAGGTGCTGGTGGCCATCGCTATCGAGCAGCGCTTGCCCAAGGGCTTCGGCCGGGCGCGAATGCAGGTCATCCCTGATGCCGCCTCCGTCACGCTGCGCGAGTTCCTCCTGGCGAACGTCGAGCCCGGCGCGCTGGTCATCAGCGACGGCCTAAACGCCTATCCAACCGCATGTGGTGAGCACTACAGGCACAAGCCGTTCAATGTCCGGGCATCAGGGCTGCCGGCGCACGTGCCGCTGCCCGGTGTTCACCGCGTAGCCTCGCTCGCCAAACGATGGCTCCTCGGTACCCACCAGGGCGCGGTGGAGGCCGACCATGCACAAGCGTACTTCAACGAGTTCTGCTTCCGCTTCAACCGGCGGCAATCGCGAGCGCGGGGGATGCTCTTCTACCGACTGATGCAGCTCGCCGTCGACGCGCCCCCGGTCACCTACAGGCAACTTGTGGTGAACTCCAAACCCAAGCGTCGCCCGCCCATCGCACCCAAGGGGCCACGGTCGCAGCCGGGGAGCCTAGCGCTCCCCGATGCAGGCCGCCCCTGGCGGCAGGTCGCCTCGCCGGAGTGATCCTCGCCCAGGGGCCGTCAGATGGATACCCCGTTT
>NZ_JAVHPH010000108.1:0-1115 GCF_036170495.1 Azonexus sp.
TGCTCAAGGAAGCGCTGATGCTGACTGATGACGAGAACATCGTAAACATTCAGTTCGCCGTCCAGTACATCCTGAAAGATCCGGTCGAGTATCTATTCAACAACCGGTCGACCGATGAAGCGGTGATGGGCGCAGCCGAAACGGCAGTTCGCGAAATTGTTGGCAAGAGCAAAATGGACTTTGTCCTCTACGAAGGCCGTGAGCAGATTGCTACCCAGGCTGCCAAGCTGATGCAGGATATCCTTGACCGTTACCAGAGCGGCATCATGATTTCCAAGGTGACGATGCAGAATGCGCAGCCACCTGAGCAGGTGCAGGCTGCTTTCGATGATGCCGTGAAGGCAGGGCAGGATCGGGAGCGCCAGAAAAATGAAGGCCAAGCCTATGCCAACGACGTAATTCCAAAGGCCAAGGGGACGGCAGCCCGATTGCTCGAAGAGGCCAATGGTTACAAGCAGCGCGTTATTTCTTCGGCCGAGGGTGATGCGTCGCGCTTCAAGCAGGTGCTGACCGAGTATGCCAAGGCGCCGGAGGTGACGCGTCAACGCATGTATCTGGAAACCATGCAGCAGATTTATGCCAACACCAGCAAGGTGATGGTGGACACCAAGGGGCAGGGAAATCTACTTTATCTGCCGCTTGACAAGCTGATGCAGGCGGCCAGCGCGACGACTGGGGCGCAAGTTGCACCCGAGGCGTCCGTGGCGCCATCGACTGCTAGGCCGACTGCGCTGTTGTCTAACGATGCACCGCCGCAGCTTGAGGGCGCACCGAAGGTTGGTGGTGGTTCGTATTCTTCAAGTTCGCGCGATGGTTCGCTGCGTTCGCGTGATCGGGAGGGGCGTTAATGAGTCCGCGTATCAATCTGTTGGGTGCTGTTCTCGCCACAGTGTTGGTGGTTATGGCCATGTCGATTTTTACTGTCGATCAACGTCAGTATGCCGTCGTTTTCCAGTTGGGCGAGGTCAAGCGGGCGATCAGCGAGCCGGGACTCTACTTCAAAATACCGATGGTCCAGAATGTCCGCTATTTCGAAAAGCGCATCATCACGCTGGATAATGCCGACCCCGAGCGCTTCATTACCTCGGAAAAGAAAAATGTACTGGTCGATTCGT
>NZ_JAVHPH010000109.1:0-1113 GCF_036170495.1 Azonexus sp.
GAAAAATCAGCGAACGAGTTGGCCGACCTGCGCTCACGATCGATCGGCTTCATCTTTCAGACCTTCAATCTGCTTCCCGTTCTTTCCGCCGCTGAAAACGTCGAGTACCCGTTGCTGCGCCGCCCGGACGTGTCAGCCGAAGAACGCAAGATGCGGGTCGACTACTTCCTCGACATCGTCGGACTCAGCCAGTTTGCCAACCATCGCCCCAATCAGCTCAGCGGCGGACAACGCCAGCGTGTCGCCATCGCCCGCGCCCTGGCCATCAAGCCCAGCATTGTCCTGGCCGACGAACCGACAGCCAATCTCGACAAGGCAACCGGCCGAGAAATTCTCAGCCTGATGAAGAAAATCAATCGCCACCTGAAAACCACCTTCATCTTCTCCACGCACGATCAAAAAGTCATTGATCGCGCCGACCGCCTGGTTCAGATGGAAGACGGCTGCATAACCGCATTTGGCGTGCGTAATGAAGCAGACAAAACCTGGAACCTGGCACGCGTTCGCGCCACAACCGAATCCGACGACGAATAAACAGGAATGCCCCGTGACCGTTAAAAAAAACGCCCACCGTCTCACAATTCTGGCAGCCAGCTGCCTGGCTCTTGGCGCAAACGCCGCTGAAGATTTATTGAGCCGCGACGACCTGTTCGGCGACAACCAGCCCATTGCATCGCCAGCAACAAAAAACACATCGCCAAGCATCAAGGGTTTCGTCCAGTTTGAAGCAGCACGGACCACCGAAAACCCAGAACACTGGTCAAAACTTCGCACCCGCGCCGAACTTGGCAGCAACGGAAAACTCGGCGAAGGACTGAAATGGAAACTAGGCGCTCGCCTTGATTACGACGCCGCCTACAGCATCAACGACTACTACCCCGCTGACGTAGAAAAGAACCAACGCTATAACATCGAATTGCGCGAGAACTATCTCGACGTCAGCGCCGGCAACTGGGATTTCCGTTTCGGAAAACAGCACGTAGTCTGGGGAGAAATGGTCGGACTCTTCTTCGCCGACGTTGTCTCCGCCCGCGATCTTCGTGAATTTATCCTCCCTGAATTCGACCAGATGCGCACGCCGCAATGGGCCGCCCGCGCCGAATACTTCGCCGA
>NZ_JAVHPH010000110.1:0-5510 GCF_036170495.1 Azonexus sp.
GACCCGCAACCGGGCGAGCGGATCGCCGACATGTTCTGCGGCCTGGGGAATTTCACCTTGCCGATTGCTCGGTCGGGGGCTGCCGTGGTCGGTGTCGAAGGCAGTGCCGGGCTGGTGGCGCGCGGGCGAGAGAGCGCGGTCTCGAATGGTCTGGCGGAGCGCGTTGAGTTTGGCGTTGCCAACCTGTTCGAATGTTCCGAGCAATCGCTGGCGGCGCTAGGGCGCTTTGACAAGATGCTGATCGACCCGCCGCGCGAGGGGGCGGTTGAGTTGGTCAGGGCGCTGGGAAAAGATGCGCCGTGGCGCATTGTCTACGTCTCCTGCAATCCCGGTACGCTGGCCCGCGATGCGGCGGTACTGGTCACGGAGAAGGGCTACCGTTTCGTCTCGGCCGGTGCCGTGAACATGTTCCCGCATACCGCCCACGTCGAGTCGATTGCCGTTTTCGAACGGCCTTGATGAGACGGGTTTTCTAGACGTCAAAAAGGCGGCCGCGGCCGCCTTTTGCTATCGATCCCGCGAAGCTTAGTCGCGCTCGCCGGTGAAGGCCATGATCAACTGCAGCAGGCCGACGAAAACATTGTAAACGTCGAGATAGACGGCGAGGGTCGCGCTGACGTAATTGGTTTCGCCACCTTGGACGATGCGGCTGATGTCGTACAGGATGTAGGCGGAGAAGATGCCGACGACAGCGACGGCAATGGTCAGCGACAAGGCTGGAATCTGGAAGAAGATGTTGGCGACGGCGGCGAGCAGGACAACGATCATGCCGACGAAGAGGAACTTGCCCATGCCGGAGAAATCCCGCTTGCTGACGGCAGCGACGGTCGACATCGTGAAGAAGACCGCGCCCGTGCCACCGGCGGCCATGGCAATCATCGAGCCGCCGTTGGAGAAGCCGAGGGCGACTTGCAGGATGCGCGACAGCATGAGACCCATGAAGAAGGTGAAACCGAGGAGCAGGGCGACGCCCAGTCCGCTGTCCTTGTTCTTCTCGATGCCCCACATGAAGCCCATGGCAACGCCCATGAAGAGCAGGAACGACATAAAAGGGCTGCCCGCCAGGAAGCTGAATTGCATCTGGATGCCGACCAGTGCGCCAATGACCGTCGGTACCATGGAAAGACCGAGCAGCATGTAGGTGTTGCGCAGAACGCGGTTTTGCTGCAGTGCTAGCCCAGCAGAGCCTTGGTTGGCAATCTCGAAGTTGGTGGTCATGCGGGAAGCTCCCTTGTGTTATTGCGACAAACGTTAAGACTAACGGAGCCGGAGCGAAGTTTCAATTAATCCTGTGCGCTTTTGTGTCAGATTGTACCGGTGGCGACTGTGTTATCATGCGCGCCTTCCGGGTCTGTGGGAGAGTGGTTTAATCCAGCGGTCTTGAAAACCGCCGACGTGAAAGCGTCCGTGAGTTCGAATCTCACCGGACCCGCCAGGAACAGCAACGGCCCCCTCGGGGCCGTTTTTGCTTTCTGCATTATTTTGGTTTTGACCGTTTTTTCCGGTTGACCGTGGGAATGCAGGAAAAGCCTGAGTGGTAGCCCGTCAGGCTTCACAGATCCAGGAATTCACCCACTTCGTCCGAGCGCGCCATGGTGTCGGCGTAACCCAGATCAATCAAAGCCCGCGTGTAGGGCTTTTCGAACAGCAGGTAGCTGGTCAGCGTGCCGTTGCGGCGGTTCATGCCGCCAATCCCGCCGAGCATCATGCGCATGGCCCAGGGCAGGGCGCCGGCATGTTCGGCGGCGATGCGCTCAAGACGTTCGGAAGGCGAAATAATCAGAGCTTTGATCGGACGCAGGGGGATTTCATGGTTTTCCCTGACGCCGGGCGGGATGGCGGAGAGGGTTCGGTTAATCCGCTGCATGCGCTCGATATCGACCGCCAGGCTATCGAGAAAGATGCTGGATAGCGCGTGGCCGGCAATTTGGGCCAACGACGGGTGGCTGTCGACCCGGCGACGTTCCTGATGTTCGTTCTTGCGTCCGGCGCCGACGATGAGCACCCGCTCGGCGCCGAGGTGGATGGCCGGGGAAATGGGGGCCAGCTGACGCATCGAGCCATCGCCGAAAAATTCGCGGTGAATCTTGGTGGCCGGAAAGATGAAGGGAATGGCGCTCGAGGCGAGCAGGTGGTCGACGCCGATTTCGGCGCGGATGCCGATGCGCTGCACGCGATGCCAGGGCTGGGCATCCGCATGGCCTTGAAAGAAATTGATGTTGTCGCCGGATTCGTAGCCGGATGCGGAAATGCTCAGGGCGTGCAGCGCGCCGTTGGCGATTGAGCGTTCGATGCCGTGGAAATCGAGGTGGCGACTGAGCAATTCGCGTAGCGGCGAGTTGTCGAGGAGTGAGCGCGGCCGGCTGCGAATCAGCCAACCCAGCGTCAGCGTGGTCATCCAGTGCGCTCCCGAGACGCCGAGGCCGAACGGGTCGGCGCGGTAGATGTCGCCGGCGTGCATGTTGCGCCAGAAGCTGGCCAGCACGGCAACGGCCTTGCCAAAATTGTCGGCCAGGCAGGCAATGCCGGCTGCGTTGATGGCGCCGGCCGAGGTGCCGCACAGGATGGGGAAAGGGTTTTTTCGGCGGTTGTTGGAGAGTTTGGCAACCGCGAGCAGGACGCCGACCTGATAGGCCGCCCGGGCACCACCTCCGGTCAGGACCAGCGCGGTCTTGGCTGAGTTTGCCGGGGGCGGGCTCATGCTGGCCTGGTGTTCGGTCGGTGTGATGCTTGCCTGGGCTGGCTGGCTTTCTTGTTGTTCATCTCCTCCCTCCGTGCGCATGCCATCAATGTGCTTGCTGTATTACGGCAGTATAGGGGGAGAATTTTTTCCGCTCAATCCAGCTTGGTGCGCAGTGCGTCGGCCCAGCAGTTGGGCGTTTCGTAAAGCCGGACCTGTTCAAGCCGGAGATGGTTGCCGTAAGTGTCCCGGTACACTGCATCGAGGCGCTCGAAAGCGATGCGGGCGAGATTCTCGGCGGTCGGCACGCGGTCGAGGATCACGGTCTTGTGGCCAGGCAGGGCGGCAAGAAAATCAACAATCGCCTTGTCGCCTGCGTAGGCGAGGAAGGCGTGATCCCATTCATTGACCAGATGGACGTTGGCCAGATCCTTGACCTGCGAGAAGTCCATCACCATGCCGTTGGCTGCATCGCCAGCCTTGTCGATGACGCTGCCCGACAAGGTGATTTCAAGGGCGTAACGGTGCCCGTGCAGGTGGCGGCACTGGCTTTTGTGGTCGGGAATGCGGTGCCCGGCATCGAATTCGAGACGGCGGGTAATCAACATGGGCATTTTGCTCAACAAGGCGGTCGCGGATTATACAATGCGCCATGCTCTCCACAGATGACCACCGTCGCGACAGTGCCGGCCTACGCTATGTTTACCCCGTCATTTCGCGCCGGGCCGGCGGGGTGTCGATCGGCATCAACCTCAATCCCAATAACGCCTGCAACTGGGCCTGTGTCTATTGCCAGGTTGATAACCTGACGCGTGGCGGGCCGCCGCCGATCGACCTCAATTGCCTGGAACGGGAGCTGGCCGGCTTTCTTGACGATGCGCTGAGCGGTGACTTTATGCAACGACAAGTGCCGCCCGAGGCGCGGCGGTTGATGGATGTGGCTTTTTCCGGCAACGGTGAGCCGACTAGTGCCGGCGCGTTTTCTGAGGCGGTCGGCGTGGTCGGGAAAGTGCTTGAACGCTTTGGCCAAAAGGGCCGGTTAATGGTGCGCCTGATCACCAACGGCAGCCTCATGCATCGCACTGAAGTGCAGTCGGGAATTCGTCATCTAGCCGAACTGGGCGGCGAAGTTTGGTTCAAGGTGGATCGCGCTACGGCCGACGAGGTTGCCGAAATTAACGGCGTTCCGTGGAAAATGGCAAAAACGTCAAAAAATATCGAAATTTGTGCATCGCTAGCGTCGACTTGGATACAGACCTGCTGGTTTGCGCTCGATGGCCTTGCGCCCTCGGCGGCATCGCGAACGGCCTATTGCGAATTGCTGCGTCCGCTCGCCGGAAAACTGGCCGGCATCCACCTCTATGGACTGGCGAGGCCATCTCTACAACCCGCTGCACCACGCCTGAGCGCCTTGCCCGCACAGGCATTGCTCGATTTTGCCGGGCAGATAGAAAAGGAAACGGGCATCCGGGTTATTGTTTCCCCGTGATGCCCGTTGCTACGGTCGACGCCCTTTTCTGGGCAAAAATCAGGCCGCTTTTTTGGCGTGAGCGCGAGCCGACTTCTTCAGGGACTTGAACAGTTCCGGTTCCTGAGCCTTCAAATATTCAACCACTTCCATATCGTCACGCTTGATGCTCTTGATGTCGATTTGTTCGACATGCACCAGGCGGAGCAATTCACGCACCGGCTTCGGCATGTTGCGACCGCTTTCGTAGCGGGAGCCGCCACTCTGCGTCACGCCGAGGGTAGACCAGAATTGTTGCTGGTTGAGGCCAAGTTTGCGACGGATTTCACGAGCGTCGATTTTCTCGATGGTTTTAACGGTAGACATCATTCAATCTCCATACGCTAGTGGAATAGGGTTACCTAAGCATCCTAGCGATATATGACTTAGGTGATATGACCAAGTGTATAGGCGGTTATGACATTCCGCAAGTGCTAATGCCGATAAATTTATCAAATACGCGTAATCGTTTGTGTCGATTGATGCTCTTGCTATAGTCTTTCGACCTTATGCGAGACGAGAAGTGCCGTTGGTCTTTCCGAATCCGGGAGGATGCTCTAAGATCGACCGACCAATTAATGCCGAGTGCGGGAGAGCGCAATGCAGGTCCGGGAAATACTTCGAGTCAAGGGTGCTACGCTGTACACAGCAGCGCCGCAACAGTCTCTGGCTTTCGCCATCGATAGCATGGCCGGTCTTGATGTCGGCTCTCTGGTCGTCATGGATGGCGGCAAGATGGTCGGCATGCTGACTTTTCGCGAAGTTCTCATGGCGCTCAAGGGCAAGGCGGCGACCGCCGAACAGCTGACGGTCGGCGACGTGATGGTGACTAACCCGGTGACTGCTTTCCCGGATATGGAAGCCAACGACTTGCGTCGGTTGATGATCGACAAGCGCTCGCGCTATTTGCCGGTCATCGAAGACGACACCCTCATGGGCGTTATCTCATTCCTCGATGTGGCCAAGGCGGTTCTTGAAGAGCAGAGTTTTGAGAACAAAATGTTGAAAAGCTACATCAAGAACTGGCCAACGGATCAGCAGGAAGCCTGAGTTTCAAACGAACAAAAGGCAGCTTCGGCTGCCTTTTGTTCGTTTACGGCTAGCGGCTGTCCCAGCCGTAGCGTTTGGTTCTTTGCCAGCGGTTGTCGGGTTGCTGGCGCAGATTTGGCGCCGGGCTTGTGCTTCCCTTGTGCGCCGGTGGCCGGGTCGAGGGTTTTGCTGCGGTCGACGGTGTGGGAGGGGGCTTTTTGCTCGGCATGGTAAACTCCTCGTTCCATATTAGAGCGCTGCTTCCATGTCCGGCAATACTTTTGGCACCCTGTT
>NZ_JAVHPH010000111.1:0-1106 GCF_036170495.1 Azonexus sp.
GCCAGCGCGCCGTGCACCTGGTGAACATGGGTCCGGCAGAACTTGAGCTGCGTCCGGTCAGCGCTCGCGACATATTCGTCGAGCGCCAGCTCGGCGCGTTGCAAGGCCAGGTCAATTTCGCCCTTGACCCACGTCAGCGGGCCCAAATCAAATTCCGTTGCCGCGTTCATAATCTCTCGTGATTATCGTCAGTCGACCTTGAAGCCAGCGACTGAACCCTTCAGTTCGGAAGCGAGCGCGGTCAGTTCGTCGACCGCCTGCGCGGTGCGCTGCGTACCGGCCGTCGTCTGTTCCGTGACGTGCAGAATATCCTGCATCAGGCGCGCCACCTGGGTGGCCGAATCCGCCTGATTCTGGGTTGAGGTGGAAATGCTTTGAATCAGGTCGGCCAGATTGCGCGACACGTCGCCAATTTCCGATAGCGCCTGACCGGCCGCATCGGACAGCTTGGCCCCCTCGACCACACCACGGGTCGATTGCTCCATGGCGGAAACGGCGTCCTGGGTATCCGTCTGAATAGTCTTCACAATGGCCGCAATCTGTTTCGTGGCCTCGCCGGAACGTTCAGCCAGTCGCTGCACTTCCTCGGCAACCACCGTAAAGCCGCGCCCCGCATCGCCGGCCGAAGCGGCCTGGATGGCGGCGTTCAAAGCCAGCACGTTGGTCTGCTCGGTAATGTCGGAAATCAGTTCCACGATTTCGCCAATTTCCTGCGAGCTTTCACCGAGGCGCTTGATGCGCTTCGAGGTTTCCTGGATCTGGTTGCGAATTTCGTTCATACCCTTGATCGAATCCTGCACGGCCAACGTACCTTTTTCGGCTGCCTGCAGCGACTGCCGGGCAACCTGGGCAGACTCCGATGCGTTATCGGAAACCTCGGACATCGAACGGGCCATTTCGAGTGCCGACTGACCGGCCTCCTGAATTTCGGAGGACTGCCGTTCAGCAGCATCAAGCAGTTCGGCCGATGTCTGGCGAGCGATTTCGGTTGCCGCAGTCACGCGATTTGCTGCGTCGTTGATACGACCGACCAGCACGCGGAGCTCTTCAATGGTGTAGTTGATCGAGTCGGCGATGGCACCCGTAATATTTTCACTGACGGTCGC
>NZ_JAVHPH010000112.1:0-1098 GCF_036170495.1 Azonexus sp.
CATGCACCTGCAGGTTGAGCTGCATGATGTTGCGGATGCTGTTGGCGTTTTCCGGAATCTTGATATTTAGCGCATCCTCAACGGCACGCACCGAGGTCAGCGCGTGGGTGCCCGTGCACACGCCGCAGATACGCTCGGTAAAGGCCCAGGCATCACGCGGATCGCGGCCCTTGAGAATGACTTCGAGGCCGCGCCACATGGTGCCGGTGGAGACAGCATTGCGGATAACGTTCTTGTCGTCGAGATTGACTTCCACCCGCAGGTGGCCTTCGATGCGGCAGACCGGGTCGACAACGACGCGCTTGCCGGAGTTATCGAGCTTGAAGCCTTGAGTTTCGTAAGCGGCCATTTTTTACTTTTCCCCCTCTTTTTCCGGTTGACCGTGGGAAGTCGAATTCCGCGCCCGGGCCAGTGCCGAGACAGCGGCATGCGCGGCTATCGCGGCGCCGACCGTGCCGGCGGCGGCCTTGCCGATGGTGTCGGCATTCGCTTCGACGCCGAAAGCCTTGATGTCAGTCACCCGATCGTAGAAGCTGCCCTTGTCCCAGAAGCCCTCTTCGGAACAACCGATACAGCCGTGGCCCGACTGCACCGGCCAGCTGACGCCGCCGTTCCAGCGCATCGACGAACAGGCGTTGTAAGTCGTCGGCCCCTTGCAGCCCATCTTGTACAGACAGTGGCCCTTGCGCGAACCCTCGTCGTCCCAGGCTTCGGCGAACTGGCCGGCATCGAAGTGGCCGCGGCGATAGCACTTGTCGTGGATGCGCTGGCCGTAGAACATTTTCGGCCGACCCTGGCGGTCGAGTTCGGGAATGCGGTCGAAAGTCAGCATGTAGGTGACGACACCGGTCATCACTTCGGCAATCGGCGGACAACCCGGGACGTTGATGATCGGCTTGCCGGTAATCACCTTGTGCACCGGCGTGGCGCGCGTCGGGTTCGGCTTGGCGGCCTGGACGCAACCGTAGGAAGCGCAGGCGCCCCAGCTGATGATCGCCTTGGCGTCGGCGCAGGTTTCCTTGAGCACTTCGACGAAGGGCCGGCCGCCGTGGATGCAGAACATGCCGTCTTCGTTGAGCGGCGGATTGCCTTCGACGG
>NZ_JAVHPH010000113.1:0-5391 GCF_036170495.1 Azonexus sp.
GCTTGAGCAGCGCGATCTGCCGTTCCAGATACGGCCGGCAGGCGGTAATTTCAGCGGCTTCCGGCGTCCGGTTGCCGGGTGGCCGGCATTTGACCGCATTGGCGATATACACCCGGTTGCCGCGTGCGATGTCGAGCGAGGCCAACATGGCGTCAAGTAGTTTGCCGGCCTGGCCGACGAAAGGTTCGCCCTTGACGTCCTCCTCGGCGCCCGGACCTTCGCCGATGAACAGCCAGTCCGGATTGCGATCGCCGACACCGAGCACGGCCTGTTTGCGTTGTTCGCAGAGCGGGCAGGCGCGGCATTCGGCAACCTGCTTGGCCAATTCAGGCCAGTTCAGGTTATCGACTGGCGTCATCGGGCGCAGTGCAGCAGCGGGCGCCGGCCTGGCTAGCGGGGCGGTTTCGGACACGATGGCAGGGGCCTGTTCCGGTGCCGGAGCGCTAGCTTCCGGTTCGGCTACTGCTTGTTCACGGACCTCGCCTGCCGGCGCACGTGGTTCCGTATCGCGCAGCACCCAGATCGGCGTTATACCCATCTCGACCAGCATCTGCTCGCGGCTCAGGCTCATGCCAATTCCTTATCAAAAACCAGCGCATCTTCGCGCCCGATCACCGCCGGATAATAGCCTTTGCGCAAGCCGATCTGCTGGAATCCGAAGTGGCGATAGAGTTCGATTGCCCGCTCGTTGGACGGCCGGACTTCGAGAAACAACTTACTGGCGCCGCCGAGCCGGGCGCACTCCATGGCATGGCGCAGCATCCGCGCCCCGTAGCCCTGCCCCTGATAACGCTGGCCGATGCCGATGGTCAGCAGATGCGCCTCGTCGATGACGCGCATGACCACCGAAAAACCGATCAGCTCGCCGCCGACGCGCAGCACCCAGACGCTATAGCCGGCGATCAGCGAATCGGCAAAATTGCCGCGTGACCACGGAAAGGTTTGCAAAGTCGCTTCGAGCGCCGCCACCGCATCAAGGTCGCGCTCGTTCATCGGGAAAAAATCGGCCGGAACAGTCAACTGGGGTTTCAAGGTTTAAGCCCGTCCGCCTTCGCTAAGTCGTTCGGCCACCGTCTTGGCCACCTTGTCGCGGATGTAAAGCGGCGCGGCCAGCGCCGCATCGATGCCTTCGCCACGAGCGGCGCGGGGTGCCGCCAGGCGGGCCACGGCGGCAGCGCTCGGCAGAATGTCAGCGTGCACCGGGATACCGGCCGCGCCCAGGCATTCAGCCAAAGCCGGATAGGCGGCGATGGCATTGCCGCAGGCAATCCAGCCCGGCTCGGCCGGCAGCGCGACAGCATCCGGTGGCGAAACGCGAATTTGACCCAGCAGATGATAAGCGCCGTCGATCAGTTGATAGCGCCCCGAATAAACCTCGCCCATGCGCGCATCGAGCAGCGCCAGGACGCGCTCGGCACCGGCCTGTGCTGCCATCGTTTCGAGGCTGGTCACCGGAATCAGCGGCCGATTGGTCGCCACCGCCAGCCCCTGCGCCGCGCCACAGGCGACGCGCAAGCCGGTGAAGGCACCCGGGCCGACGCCGAAGGCAATCGCATCGAGTTGCCCGACCTTGATGCCCGCTTCGGCCAGCAGTTGGCGGACCAGCGGCAACAGGGTTTCGGAATGAGACCGGCCCGGCGGACAGATGCGTTCAGCCACCACACCATCGCGCCAGAGGGCGCAGGAGCCAAGTTCAGTTGAAGTTTCGAGAGCGAGGATCAGCATGGGCCGGCATTTTACCGGAGGCGCGGCCGACCCGGGATTCAATCTCGGCGCCAGCCCCGGCCGTCACCCCGACGTTCACGTTGCTCGCCCCAGGCGCGCTGTTGGCGCATGTCGTCGCGCAGGCGACGCCGATCTTCCGGCGGCACGTCACGCCAGCGCGGGGCGCCTTCGTCACGGCGGTATTCACGTTCCTGCTGCCAGTGCTCGCGCATCTGCTGGCGCAGCTGGCGCCGCTCGTCCGGCGGCAGGTCGCGCCAGTATCCTTGCTGCGCCCAGACGCCACCGGCCGAACCAAGGAGGCTCAGCAGCAACAGGGACAGGGCAACAAGACGTTTCATGGCAGGCCAGAGGATAGCGGTTCAGATGTCACCATTGTCTATCCGGCGACGCCAGGCAAGCGCTTCGAAGTGTAAGAATATGTTTCCCGGCCTGCCCCGGCAAAAGCTTGTTACCATTTGCCGCGTTCCATTCACTGTCCGCCCTTATCCTTGCCGCCATGAACGAACAACAACACCAACACATTCTCGTCGTCGATGACGATGCCCGCCTGCGCGACCTGTTGACCCGCTACCTCGGCGAACAGGGCTTCGCCGTCAAAGCCGCCGCCGACGGCCAGCAGATGGACAAGCTGCGCGCCCGCGAGCACTACCACCTGATCGTCCTCGACCTCATGATGCCGGGTGAAGACGGCCTGACCATCTGCCGCCGCCTGCGCGGCCAGGGGGACAGGACGCCGATCATCATGCTGACCGCCAAGGGCGACGAGATCGACCGCATCGTCGGCCTCGAAATGGGCGCCGACGATTATCTGCCCAAACCCTTCAACCCGCGCGAACTGCTCGCCCGCATCCACGCCGTTTTGCGCCGCCAGGGCAGCAAGCCGCCCGGCGCGCCGGAAGACGACCAGGAAAAGATCACTTTCGGCAACATCGAAGTCGATCTTGCCGCCCGCACGCTGAGCCGCGGCGATGAACTGCAATCGTTGACCACCGGCGAATTTGCCGTTCTCAAGGTGCTGCTCCAGCACCCGCGCCAGCCGCTTTCCCGCGACAAGCTCATGACCCTGGCCCGCGGCCGCGAACAGGGCCCGTTCGACCGCGCCATCGACGTCCAGGTGTCGCGCCTGCGCAAACTCATCGAAGCCGACCCGGCCCAGCCGCGCTACCTGCAGACGGTCTGGGGCTTCGGCTACGTCTTCGTGCCGGACGGCGCGATGAAAGAAGCCACCAAAGAATGATGCCGCGCACGCTGCTGGCGCGCACCTTCCTGTTGCTCGCCATGCTCGTGCTGCTGACCACGGCGGCTTGGCTCAGCCTGTTTCGCTACATCGATGCCGAGCCCCGGGCACGGGAAACCGCCCAACTGGCAGCGTCTGCCGTCAACCTGATCCGCGCTTCGCTATTTGCCGCGGCGCCGGACAAGCGGCTCGGCCTGTTCACCGAATTTTCGACGCGCGAAGGCATTCGGCTGCTGCCGGCGGAACCGGAAGACAAAATCGAGGCGATGCCCGATTCGCGCTTTTTCCGGCTCCTGCAGCGCGAGCTGAACGCTCGCCTGGGCGACCACACGCGGATTGCCGCCAGCGTCGATGGGGTGACCGGTTTCTGGGTCAGTTTCCGCCTCGACGATGCCGACGATGAGGAATACTGGCTGGTCCTGCCGCGTGACCGCGCCGCCCGCGACTTCGCCAGCCACTGGCTGGCCTGGGGGCTGCTCGCGGTCATTCTGGCCATGGCCGTCGCCTGGCTCATCGCCTCGCGCATCAGTCGGCCGCTCAAGGCCATGGCCAGATCGGCCGAGGCGGTTGGTCGCGGCGAGAAGCCGGCGCCGCTGCCGGAAGATGGCGCCGAGGAACTGAGTCGCCTGGCCGTCGCCTTCAACACCATGGCGGCCGATCTCGAACGCCATGAAAAGGATAGGTCCGAAGTGCTGGCCGGTATCTCGCACGACCTGCGCACCCCGCTCACCCGGTTGCGTCTGGAGGCCGAAATGAGTGTCGCCGAGAGCGCCCGGCAGGCCGTGGTCGCCGACATCGAGCAGATGGAGGCGGTCATTTCGCAGTTCATGGATTACGCCCGGACCGAATCCGGCGAGGCCGCCGTGGCGACCGATCTTGGCGCTCTTCTATCAGGCATTGTCGAGCGTCAGCGCGCCGTTGGCCACGCGCTGACCGCGGCGATTGAAGCCCTGCCCGAAACGACGCTGCGGCCAAAGGCGATCACCCGCGCCGTGACCAACCTGATCGACAACGCCGTCAAATACGGCGGCGGCGAGATCACGCTGTCGGCTGCTACGGTCAACGGGGAAATTTGGCTGGAAATCAGCGATCACGGCCCGGGCATACCACCCGAAGAAATTGAGCGTCTGAAACGCCCCTTCACCCGGCTCGAGAACGCCCGCACCGACGCCACCGGCACCGGACTCGGGCTGGCCATCGTCGAGCGCATCGCCAGGTTGCACGACGGACGGCTCGATCTGCTACCCAATCCTGGTGGCGGCCTGCTTGTTCGCCTGGTGCTGCCGATCAGGCGCTGAGGGCTGGCGTCAGCGGGAATTCATCAATGATCCGGTAGGACGAACCCAGCTCGCTCAGGGTCGAACGTACCAGCACGAAACGCTCGTTGCGCCAAGTCAGGGGTTCCATCAACGGGAGCGGGCGGCTTTCGGATGGCGCACCGGCTTCCGGTACCCGGCGGACCAGCGTAATGTGCAGGAAGAAATCGCGGCCCTCGCCGCCGACCCTGAATCCGGCCCGCGCCAGGGCCTGGCGCAACTGGCGGAAAAGCGCGTCCAGCGGGGCCGACGGTGCCTGACATCCGGCCCACAGCAAATGGTTGTGCGACCAGAAGCCGAGCTGGTCGACGTTGATGGCGAATGGCGCGACGCGAACGCTGGCGGCGGCCATCGACAGCTCGGGCAAATGTGTTTCGGGAACGTTGCCAAGGAAGGCCAGCGTCAGGTGGATGGTGTCGCGGCGGGTGGCGCGGCCGCCGAACGAATGGGCGGCATCGCGGGCAATGTCGCCGAGACGCTCGGCGACTTCCGGCGCTGGCCAGAGGGCGAAGAAAACTCTGGCCGTGGCCGGTTTGGGTTGTTTCTGGTTTCGCCGCTCAGCCGACACGTGCGACCAGCGCGATGGCCTGCGCTTCGATGGCTTCCTCGCGGCCGAGATAGCCGAGGCGCTCGTTGGTCTTGCCCTTGATATTGACGCAGTCGGCCGCAATGCCGAGGTCGGCGGCGACGTTGGCAACCATCGCCGCGGCGTGCGGCGCCAGCTTGGGTTGCTGGGCGATCAGCGTCGCATCGACGTTGACCGGCCGCCAGCCGCGTTCGGCCAGCAGGGCAACGGCAGCACGGAGCAGGACGCGGCTGTCGGCCCCCTGGTAGCGCGGATCGGTGTCGGGAAAATGCCGGCCGATGTCGCCGAGCGCGACGGCGCCGAGCAGCGCGTCGGTTATGGCGTGAAGCAGCGCATCGGCGTCGGAATGGCCGAGCAAGCCGGTTGGATGGGGAATCTCTACGCCGCCGAGAATCAGCTTGCGGCCCTCGACCAGCTGGTGCACATCGTAGCCCTGCCCGACGCGGAAATTCATTTGCGTGCCCTCAGTATCATCGCGGCCAAGGCGAGGTCGGCCGGATAGGTGACTTTCAGATTGGTCGCATCGC
>NZ_JAVHPH010000114.1:0-5379 GCF_036170495.1 Azonexus sp.
TCGGCCCGACGCGCAAGGAAACCCAGGTCGAGATCGCGATGACCGAGCAGTTCAAACTCGGCATCCAGCCGCCCATCCGCCAGTCCGGCGACCTCACCGGGACGCCCGGCGTGACGCTCGAAGGGCCGTACGGCACCTCGGTCATCGAGCGCGGCGTGATCTGCGCCCAGCGCCACATCCACATGACCCCCGAAGACGCCATGCGCTTTCATGTGCGTGACAACTACGTCGTCCGCGTCCGCATCGAGGGCGAACGCCAGCTGATCTTTGGCGACGTCGTCGTTCGCGTCAATCCGGCCTTCCACCTGGCCATGCACATCGACACCGACGAAGGCAACGCCGGCAACATCCAGACCGGGATGCTTGGCTACATTGAGGAAATCCAGAGCCGGCACTGATTTAGCGCGCCAGCCGCAACGCCGACAAGGGATGGCCAGCATTGCTGCCCATCCCTTGTTTTTTGCCTCGATGCGCGCAAACTAGCCGCAGGCAGGGCAGACCCAAAGGAAAGACATCATGACCAACGAACAATTGAAGCGCCTCATCACCTCGCCGCTACCGTTCTTTGGCGTCACCGAGCGGGGCGACGTTCTGGCCCGCTACGTCCCTGGCGGGCCGGTGTTTCGCTGGAGCTGGAACCAGATGGTCCCGATGCCGGTGCAGGGCAGCGACCTGATCTGGCTGCTCCAGGCAGCGGACGAAGAAGCGCACTCGATCAGCGACACTGACAAACCCAGGCGCGCCAAGGAAAAATAAGGCGCCAGCCGTCAGGCCGGGCCGGCTTTGTGCATTTGCGCGACCAGCCACTGGCCGATTGCCCAGATTTCTTCGAGGCAGACCGAATGCGGCATCGGGTATTCGTGCCAGTCGATGGGGTAACCGCGCTCGATCAGCCAATCCCGGGCGGCCTGGCCAAGCGTTGGCGCGACGACATCGTCGGCCGTGCCGTGGGCGGCGAAGATCGGGATGGCACGATTAGCGTCGGCCAGCTCGTCAGCCAGCAGCGCCGGCGACGGGATGTAGGTCGACAGAGCGATCAGCCCGGCCAGCTTTTCCGGATGACTCAGCGCCGTCGTGTAGGCCACCGCCCCGCCCTGCGAGAAGCCGGCAAGAAAGATACGGTCAACCGGAATTCCGCGGCTTTTTTCACGTTCAATCAGGTGGCGCACGGTGTCGCGCGAAGCGACGATTCCCGCCGCGTCGATGCGCCGGCTGGTGCTGTCGAGCGAAATGATGTCGTACCAGGCGCGCATGACGTAGCCGCCGTTGCAGGTAACCGGCATGTAGGGCGCGTGCGGGAAGATGAAACGTACGGCTGGCGCCCCGGCCAGACCGAGTTCGCGGACGACCGGCACGAAATCCGAGCCGTCGGCGCCCAGGCCATGCAGCCAGATGACCGCGTATTCGGGGTTGGTAGCAGTTTCGACTTCAAGCGGTGGCAGGTCGTTGTCCAAGAGAGTCTCCTTGCGTTGGTCAGTTGGCGCCGCCGGCCGGGCACGGCAGGCGCAGGTAAAACTCGGTGGCCTGTTCGCCGACGCGGACAGCAATCTCGCCGCCATGGGCGAGCACGATGGAGCGGGCGATGGCCAGGCCTAGTCCCGTCCCTTCGGTAGCGCCGCCTTCCGGACCCGAGGCGAGCCGGACAAAGCGGTCAAAAACCCGGTGCAGCGCCTCGGTCGGAATCGGTTGCCCGGTGTTGACGATGGATAGCTCCGCCAGGCCGTCGACCGCCCCGACTTTGACGACAATCGAACCGCCGGCCGGCGTGTGATGAATGGCATTGACCAGCACGTTACCGATGGCCCGTTCGAGCATCAGGCGGTCGCCCTGCACCGTGATGTCGTCGCCGACCAGTTGCAGGCTGACGTTCTCGGCGAGCAGCCCGTAATACTCGATCAGCCGTTCGCACAGCGGGCGCAGCGCCAGCGGCTCGCTGTGCGGCACGAGCAGGCCATGGTCGGCCTTGGCCAGCAACAGCATGTCGGCAATGATCCGCGCCAGGCGTTCATATTCTTCAAGATTCGAGGCGAGCAGGTCGCGGTATTCATCGACATGGCGCACCTTGCTCAACGACACCTCGGTCTGCATGCGCAGGCTGTGGATCGGCGTCCGCAGCTCATGGGCAAGGTCGGCCGAGAAATCCGACAGGCGCTTGAACGAGTCCTCGAGCCGGCCAAGCATGGCGTTGAAGGCCGTCACCAGTTCGGCCAGTTCCGGCGGTACGTTTTGCTCCGGGATGCGCTCGGCCAGTTGCCCGGCCGAAATACGGCCGGCGGCGTGGGCAATGGCGCGCACCGGGTGCAGGCCGCGGCGAACGACCAGCGCCCCGACGATGGCGGTAAGCAGCGCGGCGGCCAGAATGGCGAAGCGGAAATCGCGTTGCAGCTCATCGAGAAAATCGGTGTGGTGACGAATGTCGCGGGCGACGACGACGTGCGCCGTTTCACCCCAGGCGGTTTCCATGTCGGCAGCTATGACGCGGTACTCGGCATCGCCCAGCACCAGCCGAACCGGCGTCCGGCCCAGCCCGACCTTGGCGGCGGCCAGCGGCTCGGCCAGTTCGGGCGTCGGCCAGTTGAAAATTGGCCCATTTTTCGGGTTGACCGTAACAATCACCCCATGCTCGCCGATCAGGGCGTCACCCAAGCGGGCGGCAAAGGTTTCGGCCGTTTTTTCCTGCGCACCGACGTGGCCGATCAGGGCCAGCTTGCCGAACAGGTCGTGGGCATCGAGTTCGGCCATGTGGGCATCGGCGGCCCGGCTGAAATAGACGCCGAGAGCAGCAAAGACAAGGGTCGCCAGCAGCGCGAAGGCCAGCGACAGACGCAGCGCAATCGAATGCCGCCAGTCGGCCACGATCAGCGGATCTCCATGACATAACCCATGCCGCGCAGGGTGTGGATCAATTTGGGCGAGAAGGCGTCATCGACCTTGGCGCGCAAGCGACGGATGGCCACCTCGACGACGTTGGTGTCCGAATCGAAATTCATGTCCCAGACCTGCGAGGCGATGAAACTGCGCGCCAGCACCTCGCCCTGCCGACGCAAAAAAAGTTCGAGCAGGGCGAACTCCTTGGCCGTCAGATCAATGCGCTGGCCAGCCCGGGTCGCCCGGCGCTTCAGCACATCGAGTTCAAGATCGGCCAGGCTCAGGCTCTCGGCGTCCCTGGCCCGGCCCCGACGCAGCAGCGTGCGGACGCGAGCGAGCAGTTCAGAGAAGGCGAAGGGCTTGACCAGATAATCGTCGGCGCCCAGTTCCAGCCCCTTGACCCGGTCCTCGACCTGATCGCGCGCCGTCAGAAACAGCACCGGCAAATCGCGCCCGGCCGCCCGCAAGGCTTTCAGCACCTGCCAGCCATCCAGCCCGGGCAGATTGACGTCGAGAATGAGCAAGTCGTAGTCGCCCGCCAGCCCCCCGTGCATGCCATCCAGCCCGTTACGCACCAGATCGGCCGTGAAACCGGCTTCGGACAACCCCTGCTTGAGGTAATCGCCCGTCTTCGCTTCGTCTTCGACGATGAGGATTTTCATGCCGGCATTTTGCCCGAGATGCGACAATATTCAGCAATCAGTTAGCGACATGCCACCATGAACCACACGCTTTTCAATATTCCTCAGCCCGAGGATCCCTTCGCCAAATTCGACAAACACGGCCTCACCGCCGACACCCATAAAGTCGCGCTGGCCAGCGCCTTGCTCTGGGCAGAGCGTACCCGCACCGATCTTTACAACCTGCTGCCCCACCTCGAGTTGAAAAACGCGGCGGGCCGCAACTTCACCAGTGAGCAGGTAAAGACAGCGATCGATGAACTGAAAACCAGGCAGTTGCTCCAGGAGGATGCCCGGCGTCCGGGCTATTTCCAGCTCGCCGATGCGCTGCGCATCGCGCTCTACCGGCAATTGCTCGAACTCAAGGAAGGCCAACTCGTCGGCCTCGTTTGCCGCTTTCATAATTTCGACTTGCGGCATATGCGCTACTACGGCCTGGGCAAGCAGCCGGTCGCCATCCCCCTGCTCCGCGCCATGCTGCTCTCCGGCGCCGGGCGGGAAGAACTCGCGCCGTTGCTCAACGCGATCCAACAGGAAACGGACTGGGGCCAACTGGGCGCCTATGCCACCCTGCTCCCGTTCGACGCGACCAGTTTCAAGCGCGTTGATCCTTACTGGCAAAGCGAGTTGGCCAACCGGGCCGTCATCTCGGTCAGCAACATCTGGTCAAGCAATCTTCTACCCGTCGTCGAGTGGGCTATTGAACAACTTCAGGCCGACCCGCAAAGTCTGGCGCCGTATCTGCGCATGGCCCTGGCCGACATCGCCCTGCAGCGCGGCGACCACAGCTTGCTGCAAAAAGCGCTGGACAGCATCGACGGTGCGGGCTGCGATGCCATCCGGGCCGCGGCACTGATTGCCGACGGGCAATGGGAAAGCGGGCAAAAAGCCTACGAAGCCGCCCTCAAACGCGGCCAGACCGAGATGGGCGTCCGCAAGCGGGTTTTCCCGGAAAGCGTCAGCTGGTTTTACCCGCTCGCCCTGCTCGCCCAGGGCGGCCAGAAACAGCTCGACCTGGCGCGCAAATTCTGCATCGGCGAGGCCGGCACACGAACGCCCAATGCCCACGACGACTGGGGCAGATGGGTCAATGCCATTGACGCCCGCCTGGGCAATGCGCCGCTGGCAGCGAGCGCGTTTTCCTTGCAAGCCTCGGCTTACGAGCGTTATTCGCAGGGACTTTTCTGGAAAGTCATGCTCGCCGCCTGGCTCGGCGCCGACACGCTGGGCGCCGCGGCAGCAACCGGCAAGGATAGTGTTTTCGCCGGGCTGCGCCAGCGCCTGCAAAACTGCCAATTCAACATGCTGCTCAGGCTGCTCGACAGCGCCGAAATCGTCCTTGCCGGGGGCGAACCACCGGCCGGCTTTTTCGTCGCCAGCAAGGGCGAGCGATGGCGCGAGGTGCTCAGCGCGCTGCAGGAACTGGTAGGCGAAAATACATCTGGCCCCAAAGGCAAGGACGACGCCGACAAAAGCCGCATCCTGTGGACGCTGAGCATCGGCAAGCAGGGCGAACTGCGCGACATCAAACCGTTCGAGCAAAAGCGCAGCAGCCGCGGCTGGAGCAGCCCGAAAGCCCTGCCGCTGAGCCGGCTGGCGGCTAATCAGGAACTGCCATCCGCTGATGCCAAAGTAGCCCGCTGCCTGCGCGCCGAGCGCCATTACGCCAAGCGCTTCAACATTGATCTGGCGGCCGCCATCGGCGCCCTGGTCGGCCATCCGGCCGTCGCCCTCGACATGGCACCGGCGCAGTTGGTCGATCTCGTCGAAACGCCACCCGAACTCGAAGTCGTCCGCCAGGGCGACCAGATCGTCATGCAGATCAGCCCGC
>NZ_JAVHPH010000115.1:0-1089 GCF_036170495.1 Azonexus sp.
TGGATGATCCGGCAGACCGCGGCCCGCAGGTGATGATCAGCGACATTCGTATGCCAGGCGGCAGCGGTATCGATTTGCTCGACCAGGTCAAGACCCGTCTGCCGGGTCTGCCGGTGATCATCATGACGGCGTATTCCGACCTGGACAGCGCGGTGTCGGCGTTTCAGAGTGGTGCCTTTGAATACCTGCCCAAGCCGTTTGACCTGAACAAGGCGGTGGAGTTGCTGCGCCGTGCCGTCGAAGAAAGCCGCCGTGAAGAAGTGGCTGAGCAGCAGACCGTGGCCGCCACCGAGATGCTGGGGCAGGCCCCGGCCATGCAAGATGTGTTTCGTGCCATCGGACGTTTGAGCCAAAGCAATGTCACGGTCATGATCACCGGCGAGTCGGGCTCGGGCAAGGAACTGGTGGCGCGCGCCTTGCACAAGCATTCGCCGTGCGCGGGTGGGCCGTTCATCGCCATCAATACCGCTGCGATCCCGAAAGATTTGCTTGAGTCCGAGCTGTTCGGGCACGAGCGCGGTGCTTTTACTGGCGCCCAGACCATGCGCCGTGGCCGTTTTGAACAGGCCGACGGTGGCACCTTGTTTCTGGACGAAATTGGCGACATGCCGGCTGACTTGCAGACCCGTCTGCTGCGCGTGTTGTCCGACGGTCATTTCTACCGGGTCGGCGGTCATGGCGCGGTCAAGACTCATGTGCGCGTGATCGCCGCGACGCATCAAAATCTGGAGCAGCGCGTCAAGGAGGGCGTGTTTCGGGAAGATTTGTTTCATCGGCTCAACGTGATCCGCTTGCGTCTGCCAGCGTTGCGTGAACGCCGCGAGGACATTGCCGCGCTCACGCGGCACTTCTTGCAGCAAAGCGCCGCGCAACTGGGTGTGGAACCCAAACGTATTTCAGCGGCGGCGTTGCAGTGGCTGGAGCGCTTTGACTTTCCGGGCAATGTGCGCCAACTTGAAAATATGTGCCACTGGTTGAGCGTGATGGCACCGGCACAACTGATTGAACCGAAAGATTTGCCACCCGAAGTGGGTGTGGACACGCGCCAAGTCGTAGCTTCAAATCAACCTCTGGCGCATGTGAATAAAG
>NZ_JAVHPH010000116.1:0-10317 GCF_036170495.1 Azonexus sp.
TCGCTTCGGTTTCCCCCATGCCACCGGGGATTAACAGCACCGATTCTGCGGCATCCGTCTTGATGATCTCATCGATGATGCCGAAGGCAACATCGGCACCTACCGCCAGGATCAGCAGGTCGAGCTTGCTTTCCAGCGCCCCCAGGTTCGGTGCACAGCGCACGCCATCGACTTGCTGGCCGTCGGGATTGATGACGCACAGCTTTGAGAGCTCGTACCCGGATGCAATGATGTTCTTCAGGGTGATCCGGCCAAAGTTCATACGCGTGGCGGAGGCACCGATGATGCCGATCGAAGCTGGGTGCAGCAGCTTGTTGATCTTGGCCTGGGGACGCGGCGGGCGGACCACTTGCGGCCGACCGAAGCGGCACAGGCCGTCAAGCGCCACCAGCGAGCCCGCCGCGCAGGTGAAGGGGTTGACCTCCAGTTCCTCGATGGCGAAGTCGGTCTCGGGGTTGCCCGCCGAGCAATCGTTGGCGAGTCGGATGAAGGCAGCAAAACAGTGCAGCAGGTCAACGTCTGCCACCCGTCGTTTGCCCCCCCGCGTGAGTCCGGCGATCTTGCGGTAGGCCAGCGTCGGTTTGAAAAGCTCAAGGAATTCCTCGGCCGTGGTCAAAGCGGTCGAAGCCGACACCACCGCCTGTCCGCGGCGGGCGCTGGCGGCAAAGAGCTCGGTGTCAACGCCGCCGATCCCGGCGCTGATGATCATGCCGAACTCGCGCGTGTTGCGGATGCCGACCAGCAGCTCGCTGCCGGCACCTGTCGCATCTGATTCAATGAACTCGGTCAGCATCACGCCCGCGACGTCCTGCTCTGACAGCTTGGCCAGCATGCTTTTGCAGGCGGCTCGTATGGCCGCTGGCTGATTGGGCACGACGGCGACACCGCCCACGTCCGACTTGTGGGCAATGCTGGTGGAGACGATCTTCACAACCACCCGGCTTGCGGTGAACGACGCTAAAAGCTCATCCGTCGGATCAATCCCGTTGGCGAGCACCTCGTGTCGGGGTGCGCTTGCGATATCGGCCGCAGCAAGCAGCCGATAGACCTCATGTTCGAACAGTGTGGAGCGTCCGTCGCTGTGTGCCTTCTGGAAGACGTCGTTGATCAGTTGTTGGCTCATGGTGGTCCTGTTTTATGTGTGTAGATTCTTGATGAATGATAGATTCAGCGATGATGCTCGATGAGGTTCTTGGCATACAGCCTGGCTTCGACGTAGCGCACCAGCGCCTGCGTGCCACGCGCACAATTCCTGAAAATGCAAACGCCCTGATCCATCAGCGCTGCGCTCATGGCATCGTAGAGTTCACCGCCATCGATAATGCCAATGACCGGTTTGTCGTTGCACTGAACCAGCGCTGGCATCAGGTGTACCGTACTCTTGGGGTCACTGATGTCAAAGCCGGGCCGCAACTTGCTCACCTGCAAGGCCCGCACCGAGGGCGCTGTTGGGTCAAGCCCGACCACCACCGCGTCGATGTTCGGGTCTTCCAGGAAGGCTTGCACAATCTGTAAGTGGGCTTGGTCATCAGCGCCTGGATTGATGTCGATCGGATTTCTGACCTCGACCAGCGTGTTGAGTTTCTTGGCCAGCAGAATTTCTTCCACCTGGTGCACCGTGCCGGGTTCAATCGCACCCATTTCCATGGAAAAACTGTCTGACTCAATGGCGTCAGCCATGCCAACGGCCTCGAAGCCGGCGCCGCTGATGGCACCGAGTCGGCGACCACCGATTTTCTTCTCGTGCAACGCCCCTGCGATGTAAAACAGATCGTCGAAGGTGTTGAAGTCTGCTGCCACGATGGCGCCGGCCTGGCGCAGCACCGACTCGAACAGGGTTGCGTCGCCAGCGATCGACGCGGTATGACCCATCACTCCGCCCTTGCCGGGCGCCGACTTTCCGGCTTTGTAAACCACCACTTGCTGGCCATTGAGAACGGCTTGGCGCACGGCGTGGGCGAAGGCGAGTCCGTCGAGGTCCTTAAAGCCCTCGATATAGATGCCAAGGGTTTTGATTTCCGCTAGACCGGCGAAATAGGTCAACATGTCACCGTGGGTCAAATCGGTCTGGTTGCCCAAAGCCAGCATGTAACGCGGGTCGAGCCAGAGGTTCTGACTGAGCCGCGTGATCATGAACGCCCCACTCTGGCTTAACATGACTGAGTTGCGCTCCGGTTTTTTTTGGGGTTTTGGCAGACGCTCCAGCGGAATGAACCAGGAGTCGTAAGAGCCGGGATGCGACACCACGCCCAGGCAGTTGGCGCCGAGAAAGATTGGGCCACCACCGGGTTGAGCATGGGCCGCGTTGATGCGCTCAGCCATGGCTGCCGAGGGCTCCCGGCTGGCCTGGGTTTCCCCTAGACCACCGGGGATCAGCATGACCGATTCGACCGCGTCGGTCTTGATGATTTCATCGACCAGCGCATAAACCGCGCTGGCTGCCACAGCCACAATCAGCAGATCAAGTTTGTGCTCGAGCGCTTGCAGACTCGGCACACACTTGACGCCATCAATTTCGACCTCGCCCGGGCGAATAATGGTCATGCGCTCCTTGCTGTAGCCACTGCCCAGCAGGTTTTTCAGGATGATTCGGCCAAAATTCATGCTGGTCGAGGAAACCCCGATGATGCCGATGCTGGCCGGGTGAATCAGTTTGTCGATCTTGTGAATGGGGCGCGGCAGACGGCCTGGTAACGGCGCATCAAACTCACAATGGGCGGCTTGAACGCTCAACTCAGAACCCACCTGCACCGGGTTGAGTACCAGTTTTCGAAGTCTGAATGAGGCCTGGGGTTGACCCGGGGAAAAGTGCTTGGCCAAGGACAGAATTTGCGCGAAGGCGGCTTGCAACTGCGCATCTGGCACGCCGCCAGCGTTGCGGCTGGCAATCGTTGCCAGTTTTTGATAGGCCAAGGTGCGTTTGAATAGAGCCAGGAAATCGGTGGCGTCTGTCAGTTCGGTGGCGGCGTACACCGTGGCCCGGTCTTTTTGGAAGTTGCCCTCGGCCAGCTCTGCGTCCAGGCCGCCGATCCCGGCGCTGATGACCATGCCAAACTCTCTGGTGCAGTTCAGGCAAAGCCCCAGTTCGACCGGGGGCTGTGTCTGGACGAGCGCACCATTCGGGTTAAAAACCATGCCCAGACTCGCCACCAGCGTGCCCAGTTCTGCGTGGTTCAGGGTGTCACGTCCAGCGGCTGCACCCTGCTCAAAGAGCGTCTGTACCAGTGTGCTGGGCGCAGCGACTTTGGTTTCAATGGAAGTGCCGCAGTTCATCGTTGTCATTCCTTTTCATTTTGTACTGGGGTTAAACCTGGATTCCTTGGTTGGACGCGCCCGAGTCGGATGCTGGGCAATCGCTAGCCCGCCGTGGCCCCGTCCAGGTCACGTCTGACAACGGCAACGCTTGGGCACCTTGGTTGCGTGAAAACACTTGTCGTCAAAATGTTTTGGCGCTCCCTGGCTGTCGCTGGCGGCGACCGATCCAGCCTGTTGCACTGCCACCGCTCAACCGCCGGCGATGATCGGAACCAAGCGCACCCGGTCGCCACTGGCAATGGGCACCGATGCTTCACCCGAGAGCACCATGTTGCCGTTAACCGCCATGTTCCAGGTGCTGTCGTTCAGGTCATTGGCAGCCTCCGGCAGCTTGCGCAGCAGCGCTGCGCGCAGGGCTGTCAGATCGCTCACGTTCTCGTCGATGATCACTACCTTTTCCGGCGCGCCCGGCAGCGCGCGCGGCAACTCCACCCGCACGGCAAAGCCGGAGATCAAGCGCGACAGTTTTTCATGCCACTCGAGCGCCGGGGTGCCTTCGGCGTTCAGACCAGTCAGGTGATAAAAGCGGTCTTTCATACCATCAAACTCGGCCCGGTCAACCTTCTCGCCGGCGAACGGGCCTTCGGTCAGCGCTTCCTCAAACCAGCGCCGCGGCAGGGTGTCGTCCTTGGCGCGCAAGCCGAAGCGGAAATTGAGCATGCGCTCAATCCCGGTCACATTGCGACCCACCTCGTCGAGCTCCTCCTCGGCGAAAGTCTGGCCCGTCAGTGCGCCGATCTGCGTGGCAAAGTCGGTCAGGTCGGGCAGGCTCGGGGAGTTGAATAACTTGGTGTTGAAGCGGCACATCCCCACCGAATCACCCACCGCATAATTGTTCTCGCATTTGCGCACGGCGTACTCCTTGCCCTCATAGCTGTTCGGCGCGGCCGAGACGGGGCCGTTGTACAACGCGGTCTTGAACGCCGCGTCGTCGTTGATGCGGGCGTTGATCTCCAGCGTGACGCGGTTGCGCAGGTGATCCATGCCACGGGTTGCCACCGACAGTCCAAGGGCGAACGCTTTGAGGATGCGTGCATCGTGCGGGTCAGACTGGAACAGGCCTTTAACGGTCATGCGATAGTCAAGGGCTTGCGCCGGGTATTTGCCGCGTTCCACCGCCCGTGCCGAGTCGGCGATGGTGTCGCCGAAGCCTTCGCGTTTGGCGGTCATGAACAGCAGTTGTTCGATCACCGGGTAATTGCCCCAGGTCAGATCGAGACCGCCGGTTTCCTTTTGCGTGATGATTGAGCGCTGGTACAGCTCCATGGCCCAGGCAATCGAGCTACCGGTGGAGGCCGAGTCGAGGCCCAGGTCGTTGAGGATGTTGTTCAGGCGCAGCACCTGCTCGGGTTCCTGGATGCCAATCATCGGGCCAAATTTGCCCAAGGTGACGTACTCGGGGCCATCGCCCTTGTCGTACTTGTCGTACTGCCCGTCGTTGTGAATGCCGTTGTAGCTTCGCTGTTTGCCGTGTTCAACCGACGCCTGCTCCTTGTCGTAGCTGGCGTTGCCGGTCAGGCCCTTGAGCGCCGAGGCGCCCCAGCCGACCTGGGCTTCAGGCGTCAGGTCGTTCTGGTTGCGGCAATGCACCGGACACAGGTAGCAGCCGTCCATGCCAGGCCGGTAGGGGTCAAAGTTGTCGGCGTCCAGCGTGGGCTTCCAACTGGTTTCCTGGTTATTTTTGGTGCCCAGGGCGCACAGCACGCGGCTTGGTTTGTACAAAAACGGCGTACCCACCATCTTCAGTGCATTCTTGATGACGCTGGTCGAGATGATTTTCTTGCCGATGACCTTGTTGTACTTGACCATGGGTTGCAGCGGCTGTAGGTCTTTGGGGGCGCCGTGGATCATGATCGCCTTGACGCGCAAAGACCCCATCTTGGCACCGCCACCACCACGCGCCCAGATCGACTTGACACCACCCATGATGCCGCTACACAGCACCTGGTTTTCACCGGACGTGGTGATCCGGGCCAGTGCCATGTCCTCGCGCTCGACACAGTTGTAGTCGCGCGCGATGGCGGCGGACATGTTGAGGTTGTTCAGGCCCACATAGGGTGCGGCATCGACCAGCTCCGCCGTTTCATAGGAAATCCGCAGCATGGTCCAGCCGGGTGAGCGACCGAACAGGACGACATGGTCGT
Organism: Azonexus sp.; assembly: GCF_036170495.1. Taxonomy (GTDB): domain Bacteria; phylum Pseudomonadota; class Gammaproteobacteria; order Burkholderiales; family Rhodocyclaceae; genus Azonexus. The sequence continues at coordinate 5,460 of NZ_JAVHPH010000116.1, forward strand.
AACCGTGGCAACGCAGGAACGACGGAAAATAGTCGCCCGCGTTGGCGTCGAGAATGGCGTAGCTGTCAGGTGACTTGCTGGTAATGTTGCCGCGCGTGGCCGATGGCATGCTGCTGGTAAGCACACCGGCACCGAAGATCAGCGGAATTTCGGGATCAAGCGCAGCGCGTTCTTCTTCCACCAGGTTGTAGAGCAACCACATGTTGGCGCCGCGTCCACCCAGAAAGTTGCGCAAGACCTCCAGCGGCAAATACTTCTTGACGAAGGTGCGCTGCTCCAGGTCAACGAACAGTACCGCACCTTGCGCGTTGTACTGTGGCGTGTCGTGCATGCGGGCGACGAGTCGCGCCAGTTTTTCTCTGATAGCCATGTCCTGAACTCCTTGAATTTCCAGATGGATCAGGCCGCTTTTAGCGCCTGAAGATGATCGTACTTGGCCTTTAGCTCGTCCTTGCTTTCACGGTGCGCCGGGTCGGGAACGATGGCGCGTACCGGACAAACCTTGACGCATTGGGAGATCGCGTGGTGCCCGACGCATTCGGTGCACTTGGCTGGGTCAATGTAAAAAATGTCTTCGCCGGCGCTGATCGCCTTGTTTGGACAGGGTGCCAGACAGACATCACAGGTGATGCATAAGTCAGTGATAAGCATTGCCATTTGTGTTCTTCCTCGATGGGCTATGGGTTAAAAATAGGTCAACGGACAGCAAGCCAGCTTGGCGTTGGTTCATTCCTGGCTCAGTGGCGGATCCGGGTCTTCGCTGGCAGTCGAATCGGCGGCGCTGCATTCGGCCAGGCAGGACTCTAGCCACGCACTGTGTTCGCGCTCTTCCTGCGCGAACTGGCGCGCCAAGGCGATGACCTCAGGGGCATGTGCCGAGTTGGCGACGTCCGTATAAAACTGTGTCGCGCGGCGCTCGTGCTCCAGCGCCAGCAGCACGGCGTCGCGCACCGACAACTGATAGCTGACCCGGCCGATATCGATGGTTTCCGGGCACTCCTTGCTGCGCCATTTGAAATCCCAGGGGGCATAGTGCGGCAGCTCGACGCCCTTGCACAGGGCGGTGAGATCCGCCAGGTGCTGTTTTTCTGCGACTTCGAGGCGCCGGAAAAGCGCCGCCACCGCCGTTTTGCGATGGGTCTCCATCTGGTCGGCGAGTTCACCATAGCGCTCGCTGGCCTCGGTCTCCAGCGCCAGCGCATGCGCCAGAAGTTGCGGCACGGTTTGAATTTCGGTACCGTCGGTCTGCGTTTTGTTCATAACATAAACCTCGATTCCAGATCAGCGATGGAGCCATTCGAACGTTCGAATTCGGGGCGATAGGGCGCGCGCGAACCTTTAAAAAGAACCTTGCCCACGTTGAAACCGTCATCGGTCATCAGGCGCCGCGCAGCGCGCGCCGCATCGTCCGTGCAATCGACCTCGGCGGTGCGTACAAAGTCGCGCCATACGGCTTGATCCGGGCGGAAGGTGACGCAGGGGCTGAGCACCTGAACCAGCGAAAACCCGGGGTGACGAACGGCTTCGACAATGATCTGCGCCATGTTGACGGGGTCGCTGCTGGAAACCCGGGCAATAAAGTTGGCACCCGATGCCAGACCAATCACCAGCGGCTGGAACGGGTTGATACCAGTGCCTTCGGGGGTCAGTTTGCTGCCTTCCCAGTCGGGCGCGGTGGTCGGTGAGGCCTGCCCCTTGGTCATGCCATAGACCTGGTTGTCCATGACGATGTAGGTCAGGTCCACGTTGCGCCGACAGGCATGCAGGAAGTGATTGCCGCCAATCGAGAAGCCATCGCCGTCACCGCCGGTGACCAGTACCGTCAGATCGGGGCGCGCCAGCTTGAGTCCGGTGGCCACCGGCAAAGCGCGGCCATGCACACCATGGAAACCATAGACGCTGGTATAAGCCGGAATTCGCGACGAACAGCCGATCCCCGAAATAATGGCCACCTCATGCGGCGGCAAAGCGAGCTCGGCCAGGGCGCGGGTGATGGCATTGAGCACCGTGTAGTCGCCACAGCCGGGGCACCAGATGGGTTTGACCTCTGACTTGTAGTCCCTGGCCTTGTAGTTGCGCACAACAGCTTGCATCAGACGCTCCAGGAGTTGAGTTGTTCGAGAATGCGTCCCGGGCCAAAGGCCAACGGGCCCGCCTGATGCAGTGAGAGTGTCTCGCGTGGCAGATCGTAAAACGCTCGCAACATGCGGTAGAACTGGCCGCTGTGGGATTGTTCGATGACCAGCACGCGGGTCACGCCGGCCAGCGCCGCAGCCATGCGGTCGGGTTGAGCCGGTGCGATCAAGCGCAGCGAAATCAGGCGCGCTTTGCCGCCTGTAGCCGAGAAACGTTGCAAGGCTTCAAGGGCCGGGCCGGTTGATGAGCCCCAGGTGATGATCGCGATGTCGCCCGGGCCCGCGTCGGTGTCAACGATGTCGGCCCAGTGGTTAGCGTAATTAAACTGGGTCAGCTTGCGACTGCGTTTGTCAAGTTGCGCTTGGTGGTCAGACGCTTGCGAGGACGGGGTGCCGAACGGGTTGTGCTCGAGACCGTCAGCGGTATGGGCCAGGCCTGGCGTGCCGGGAATGGCCATTGGGGAAATGCCTGAGCCGTTGACGGCATAGCGCTGGTAGCGTTCACCTTCACCTTCACCTTCACCAGCGGCTGGGGCGGTGATACGCTGGCCGCTGAAGGTGAACGGCGTCGGACGAGGCAGGATGGCGCGCGACTGCCCCATCGACTGATCGGTCAGGACAATGGCAGGGGTTTGCATGGACTCGGCCAGATGCACGGCCCACTGACTGGTGAACAGGCAATCGGCCACCGAGTTGGCCGCCACCACAATGTGCGGCGCATCACCGTGCATGCCATAGACCGCGATGTTGAGATCACTCTGCTCAGACTTGGTGGCAATCCCGGTTGACGGGCCAACGCGCATGGCATCGACCACCACAATCGGTACCTCGGCAGCCACCGCCAGTCCAAGCGCTTCGACCATCAGCGACAGACCCGGGCCCGACGTGGCGGTCATGGCTGGCACACCGCCGTAGGAAGCCCCGATGATCTGGTTGATGGAGCTGAGTTCGTCTTCGGCTTGCACCAGCACGCCGCCCACCTTGGCCAGCGACGGTGCCAGCCATTCGAGGATCTCGGTGGCCGGGGTGATCGGGTAGGCGGCGACAAAACGCACACCACCACGCAGGATGCCAAGGCCGGTGGCCTCGTTGCCCGTGATGCTCCAGCGCGGCTCTTTTTCGGCGGCGATGGCGGGCAGTTTTGGAATAGCCGGCAGATCAGCGGCGGCGGCAAAACCGGCATGAAAGGCTGCCATGCTGGCATCGATAGCGGCTGGCCCCTTGCGCTGTAGATACTGCTCGACGACCGTTTGCATGGCCTGCGGTGGCAGTCCGATCATGGCTGCAATGGCGCCCAGGGCAACCATGTTCGGGCGGCCACCCTCGATCTTTTCGGCGATGTCGGTCAGCGCCAGTGCGGCCTGGCGCGGCTGGGCGGCCAGCAGCGCGGCCGGGCACGGCCCGTGTGCCGGGTCACCGACGATGAGGCTGTTGCCGGTGAAGGGGATTTCAGCCGAAAAACGGCCAATGTTGTCCCAGTCAATGGCCATCAGCAGGTGGAAGCTGTCATCCTGCGACAGGATCGGCCGGGTGGCAAAACGCAACATGGTGGCTGCCTCGCCGCCCCGAATCTGCGGCCCGGATGAGCGACTCATCAAGGCATACCAGCCGGTTTTGGCGGCCGCGTTCAGCAGCAGGGAGCCGGCCGTCACAACGCCAGCCCCACCACTGCCGGCGATGACCAGCGACACGCTATGGGTGGTCATAAGTTCTTTCCTTCACAGAACAAGATTTGATGCTGGATCGACCTGGCATGGTGCCAGCCAACTGCTACCGACTGCCCGGCGCCTGCGTGCGGTCGTTCCAGTGGGGCCGCTGTGGTGCCGATGCTTGCCACTTGTCTTCTCATATGCACTCCTGTTGTGATGACGCCAAGGTTAGACTTTTATCTTGCGGTTGCAAGGTGTGACGTTGAACAAGTGTGCGATGATTGCACCAATTGTGCGATAGTCGCACAATTAATTGAGTACAAAACGGAGCTAACCCATGACCATTGCCAAGGCCGACTTGATAGAAGGGATGGCCAAAGGCATGGCCGTTCTGGAGAGCTTTGATACCGAGCATCAGCACCTCAATGCCACGCTGACCGCCGAGCGCACGGGTCTGACGCGCGCCGCCGCGCGCCGTCACTTGCTCACCCTGGCGCACCTCGGGTATCTGGAAACTGACGGAAGCTACTTTTGGCTGACCAGCAAGGTGCTGCGCTTTTCCGGCAGCTACCTGGCGTCGGCTCGTTTGCCGCGTACGCTGCAGCCGACATTGAACCGGCTGGCAGTTCAGGCAAAGGAGTCGTTTTCTGCGGTGATTCTGGACGCAGATGAGGTGGTGGTCATTGCTCGCTGTGGCAACGATCGCAACCCTTCGTCCCCCGGCGGTGGCCGCGTGATTGCCTACGGCCTGCACCTGGGCGCCAGACTCCCGGCTCACGTCACCTCGACCGGTCGCGTGTTGCTGGCCGCCAAGACCAAGAAGGCCTTTAATGAGTGGATGAAAGGGCGCCATCTGCAGCGTATGACAGCACTGACCACCGTCGATGCGCGCGCGTTTCGGGCGCTCATCGAGAAAATCCGCCGGGACGATTTTTGTTTGGCCAGCGAAGAACATGAACTCGGTGTTCATGCGATCGCCGTTCCGCTGCGCAACAGCAAAGGCGTGACCGTGGCCGCGCTCAACGCGGTGGCGTCGCACACCCGGCTGTCGGCGCCCGCCATGCAACGGGATTT
>NZ_JAVHPH010000116.1:10417-22742 GCF_036170495.1 Azonexus sp.
GCTTCTGACGCCGCGCACTGGCAACTGGGTCAGGGCAAAGCCCTGATTGAAGCTGGCACGGGTGATCAGGGCGTATTTGAAATTGGCACCAGAAAAAGCTGCGCCGGCACCGGCCAGGGCCAGCAAAAAGTCAGTGCCATTGGTCCCAACGACATTGGCGGCCAGAAGCAGCAGCAGCGGGGCAATGGTGCCGCCCAGCAACAACGTGCGTGCAGCCTGATTGAGCGCGGCGCGGGCCGACGGTGCCAGGTTGGATTCAACCGAGGCGCGGTAGCGCCAGTAGATGGCCAACCGCGCAACCAGTAGCACCAGGAACAGGGCCTGTGCAGCGCTGCTCACGCCGCCGTGCCAGTGACCCAGCAGCACAAAGACGCCACAGCCTTCGCACAGCCCGGTGCTGAACATGAGCGCTGTGAGCCGCGGCGAACGCCAGGCTGGAATGCCCTTGGTGGCCGGCAGCATGCGGCTCTGGCAGTACAGAAAAAGCAGTGCCAGCGCGCCCGTGACCCAGAGCAGGCCAGCCACGTTCAACAGCGCCAGCAGCCCGGCCGGGAACAGCAGCAGCGCGACCAAGGATTCACGTGACATCCACGAAGTGCGCGGGTTGAAAAAGACGTGGAGTGCCCGCAGCGGCCGACCGATCTCAAGCCAGACGCACAGCAGCCCCAGCCCAATCAGGGCCAGTGACAGCAACAGCAGCCAGTTGCTGAATAACGCTGCGCCCTCGCCCGGTGCGGCCAGCAGGGCACTTACAACCAGCAGGCCGACACCAACGCCGCCGCCGATGAAATTGCCAGCAGCGCGCCAGTCCCAACTGGTTTGCAGCCAGGGATTGGGTCCAAAAGCCGGGTGCTTGCTCATGTGTCCACCTTGTCCCAAAGATAATGAAAACCCGGCTGGGTGCCGAGTTCTTCGTGCATGCGAAAACTCTGGTTCTCAGCCAGCAGCTTGGATACCTTGCTGTCTGGATCATCCAGGTCACCAAACGCCAGCGCGTCGGCAATGCAGGAATTGACGCAGGCTGGGGTGGCGGCCGGATCTACACCGGGCTTGAGCCCGGCAGCCAACCCGGCATCAATGCGATCGACACAAAAAGTGCATTTGGTCGCCACCGCCAGCCGTTCCGGGTGAGCGTTTTTCTTTTCGCTCTCGGTGGCCGTGCCGTATGCAAAAGTGGCCACTGGCGTTTTGTAGCGTGCCTGATAAGGGCAAGCGACGATGCAGTACGCACAACCGATGCACAAGTCGTAATCAATCGTCACAATGCCGTCGGCGCGCTGCTTGGTTGCCAAGGTCGGGCAAACCGTCATGCACGGTGGCTCGGCGCAGTGCTGGCAACCCACCGGCACAAAAACGCGTTTGACATCGGGGTACGTGCCAAACTCCATGTCAAGCACGCGACGCCATTGCACTTCAGGTGGTGTGGCGTTGGTCAACTTGCAAGATGCCGTGCAGGTTTGGCAACCAACGCAGCGACGCAAATCAGCGGTCATGGCCCAGCGTGTCATGCCGTCACCTCCGTAGCGCGGCAGATTTTGACGCGCACAATGTCGGCGCCGGAGCCGGTGGCATCGGTCAGCGCCAGCGACATGTTGGCCAGCGAGTTCAGGCTGGGCATGCCAAAGTCTTTTGCCAACGGCGTTTTCCAGTGGTCAAACTGGCCGATCAGCAGCAGTGTGTCGGGGCGGATGCCTTGGCGCACCACGGCGCGGCCTCTGACGCTGCGCTTGGGCGTGGATATTTCAATGGCATCGCCGTCAGCAATACCGAGCTGTTGCGCGGCCTGCGTGTTCATCACAACGCCGCGATGGCCGGTGACGTTGCCTGCCACCTCACGCATCAACTGGATGCCGGCATTGGCACCCCAGGCGTATTGCATGCTGCGTGCGGTGAGCAGCCAGAACGGATAGTCCTGTGAGCTAGCGCCAGTCTCTGCGATGATGGCTTCCCACAGCGCCGGAAAGTTCTTCCAGATCGGCAGCGCCTGGTATTCCTTAAGTTGTTCGTCCCACCAGTGCATGTCGTTCTCGTGCAGGCGGCGACCCAGCTCGGTGCCCACGCGCAGCAGCCGTTCCTGGTAAGGCAACTCGTATCGCAAGCCGTGCTGGACCATGGTCTGATCCAGATACCATTGGCTACGCGCAAAAGGCCGCATTGCCAGGCCGTGCTCTTTCCACCAGTCCAAACCATGCGCGTCAACGCCATCGCTGACCTCAGAACTGGCAGCGCGGCAAACGGCATCCCAGATGGCCTGCGTGCTGTGGCGCTGGTCGGTGGCGAGTGAAAAATCGCCGTAGTCGCCTTTGAGCGGTACACCGCCAGCGCCCTTGTTGATGGCGGCGATGTATTTGTCGGTGAGCTTGGTGCGCGCCGCCAGTTCGCTGGCGATGTCGGTCATGTCGCGTACTTCGCCTCGACTTTGAATGGCCGGCTGGCGCAGCGCGAAACCGCTGTACTCCCAATACTGTTCCTGATACTTGGTCGGGGCCAGGCGCATCAATTGCAGGCTCTCAAGGTCAGTCGCATCGGGCAGCAAAATATCGGCAAAATGGTTCGTTTCGTCGAGCGTGTAAGCAAAAGCGACGACGAACGGAAAGCGCGCCATTTTCTCAGCCAGCTTGTCGGTTTCCCAGTACGAAATGGCCGGATTGGTACGGTACAGGAACCAGACATCGGGCAGTGTGACGCGCGGCAGGCCTTTGGGTGTTTCATCGAGAAACAGCCACGAAAAATGGGTGGGCCCCAGCGCCTGGCTCCAGGGGCCATTGGCTGCCAGCGGCACCATCGTGCGGTAGGCGTTGCGAATGTTCGGGTTGGGCGACCAATGGGCTTTGTCGGTTGGGTTAAGCGGAAAGTCCATAAAACCGTCGGGGCCGGGTTGGACGCTCTCGTGGCGCTGCGACATGGGTCGCACCAGGCGCACCGTTGTGCCAATGGTTCCGCCGGGCACCTCCAGCGCACCCACCAGCGTGGCCAGCAGGGTACGCGCCCAGCAGCACTCAAAGCCGCCCCAGCCGCTGTTGACGGTCTTGCCCAGTGTCACGGCAACCGGCCGATAAGGCAGGGTATGACCGTCAATTTCGATGGTCTGACCGATGCAAGCGTGTTCAGAGAATTCATTGGCAATCTTGCGTATCTTCTGTGCCGGAATGTCACAAATCTGCTGCGCCCATTCGGGTGAGTAGGGCCGCATATGCTCGAGCAACTTGGCAAAAGCGGTGCTACCGGTGAGGACGCCTTCAGCCAGAATATCGTCATCAGGGCCGATTTCGATGGCATCGACCTGGTAGCTGCCTTCAATCGCTTCCTGCAAATCAGCGCTGTCATGCACACGCGCGCTGCGGCTGGCCAAATCCCAGACCAGCGGCTTGCGGCTGATGCGGTCACGCAGGTAATAACCGTGTGGACCGACCAGATAAGGCGATGCAGTGCGTGTTGCCAGAAACGCCAGGTCCAGGCTGGTGCGCGGCAGTTCGTGCAACAGCACATGAATGAGCGCGTAGAGAAAGGCGGCGTCGGTTTTGGGTTTGATCGGTACCCATTGCGCCGAGCAGGCGCCGGTAACCGAGAGATGCGGCTCGACCTGCACGCGCTGCATGCCGCGCACGCGTGCTGCGGCATGGCGCCAGACCCCGACCACCCCGCCCGAGGCCTCCACATTGGAGCCGCAGGAAATCAGGTAATTACACAGCGGCGTGTCGGGCGCAACGATGAAAGCACGGTGCCAGAACTCGCCATACAGATGTTCGGAGTGGTAGCACTTGACACCCTGGCCGGAGCCAAAACCCATGTCAACCGGCCCCCAGGCCGCCAGAAACGCTGGCAAGGTGCCCATGTAATACTGCGGCGTGCCGGCGCCGCCAAAACTGGCCGCCACGCGCGGGTAGCCACTGGCATCGAGCAGGCCCTCGGCGCGAATGGCGTTGAGCTTGGTCGTGATCAGATCAAAAGCCTCATCCCACGAGATTGGCACAAAGCCCGGGTCCTGATCGCGACCTTTCAACGGGTTGCTGCGCTTCATCGGTGTCAGCACCCGGTTTGGGTTGTAGGTTTTTTGCACCAGCCCATACGCCTTGACGCAGACCTTGCCGGCGCCTGGGTGAACATTGGCGGCGCAGAAATTTGGCTCGACCTCGGTCGCGACCCCTTGCTCCACTTTGACCGTGAGCAAGTCAGGTCCGGCCACGCACTGGTAGCAGTAGGTCGGAACCTTGCGCACATTGCTGGCTTCAAGACTCATGTGGAATCCTTCTGAAAATCACGTTGAGAGCGGCGTCAAGGTAGCAACTTTGGCGCTGCGTGAGGCGCGCTCCTGCAAAGTCGCCCAGCCATCGTCAATCTCGGCTTGCAGGGTTTCTATGTCGGCACTTGCCATGTTGCGGTAACGTCGCTGCAGGGCCAGGTAGTCGGCAACCGGTCTGGTTTTGGTCGTGTGATTGAGCGTGTATTTGTGACCATCCTCAACCTCGTACAGGGGAAAGGCGCCCGATTCCACCGCGTAGCGGGCCGTCTTCAGACCGGCGTCGTCGGCCACACCCCAGCCGTCCATGCACGGAATCAGCAGTGTGATGATGCGCGTGCCCTGCATCTGTTTGGCTTTTTCCACCTTGCGCAGCAGGTCCGGCAGGTGGCCTACGCTGGCGGTGGCTACATAGGGAACCCGGTGAGCGGCCATGATTTCGGTGAGATTTTTTTTGCGTGATGTTTTGCCTAAAGGGGTCGATCCAGTGCGAGCGAAATGGGGCGTGGAGGAGGACTTCTGTGCCCCGGTATTCATGTAACCCTCGTTATCGAGGCAGAAATAGATGAAGTTCTCGTTGCGCTCGGCCGCCGAAGACAGACATTGAAAGCCGATGTCGTAGGTGCCGCCGTCGCCCGCCAGTACGATCACCTGGGTATCGTGCTGGCCTTTGGCGTCGAGTGCACGGCGCAAGCCTGTGGCGGCTGCGGCACTTGATTCCAGCGTGGGTTGATAGACCGGGATGCGCAGTGAACTATAGGGCTGTGCTCCGGCAATGATGGCCATGCAGGAGGGCGGAATCACCGCCATCGTTTTGGGCCCCATGGCCGCGAGCACATGGCGCGCCGACAGGGCGTCGATGCAGCCCGGACAGGCAGCGTGCCCGGAGCACAACATGGGTTCCTGGTTGGCATGTTCAATCTGTATCATGGTTTACCTCACCCACTGCGACTCTGGCAGTGATTCGTTTTGACGGGTCTGGTTGACAAACTCGATAATCTTTTTCGGTGGCACGTTGACACCACCGACACCGGCCAGCAGGCCATGAATGCGCGGTCTGACCGCAAGGTCGTAGAGCGCTGCACGCAGTTCCTGGTGCAACACGCCGCCGTAGCCCGGCGAGTAGTTGCGATCCAGCACGATGATGTCGTCCACCCCGCCGAGGGCCTCGCGCAGTCCGACGACCGGCAGCGGCCGGAACAGACGCAGCTTGACCAGACCCACCGCCTGGCCGGCCGCGCGCATGGCATCGACCGCCTCGCGCGCGGTACCGCACATGCTGCCCATGGTGACAATCACGCTGCTGGCACCGTCGCAACGGTAGCGTTCAATGACGCCATGGCTGCGCCCGGTCAGTTGGGCCCATTCATGGTCGGCCTGCGCCGCCAGCGCCGGCACCCGCGCCATGGCCTCGGCCAGATTTTGGCGGTGGCGGTAGAACATGTCCTGCGTCACCACGTTGCCCCAGGATTCCACCTTGTCGGTGTCAAGCCGGTGCGGTGGATCAAACGCCGGCAAATAGCGGTCCACCTGATCTTGCGACGGCACCAGCACCGGCTCAAGCGCGTGCGACACGTAAAACGCATCCAGATTGACCATCGCCGGGACGAGCACCTGCTCGGCCACACGATAGGCCTGAAGCACCGTGTCAAGCGCTTCCTGGGCACTCTCCACGTAGTACTGGATCCAGCCGGTGTCGCGTTGCGCCAGACTGTCGGTTTGATCCGGCCAGAAGGCCCAGGGAGAAGCGACGGTGCGGTTGACGTTGGCCAGCACAATCGGTGCCCGCGCACCGCTGGCATAGTGCAGCAATTCGTGCATCAACAGGATGCCCTGCGAAGCGGTGGCGGTAAAAACCCGCGTCCCCACCAGCGAGGCTGGAATGCAAGCTGACATCACCGAATGCTCCGACTCGGGCGTGATGATTTCAGCGTCGAATTCACCCGCAGCCTGGAATGCCGTCAATTGCTCAAGAATTGGCGTTTGCGGTGTGATCGGATACACCGGAACGACCCGCGGACGTGCCAAGCGGGCACCCCAGGCCACCGCCTGGTTACCGGTCAGCAGCATGGATTGGCTTGAAGCACTCATCGCAGTTCCTCCTGCATCATCATGGACCCGGTTGGACATTCCTTGACGCACATGCCGCAGCCTTTGCAGTAGTCGGTCAGAACCTGGTAGCCGTCGCCAATGCGTTTGACGGCCATGTCGGGGCAATACACCACACAGTTGTCGCAGTTGATGCACGTGCCGCAGGAAAAACAACGTTCACTTTCGGCCAGCGCCTGCTCAAACTCCAGTCCCAGTTGCACCTCGACGTCGCGGCTCAGGCGTTCCCGGGCGTCAAGCAGCCCGGTCTTGGCACGCTCGCGCGTTGGGTGGTAGTAGGTGCTGATGGCAGCCAGGGGCACCAGGGGGTGGTCACCGTAGCGCTCGTCGAGTGCAAAATTCGCCCCCTTTCCTTGTTGCTGGAGTTCGCCTGCAATGGCCTGCGCTGCCCGCTTGCCCATGCCAATGGCCTCCGTCACAAAGCGCGCCATGCTGGTCATGTCACCGCCAGCGAAGACGCCTGCGGTACTGGTAGCAAACCGGGCATCGGTCTGGAGCAATCCGCCCGCCGCAGCAAAGCCTGCCCCCAAAACCGAGAGGTCGGGGTCCTGGCCAATGGAGATGATGATCGCGTCGGCGTCAAAGCTGTAGCTGCTGTCGGCAATCGGTTGCAGCGTGAACTGGCCGCGCTGGCTGCCGGCAACAAAGGCGACCTTGGTGCAGTGCAGGGTGATGCCCTTGGCACCGCCGTCTGTGACTTCATCCAGGCGTGCTCCGTCCATCAAGGTGATGCCCTCTTCCAGTGCTTCGACTACTTCATCGGTCTGCGCCGGCATTTGAGTGCGCTGCTCCAGCGCCAACAGCGTGACCTCATGGCCAAGCCGACGCGCACTGCGGGCGGCATCGAGTGCGGCGCTGCCGCCGCCGATCACTACCAAGCGCTTGCCCAGAGGCACTGGCTTGCCTGCAGCCACAGCCCACAGATAAGCGGCACCGTCGCACACCCACGGCTGGCTGTAGTCCAGTGTGGGCAGGCGTTTGTTGCGCGCCGCGCCCAGTGCCAGGTAAAGCGCATCGTGTTGCTCGCGCAGACGGGCAAAGCCTTCGGCGGTGTCAATCCGGCAGTTGCAGTGAACCTCCACACCCATGGCCACAATGCGTGCAATCTCGCTGTTGAGCACAGGGCGTGCAAGTCGGTAAGCGGGTATGCCATAACGCATCAGTCCGCCCAGTTCGGCTTGCGCCTCATAAAGGGTTACCGCATAGCCCAGACGACGCAACTGAAACGCGGCCGACAAACCAGATGGACCGCCGCCCACGATAGCCACGCTACCGCTTTGGGGCTGTGCGGCCGGCGCAAACGCCCAGCCCTGGGCCAAGGCCTGGTCGCCGACAAAGCGCTCCAGCTTGCAAATGGACAGCGCCTGGTCGTAACCGCCGCGATTGCAGGCGGTTTCGCAAGGATGGTGGCAAATGCGTCCGGCAATCGATGGAAAGGGATTGTGGCGGGTTAGCACTTGCCAGGCCCCTTGCAAGTCACGCGCTCTTGCCAAACCGATCCACTCGGCGATGTCGCCGTTGACGGGGCAGGCGCCGTGGCAGGGTGCGGGCGCCTTGATGTGTTGGGCCAGTGAGGCGCGCCAAGTGCCGGTTTTGATGACGTCGGTACTGCCAGTTGTCCAAATCGCAGGAATCGGCGCGTTCATGGGGTAGTCTCCAGCAGCAGTCGTTCGGCGCAGTGGTAGCCTTGCGTGCACGCGGCGATGTTTTCATCGTGTTGCTTGGGTGCGTTGTCCACCAGCGTCTGGGTTAGTACCTCTAGCGATGGCGCCTTGATGGCCCGGGCCAGGGCGCCCAGCAAGGCCGAGTTGACGATGCGCCCGAGCCCCTGCTGGCGGGCGATCGACAAGGCGTCAATCGGTATCACCCGTTTGCCCGGCAGGATGCTGGCAAATTCGGCAACACTTCGGGTCGAATTGGTCACAATCAGAGTGTGCTCGTCAGCAGTTGCCAGCAATCGGCCTTCGAGCAAGCTGGCATCGAAGCACAAAATGGCGTCGGCACGTTCTATGTCGCAACGCAGCCGGATCGGCCGATCGTCAACCCGCAGGTGGGAGTTCACGGGGGTACCACGGCGCGCGCCACCGTAGCTGGCAAAGGACTGCACGTGCAGTCCTTGCGCATGGAATGCACTGGCCAGCAGATTGCCGGCAGTCTGTGCGCCCTGGCCGCCGCGGCCCTGGATAATGATCTCAAGCAAGTTGTTGTCTCCTTCAGGACTCTGTTGCGCACCTGGTGCCTGACAGAGTACCGCGTTGTTTTGTGGGTAGTGAGGCCCTGTCGCAAGCTCAATGTAAGTTGAATTTATACATTCGTCAAATTGATTTTGAAAATCAGATACATTCACCAAAAAGATATTAGAGGAATTAGCATGGCTCGGTTCCGGCACCTTGATCTCAACCTGTTGCGGGTGTTGTGCGCGGTTTATCGCCTTGGGTCGGTGACCCTGGCGGCGCGCCAACTGGCGCTGTCGCAACCAGCGACCAGCAATGCGCTGGCGCGCCTGCGCGCCTTTTTTGACGACGCATTGTTTGTGCGCTCGAGCAGTGGTCTGCACCCCACACGCAAGGCACAGCGCATTGTCCCGGCCTTGATGGCACAACTTCAGAGTCTGGAGACCACGGTGCTCAGTACCGAGGAGTTCGAGCCCGCCAGCAGCACGGTGCGCTGGCGTTTGTCGTTGTCAGACCTCGGTGAAATGATGTTTTTGCCGGCGCTGGCGCAAGCCTTTCGCGTCGAGGCTCCGCACAGCCAGCTCGGCAATGTGGCGGTGCCCTCAACGCAGGTCAGTGCCGCGCTGGAAGCACAGGACGTCCACCTGGCGATTGGCATCCTCAATCCGGGGCACATCTCGATCGCCAGTGAACGGCTGTTTCAGGAAAACTTTGTGGCCATCACGGCAAGCAACTGGCGCCCCGCCAAAGGCCGTACCGCAGCCAACTTGACACCGCGTCAACTGGCGGCGGCATCCTTGGCCGTGGCGTCACCCGCAGCCACACTTCATGGCAGTGTGGACTTGATGTTGAACAAGTTACAACTCAATGACCGCATCGTCGTGCACGCGCGTCACTACGGTGCTTTGCCAGAACTGGTGACTCACAGCGACCTGCTGGCCATTGTGCCGTTGATGTATGCCAATTCGCTGGCGCCGCGCTACGACGTGCGCATCTGGGGGCTGCCAGACCATGGTCCACGCTACGACGTCAGCATGGTCTGGCACAAGAGTGCCACCGATGACCCGGCGCATGTCTGGTTGCGCGCGCTGGTGCGTCGCCTGTTTTTGCGAACCCCGTCATAGGCGCTGCTGTGGCCACCTACTGCCCAGGCCACGGTTGCACCGGTGTTGTGGCGATTCACCGGAATATGTATTGACCATCGATGCTGAATTAGGCATCATCAGAGCGACTTCAAGCAGGCCGCTGTGAGCCGTAATTTGTGAAGGAATTTCATGCGCGTATTTCAAATTGAAGGTGATTGGGGTTTGCATAACCTCAAACTATCGCAACGCCCCCAACCCACCGCTGGACCCGGGCAGGTGCTGGTCCGGATGCATGCCTCGTCGCTCAATTACCGCGACCTGGTTGTTCCCGAGCGCGGCTATGGCAGTTATACCGGCAGCTTGCCGCTGATACCCATTTCTGACGGCGTGGGTACCGTGTGCGAAGTGGGTCCTGATGTGCGCCGGGTGACGGTTGGCGAGCGGGTTTGTCCGACTTACTTCCAGAATTGGATCGGCGGTGCGCCTGACCTGGAACGACTGACCCAGTCACTGGGCGGCCCGATCGATGGAACCATGACGGAAATCATGTGTTTGTCAGAACACGGCGTGGTCAAAGTTCCCGCGCACCTGACAGACGCCCAAGCCGCCAGTTTGCCCTGCGCGGCGCTGACCGCCTGGAGCGCATTGACTTCCGGCAGTGCCCTTAAACCGGGTGATCGCGTGCTGATCCAGGGCTGTGGGGGCGTGGCTCTGTTTGCGGTTCAATTTGCCAAGCTTCTTGGCGCCCATATCACGGTCATCACGTCGAGCGAGGAGCGGATGGCTCGCGTGCGGCAATTGGGGGCAGATGCGGTGATTAATTACCGCGCCGTGCCAGAGTGGGCCAAAGCAACGCGCGACATTACCTTGGGTCGCGGCTATGACTTGATCATTGAGCTTGGTGGCGAGAAGACCTTGCCACAATCGCTGCGTTGCATTCGACCCGGCGGCACGATCGCCATGATCGGCATTTTGTCTGGAAGTACCATGACGACTTCATTGGGACTGATCGTCACGCGGCAGGTACGACTTCAAGGTGTTACCGTGGGTCACCGGGATGGATTCGAAGCCATGATTCGTGCCATTGACCAACATAAGATTCAACCCGTCGTGGATCGAATCTTTGGTTTTGAAGAGCTCAAGGAGGCGATGGCTTACCTCAAGAGCGGGGTGCAGTTTGGCAAGGTTTGCTTGGCCCATTGACGCCGCAGTGGGCTGTCGCACCGGGCAGATGCCGCGCCACGCTGGCGAATTTGAGCGCCGACGCCGGTTTTCATGGCCCTGACATCGTAGAACCTTTTGAAAAAGCAGAGGCGCTACTGATCAGGATTTCTGGCTGATCGCGCTTCGGGCAGTGGCCGCAGTGGTCTAACACAAGCCCTTGAGTCTGGACAGCGTGACGCGCGATGCTGTGGATCTGTTTCGGCGAACCGTATGCGTCGTCGCGTCCCTGCAACGCCAGCAGCGGGCATTTGATCGATTCAATTTCTGCTTCAAGCAACCACGCGTGAGATTGAGGCCTGAGCACGCCCGCACCGCAGGCGCACGCATTTCGCCCCAAAGCCAGGTGACCTGACCCAAGCACCCGGCCTCACCCAGTCACCACACCGTGCGTTGACACGGCCAGTTCCGACCATGGGCTGGCTCCTGCTGGACCCATTCGGATGTCCCATACCCCGCAGCTTGCTGCGGGGATTTTGATTTTGAACGAATACTAAAAAATAGTGCACTCATTCGTCAAAAACTGCACTATAATGCACTACGTCGGATGAATGCTACACCTAAGCCTGCGACATATCCCGTCAGCACCAGGCTTGAGCACCATCAGGCAGGCGTCCGGCACGCAAAGAGAAGAGATAAAGCCGGTAAATAACGCAGATCGAGCTGATCGGCACTATGACAGGAGATGAATTCATGAGCATCAACGCCTATCGCTGGCAAATGAATCAAGCCGGCGCGCCTCTCGAGCGCGTTACCTTTGTGGCCGAACCTGGCCCCACTGAAGTCGTGGTGGCGGTTGCCGGCTGCGGCGTTTGCCATACAGATCTTGGCTTCTACTATGACGGCGTGCGCACCAATTCTGCGCTGCCGCTCACACTCGGTCACGAGATCAGCGGTCGCGTCGTCGCCGCCGGTGCTGCAACCCAACACTGGTTGGGCAAAGCGGTCATCATTCCGGCGGTGCTGCCCTGCGGCGAATGCGATCTGTGCCAGCGCGGCCTGCAACCGATTTGCCGCGCGCAGAAAATGCCCGGCAACGACATTCAGGGTGGTTTTGCCTCACACATCGTCGTTCCCGGCCGTGGTCTGTGTGAAGTCGATGAGAGCCGCCTGGCCAGCGCCGGTCTGAGCCTGGCGCAAGTCTCCATTGTGGCCGACGCGCTCACCACGCCGTACCAAGCGGTGCGCCGCGCCGGTGTCACGCCCGGCGGTCTGGCGATTGTGGTCGGTGCCGGTGGTGTTGGCGGCTATTGTGTGCAAGTGGCACATGCCTTTGGTGCCCAGGTGGTGGCGATCGATGTCGATGACGACAAGCTGGCCGCTGTCGCGGCGCACGGCGCGGCCCTGACGCTCAACGCTCGCCAGCACGACGGCAAGGCGCTCAAGGCCGCCATTAACGACTTTGCCAAACAACAAGGTCTGCGCCGCACCGAGTGGCAGATCTTTGAATGCTCGGGCAGCGCCGCCGGTCAACTGACCGCCTTCGGTTTGCTGGT
>NZ_JAVHPH010000117.1:0-1085 GCF_036170495.1 Azonexus sp.
CGGAAGTGCGCCAGTGGGGCACCGTGCCGCTCGACGGCTTCATCGGCCCGGCCCACGTTTCGACCATTATTGGCAGTCGACCGTACGAGTTCTTCGCCGAGGAATACAGGAAGCCGGTGGTCATCGCCGGCTTCGAGCCGCTCGACGTGATGCAGGCGATCAAGATGCTGATCCGCCAGGTCAATGAAGGCCGGGCCGAGGTCGAGAACGAGTTCTCGCGCGCCGTTGACCGTGATGGCAACAAGAAGGCGCAGGCGTTGGTCGCCGAAGTGTTCGAGATGCGGAAGAATTTTGAATGGCGGGGGTTGAACGTGTTGCCCTACTCGGCGTTGCGCATTCGTGGCCAGTTCGCCGAATTTGATGCTGAAAAGCGTTTTCCGCTGGGCTATCAGTCGGTGGCCGATCACAAGGCCTGCGAGTGCGGGGCGATCCTGCGCGGGGTCAAGCGGCCGCAGGACTGCAAGATCTTCGGGACGGTCTGTACGCCGGAGAATCCGGTGGGGTCGTGCATGGTGTCGTCGGAGGGGGCTTGTGCGGCGCACTATACCTATGGGCGGTATAAGGATGTGGCCTAAAGTTTGGGTTAGTTGGCATGGGGTTCCGCCCTTGCGGGGCGTCTTACTTTCTTTTGCTTCGCCAAAAGAAAGTAAGCAAAGAAAAGGCGACCCTGGGTCGGCGCCCTTCGGGTTCCTTCCGCTACTCGTCGGGCCGGGCGGCTGGCTAAACTCGCCTACGGCTCAGACAACGCCAGCCGAAGGCCCCCGGCCCGCCTGCGTTGCTCAGCGCCTCTCAAGGGGCCCAAAAGCGTCCGTGCTCGACCAGTTCGAGCAAAAATTACATTCCCACGGTCAACCGGAAAAAACGGCCAAAAATGAAATCCATCATTTAGTCGCACCCACCCCATCCCCGTCACTCCCGCGGCCTCGACACACCCGGGACTCCGCTTCGCGGCGGGCGAAGCGGGAGTCCATACTCCTGCTGGATTCCCGCCTACGTGGGAATGACCGCGCCACTGGTTGGGCACGCGGCTGTTTACCGGGCCCCTTGGAAGGTGCCGAGCAACGCAGGGGCTGGCGGATAAAGGG
>NZ_JAVHPH010000118.1:0-5334 GCF_036170495.1 Azonexus sp.
CTACTGATTGTTTTCTCATGAACTGGCTGTTACCTGAATACCTTTCCGACGCCCTCCCTGCAGAAGCGGCGCGCATTGAAAACCTGCGTCGAACCATTCTTGACCATTTTCGCGGCTGTGGCTATGAACTGGTCATGCCGCCGATGCTGGAATACCTGGAGTCGCTGCTGACCGGCGCTGGTCAGGATTTGAAACTGCGAACGTTTAAACTGGTTGATCAGCTTTCTGGTCGGACCATGGGGGTTCGTGCCGACATTACGCCCCAGGCGGCGCGTGTTGATGCGCATCTGCTCAACCATCAAGGCGTAACCCGTTTATGCTATTGCGGCAGTGTCCTGCATACTTTGCCAGCGACAATTTCAGCTGGTCGCGAGCCCCTCCAGATTGGCGCTGAGCTCTATGGCTATGTGGGGATCGAGGCTGACCTTGATGTCATTCGCCTAATGGCTGGGGCTTTTCAGCAGCTAAAACTTCCTGTTACTCGTATTGATCTTGGTCACGTCGGTATTTTCCAGGCCTTGGCTGAGGCAGCCGGGTTGCCGCAGGAAGCAGAGGGTGCTGTCCTGAGTCTCCTGCAGGCGAAAGACCTGCCGGGTCTGGAAGAAGCCTGCGTCGATGTTCCATCACCCTATCGCGAGGCACTTCTGCGTTTGCCACATCTGTACGGCGGTGCCGAAGTTCTGGCCAGGGCTGCGCTAGAGTTGCCCGCATTGCCGACGATTTCAGCTGCTCTGGATGGTCTGCATCACCTGCTCGCCGCTGCGCCTGAACTGCCTTTTTCGATCGACCTTTCCGACCTGCGCGGTTACCACTATCACAATGGAGTCGTCTTTGCCGCCTACTGTCCGGGCTACCCGGTGGCGATCGCCATGGGCGGTCGCTACGATGGCGCCGGGAAGGCATTTGGTCGGGCTCGCCCGGCCACCGGTTTTTCGATGGATTTGCGAGAAGTGGCGCGCTTGGCGCCTGCTGGCAAGTTGTTGTCCGGCGCAATTTTGGCGCCGCATGCCGGGCACGATGCACGCCTCGCCGCCCATATCGCTGCGCTACGCGAACAGGGCGAAATAGTTGTCCAGCTGCTGCCAGGCGAAACAGCCTGCGAAGGACCGGTCTGCGACCGAAAACTAGCGCTGGTCGGCGAACACTGGATTATTGAAGCAATACAAGAGGACTAAGAAATGGCTAAGAATGTCATCGTGGTGGGTACGCAGTGGGGCGACGAGGGTAAGGGTAAGATCGTCGACTGGCTGACCGACCATGCCAAAGGGGTCGTGCGTTTTCAGGGGGGCCATAATGCTGGCCATACGCTGGTCGTTGGCGAACAGGTGTACAAGCTGAATCTCGTTCCGTCTGGCATCGTGCGTGATGGCGTCGAATGCTACATCGGCAACGGCGTCGTGCTCGATATTCATCATTTGCTGTCAGAAATCGTCGAGTTGGAAAAGGGAGGCATAGACGTTCGTTCACGCCTGAAAATCAGCCCGGGATGTCCGCTGATTCTCCCGTATCACTCGGCCATTGACCAGGCTCGCGAAGGCGCCAAGTCGGATGACAAGAAGATTGGCACGACCGGAAAGGGTATTGGCCCAACCTATGAGGACAAGGTATCCCGCCGTGGTCTGCGCGTCTATGACCTGTTCCATCCTGAACGTTTTGCCGAGAAACTGAAGGAAGTGCTGGAATATCACAACTTTGTGCTGACCCAGTATTTCAAGGCGCCAGCGGTTGATTTTCAGATGGTTTACGATCAGGCAATGGCCGATGCCGAGCAGATTCGGCCAATGGTGACCGATGTTTCAGCGGCGCTTTACGCCGCCAATAAGGCTGGTTCTAACCTGCTGTTCGAAGGCGCGCAAGGTACCTTGCTCGACATCGACCATGGCACCTACCCGTTTGTTACCTCGTCGAACTGCGTTGCTGGCCAGGCTGCTGCTGGTTCGGGTATTGGCCCGGGCATGTTGCATTACGTGCTGGGTATAACCAAGGCTTATTGCACTCGCGTCGGTGGTGGTCCGTTCCCCAGTGAGCTGGATATCGAGACCGCAGGCGTTCCGGGTTACCAGATGTCGCAGGTTGGTCGTGAGTTTGGTACGGTTACCGGCCGCAAGCGGCGTTGCGGATGGTTCGATGCTGCAGCACTGCGTCGTTCGGGTCGTATCAACGGTCTGACCGGGCTGTGTATCACGAAACTGGATGTGCTCGATGGCCTCAAGGAACTGAGCATCTGCACCGGCTACAGGCTTGATGGAAAAGTCATCGACTTGCTGCCCATAGGTGCCGACGAGGTAGCTCGTTGCGAGCCGATCTACGAAACGATGCCGGGCTGGAGCGGTACGACCTTTGGCGTGAAGCTCTGGGAAGATCTGCCGGCCGAGGCGCGTGCCTATCTCAATCGCCTGGAGGTGTTGTGCGAGGTGCCGATCGCCATCGTATCGACGGGTCCGGAGCGCGATGAAACTATCCTCAAACAGCACCCGTTCAATAACTGAGCGAAAGCCGGGGTGCGACGGTCAACGGGCCTTTGAGGCCCGTTTTCACGTTTATTGCGCCGGTACGGCTTGCCAGCCTTCCGGGCAGGCATTGGTGTATGGATAGTATTGGCCGGACGAACCGCAGTAGTACCAGGTGCCGTAGTCGGTTCTTGGCATCGGGCGGGGCGGGGCGCTATAAACCGGAGCCGGGGCATAGCTGTTTTGGGAGGCGACGGCGGCGCCAATGGCTAGTCCAGTGATGGCCAGCACGGCAGCCGGACCGACCCAGCCGGGTCCGGAGCGGTAACCATGTCCATGTCCGTAACCATGTCCATGTCCGTAACCACCATGGTGGTGGCCCCAGTCAGCCTGGGCGGAGGTCGTCGCGGTCATGGCCAGTGTGGCAGCGATAAAGAAGGTGGTAATCTTTTTCATGGGTCGGCTCGTAGTTGTCGTTTGGGTAAGCTGAGTAACGCGCTAGGAGGGAGAGTGATGACCGCTGCTATGTACCTAAGTGTTAGGAATTGTTACCGCAGTACGGCGAGGCATGTGCTATGAGAGAATGCCTGCGCAATTGGCAATCGGACGTTTTGACCGGTTACCGAAGCCCGGCGGCAGAAATGAAAAAAGGCCTTGTTTTATCAAGGCCTTCTATCAAGATCGCTGGTGCCCAGGAAGGGACTCGAACCCCCACGGAGTTACCCGCTAGTACCTGAAACTAGTGCGTCTACCAATTCCGCCACCTGGGCACAGGTGCGAAGAGCCGCCATTATAGAGAAAGAAGAACTGATGTCAAGAAAAAAACTATCAAAAATTCGTCGTGCCGATCCCTTCTTCGAGCGTGAATTGGCGCGCTACGAATTCCCTTTGCCCTCGCGTGAATATGTCTCGCAGGTGCTGGCTGACGAAGGTCGGCCTGTTGAATTCAACGAACTGACCGAGTTGCTGGATATCACCACCACCGAACGCGAGATGTTCCAGCGTCGCCTGGGGGCCATGGAGCGCGAGGGGCAATTGATGCGCAACCGCAAGGGGGCGTACATTTTGCCTGAACGGGCCAGTCTGACGCCGGGGCGCATCCAGGGCCATCCGGATGGCTATGGCTTCCTGATTCCCGATGACGGCAGCGCTGACATCTTCCTCGATCAACACCAGATGGGGAAAGTGCTGCATGGCGACCGGGCGCTGGTCCGGGTTACCGGGATTGACCGCAAGGGGCGTCCCGAGGGCGGTATTGTCGAGGTGACCGAGCGGGTCAATACGCGAATTGTCGGACGGGTTTTTGTCGAGCATGGCGTCGTGGTCGTGGCGCCGGAAAACAAACGTATTTCGCAGGATATTCTGGTGCCGCCGCAGCCAAAGGCCAAAAGCAAGCCGCAGTCTGGCCAGGTGGTGATGGTCGAGATCATCGAGCAGCCGAGCAAGTTCTCACAGCCGATCGGCAAGATCATCGAGGTGCTGGGCAATTATGCTGACCCGGGTATGGAGATCGAGATCGCGCTGCGCAAGCACGATCTGCCCTTCGAGTTTTCCAAATCGGCGCTGGATGAGAACAAGGCTTTGCCGGACAAGGTGACCAAGGCCGACCTGAAAGGGCGTGTCGATTTGCGCGATGTGGCGCTGGTCACCATCGACGGTGAGACAGCGCGCGATTTCGACGATGCCGTGTATTGCGAAAAGAAGGGCCGTGGCTGGCGGCTGATTGTGGCGATTGCCGATGTGTCGCATTACGTCAAACCGGGCATGGCGCTGGACCGTGAGGCAGTGGAGCGCGGCAATTCGGTCTATTTTCCGCGCCGGGTGATTCCGATGCTGCCGGAAAAGCTGTCGAACGGCATCTGTTCGCTGAATCCGGATGTCGAGCGCATGGCCATGGTTTGCGACATGGAAATCAGTTCGACCGGCAAGATCGGTAAATACAAATTCTATCCGGCGGTGTTCAAATCGCATGCCCGTTTGACCTACAACCTTGTCTGGTCTTGGCTGTCGGGTGAAAAAGAGCCGGAAACCGACGTCGACCGCAGCGTTCTGCCGCATGTGCAGAATCTCTATAAACTGTTTGCCGCCTTGCATAAGGCGCGTGGTCAGCGTGGGGCGATCGATTTCGAGACGACTGAGACGCAGATGCTGTTCAACGAGCAGGGCAAGATCGAGAACATCGTGCCGGTCGTGCGCAACGACGCGCACCGGATCATCGAGGAATGCATGCTGGCCGCCAACGTTTGTGCTTCGGATTTCCTGGCCGAACATAAGCAGACCTGCCTGTATCGCATCCATGCGGCACCGTCGGAGGAAAAGCTGGCCAACCTGCGCACCTTCCTGGGCGAGTTCGGGCTGGCGCTGGGTGGTGGCGACGATCCGCGCGCCAAGGATTACGCCATCTTGCTCGAAAAGGTCAAACTGCGCCCGGACTTCCAGTTGTTGCAGACGGTCATGTTGCGTTCGCTGCGCCAGGCGATGTACAGCCCGGACAATGTTGGCCACTTCGGTCTGGCCTACGAGCATTACACGCACTTTACCTCGCCGATCCGTCGTTATCCCGACCTGCTCGTCCATCGCGCCATCAAGGCCGTGCTGGCCGGTGAGGTCTATACGCCGGACCGTTCCTGGGATGACATCGGCCTGCAGTGTTCAAGCACCGAGCGGCGGGCTGACGAGGCAACGCGCGATGTCGAGAACTGGCTGAAGACGTTCTTCATGAAGGAGCGCATCGGCGAGGAGTTCGATGGGACGATTTCCGGGGTCACGGCCTTTGGTATTTTCGTGGCCCTCGATACGGTTTATATCGAAGGCCTGGTCCACGTTTCGGAGCTGGGGGCCGATTACTTCCAGTTCGACAACATCAAGCACCAGATGCTCGGCG
>NZ_JAVHPH010000119.1:0-1081 GCF_036170495.1 Azonexus sp.
CGAGACACCGGCGGGAATCCAGCTTGAGCAAACTCAACCATCGCGTAGCGATCTATCCGGGTACTTTCGACCCGATCACCCGGGGCCACGAGGATCTCGTCCGCCGCGCCTCGACACTCTTCGACAAACTGATCCTGGCCATCGCCGAAAGCCCGTCGAAGCAGCCGCGTTTCCCCCTGGCCGAGCGTGTTGCCATGGCCACCGAAATCCTCGGCGACCTCAAGAATGTCGAAATCGTCGGCTTCAACTCGCTGCTCATGAACTTCGTGCACGAAAAGGAAGCCAAGGTTGTCGTGCGCGGCCTGCGCGCCGTCTCCGACTTCGAATACGAATTTCAGATGGCGGGAATGAACCGCAGCGTCTATCCGGAGGTCGAAACGGTGTTTCTGACGCCGGGC
Organism: Azonexus sp.; assembly: GCF_036170495.1. Lineage (GTDB taxonomy): Bacteria > Pseudomonadota > Gammaproteobacteria > Burkholderiales > Rhodocyclaceae > Azonexus. The sequence goes on from NZ_JAVHPH010000119.1 coordinate 399, forward strand.
GAGCAATACATGTTTATCTCCGCTACCATGGTGCGTGAAATTGCGCGGCTGGGTGGCGATGTCAGCAAATTTGTGCAACCTTGTGTCGAAAAGCGCCTGCGGGCGAAAACCACAGCTTAACCGAGAGAGGAACAACAGCTATGTCTCTAATTATTACCGACGAGTGCATCAACTGCGACGTGTGCGAACCGGAGTGCCCGAACGAGGCGATCTCCCAGGGCGAGGAAATTTACGTCATCGACCCGAACAAGTGCACCGAGTGCGTCGGCCACTACGACGAACCGCAGTGCGTGCAGGTCTGCCCGGTGGATTGCATCCCCAAGGATGAAAATCACGTCGAAACGACCGATATGCTGTGGGTCAAATACGAAAAGCTGACGGGCAACAAGCGCGCCTGAGTTTTTCAGCAGGCCCACGAAAAACCCGCGGAATTCGCGGGTTTTTCATTTTTGGGCCAATTTTCCGGTTGACCGTAGGAAGCACCGTCAACCACCGCCCTGGCGGCGCTTACGCCGCCTGCAATTGCCGAGAAGAATCGAGCGGCACCAGCATGTCCTGAACGCGGCCAACAATTTCTTCGAGCGCGTCGATCTGTTGCAGCAGGTTGATCTCGACGCCGTCGAGCTCGATGATCCGGTCTTCCAGCGTATCGGTGGCCTGGTGGATGCGCTTGATGCTTTCCA
>NZ_JAVHPH010000120.1:0-1080 GCF_036170495.1 Azonexus sp.
TCTTCGTGCTCGGCCAGGGCATGCTGCTCTCAAAATACGTTGAGGAAGATAAATAATGCTCTACGCCATCATCGCCGAAGACCTGGCCGGCACACTCGACCAGCGTCTGGCCGCCCGCCCCGCCCACGTCCAGCGCCTGCAGGCCCTGCAAGCCGAAGGCCGCCTGATCCTGGCCGGTCCCTGCCCGGCCATCGACTCGCCTGACCCCGGCCCGGCCGGTTTCTCGGGCAGCCTCATCGTCGCCGAATTCGCCTCGTTGGAGACCGCCCGCGCCTGGGCTGATGCCGACCCCTACATCGCCGCCGGCGTCTACGCAAAGATCGTCATCAAGCCTTTCAAGAAGGTCTTGCCGGCGTGAGTGCCGAAACCATGGCACTACTGCGCCAGCGGCTGGCCGTGCTGCAACCGGAATCGATCGCCATCGAGGACGACTCCCATCGCCATGCCGGCCATGCCGGGGCGCGCGACGGCGGCCACTACCAGTTACAAATTGTTGCACAGGCATTCGCCGGCAAAAGTACCATCGCCCGTCATCGCATGATTTATGATGCGGCAGGTGATTTGATGCGCGGCAGGATTCATGCGCTTAGCATTCGCGCCGAAACCCCCGGCAACGTATAATTTTTCGATATTCACTCCACCCAAGGATAGATCCATGCTCAAGCTCTCCCGTCTGGCCGCCCTGCTGATCGCTGGCGCCATCGTTTCTGCCCCGGCTTTTGCTGCCGAGAAGGGCAAAGCCTTTGCCACCGTCAACGGCCAGCCGATTTCCCAGGGCGTCTACGACGCTTTCGTTGCCGAACAGAAGGCCCAGGGCGCCCCGGATTCGCCGGAGCTGAAGAACGCTGTCAAGGAAGAGCTCGTCCGCCGCGAAATCCTCGCTCAGGAAGCCAAGAAAAAGGGCCTCGACAAGAGCGCCAATATTCAGGGCCAGATCGAACTCGCCAAGCAGGCCGTCCTCATTCGCGCCTATCTCACCGACTACGTCAAGGCTCACCCGATCAGCGAAGCCCAGCTCAAGGCCGAGTACGAACTGATCAAGACCAACCTCGGCGCCACCGAATACAAGGCCCGCCATGT
>NZ_JAVHPH010000121.1:0-1079 GCF_036170495.1 Azonexus sp.
ACCGGACCTTCGAAACCGGCCTGGCCGAAGTCTGCCATCGCCAGCAAGTCGGCCTCCTCGCCTATTCCGCCCTCGCCTTCGGCCACCTGACCGGCAAGTACCTGGCCGACCCGAAAGCCCCAGGTCGCCTCACGCTGTGGCCGACTTTCGGCCAGCGTTACAGCAAGCCCAACGTCATCCCCGCCGTTCAGGCCTATGTTGAACTCGCCCACAAACACGGCCTGACGCCGACCCAACTGGCCCTCGGCTTTACCCGTTCGCGCTGGTTCGTCGCCAGCACCATCATCGGCGCCGCCTCGCTGGCGCAGTTAAAGGAAACCCTGCCCGCCATGCAGACGATGCTATCGCCCGAGGTGCTGGCCGAGATCGATGCCATTCATCTACGCTACACCAACCCGGCGCCCTGATGGAATCGCTCTTCGTCCGCCTGGCCGAGGCTCTCGCTGCTTCCGAAATTGGCCAAAAAATCCGGTTGACCGTAGCAATTGCCGCTGACTGGCAGGCCGGCCAGCTGAATTGGCATGACGGTACGCCGCTCCCGCTGATTTGCGGCCGTCCGGCCAAACCCGAGCTGCTGCCGCATAAAGACGTTCCGAATCGCAACCCGGGCACGCCGGAAGGTCGTGCCCGGCTGCTCCATGCCATCGTGCACATCGAATTTTCGGCCATCAATCTCGCCCTCGACCACGCCGCCCGCTTTCGCGCCCTGCCGCAAGCCTATTACGCCGACTGGATCGGCGTTGCCATCGAAGAAGCCGAGCATTTCCAACGGCTGCGCGCCCGCCTGCAATCGCTCGGCTACGACTACGGCGACTTCCCGGCCCATGCCGGCCTGTGGGACATGGCCGAAAAAACCACCGACGACGCCCTCATCCGCATGGCGCTCGTCCCGCGCCTGCTCGAAGCGCGCGGTCTCGACGCGACGCCGCCGATCCAGATGAAACTCGAACAGGTCGGCGACCACGACAGCGCCCGCCTTCTCGACATCATTTTGCGCGACGAAATCGGCCACGTCGGCCTCGGTGACCGCTGGTACCGCCACCTCTGCGCCGAACGCGGGCTTGAGCCGGAAAGCACTT
>NZ_JAVHPH010000122.1:0-5317 GCF_036170495.1 Azonexus sp.
TGGGCATCGATCATATTTCGCGGAATGCCCAGGATGCGCAGCACTATTCTCGGGAATCCGACGAGGTGGCGACGCGCGGTGGCGAGATCGTCCAGGCTGTCGTCAGCGAAATCCAGGGAATCGCCTTGACCGTCAATCAATCGGCCGCAGCCGTCGAGGCGCTGGGCGAGCAGTCCGGGCAGATTTCGACGATCGTCGGGACGATCAAGGATATTGCCGACCAGACCAACCTGCTGGCCCTCAATGCCGCCATCGAAGCAGCGCGGGCCGGCGAATCGGGCCGTGGCTTTGCCGTGGTCGCCGACGAGGTCAGGAAGCTGGCCGAGCGCACGGCCAAATCAACGCACGAAATTTCCGACATGATCGTCGCCGTGCAGACCGGCACGGCATCGGCCGTGTCGAGCATGAAAGAGGGGGTGCACCGGGTTGCCTCCGGGGTCGCCCAGGCGCAACTGGCCGGCGAGGCGATCGGCCAGGTTCAGGACCGGTCGCGCCAAGTGCTCAACGCCGTTTCTGAAATCACCAACGCCTTGCGCGAGCAGGCCACCGCCAGCACCGAGATCGCCCAGAACGTCGAGCGCATCGCCCAGATGGCCGAGGAAAACAGCGCAGCAGCCGGTGGCAATGCCGAGACATCCGATATGTTGCGCACGCTGTCGAGCGCGCTGACGACGGCTATCGCCCGCTTCCGGACCTGAGTTTTTTCCGGCGCCGCCAGGCGCCGATCAGGAAAGCCCGCCACGCTGCCCGCGTGGCAAAGTAGCCGGCCACGGCCAGTCCGCTGGCGAGCAGGATCAGGCCGATGCCGAGCGGCTGGGCGACGCTCAGCATCCAGGTTTGCATAGCGCTCGTCCAGCCAATGAAATCCGTTGCGCTGAAGGCCGGTGGCGTGATGAAACCGTTACTTTCGCCGATAGTCAGCCGGCCGATCTGGTAGGCCAGCAGGTAGAGCGGAACGATGGTGAAGGGGTTGGTGTACAGCGTCACCAGCATGGCCAGCGGCAAATTGACGCGAAAGGCCACCGCGCAGGTTGCGGCGCCGAGCATTTGCAGCGGGCCGGGAATCAGTCCGCAGAACAGCCCGGCGGCCACCGCGCCCGCCGCCGAGTGCCGGTTCAGATGCCATAGCCGGGGGTGCAGCAGCGACGATTCGAACGGTCTCAGCCAGGGGTTGGCGCGGATCGTTTGCCGATCGGGCAGGTATTTTTTCAGGGTCCGGCGCATGCCCGTATTATTGCAGCATGCGCCTGAATATTCTCGCCTTCGCCGCCGGCATCCTCGGTGTGCAAATGCTGCCGGAACTGCCCGGCTGGGCGCTGTGGGCGTTGGTCGGCGGGCTGCTGGTGCTGCCCCGGCTGCGCTGGTCGGGCTGGCCGCTGTGTCTTCTCGCGCTGCTCGGTTGTCTGGCGCTCGGCGTGGCGTGGGGCGCCTGGCGGGCCGAGATTCGGCTGGCCGACCAACTCGGTGCCGACTGGGAGGGCCGCGATGTCGAAGTGGTCGGCGTCGTCGCTGGTTTGCCGCAGGATTTCAGCAACGGGACGCGTTTCGAATTTGACGTCAATTTCCGGTTGACCGTAGGAAGTGTTGTTCCCGAGCGCATCATGCTCTCCTGGTATCAGGGCCGGCGCGACGACGAGCAATTCGATCGATTGCAGGTTCGTCCCGGCGAGCGCTGGCGTTTCACGGTGCGCCTGAAACGGCCGCACGGCAACGCCAACCCGGGCGGTTTCGATTACGAGGCCTGGCTGCTCGAACGCAACATCCGGGCGACCGGCTACATCCGCCCGAACCCGCCGCACCGCCTCGACGACCTGGTGTGGCGGCCGGATTACGCCATTGAGCGGCTGCGTTACACCATCCGCGATTCGTTTGCCCGCCTTCTGCCGGAAGCCGAATATCCGTGGGCCGGCGTGCTCGTGGCGCTGGTCATCGGCGACCAGAAGGCGATTCAGGGCGAACTATGGACCACCTTCAACCGGACCGGGACGACGCATCTGATGTCGATTTCCGGGCTGCATGTGACGATGGTTGCGGCCTTGTGCGGCTGGCTCGTGTCGTTTGGCTGGCGTCGCGTGCCAGCGCTGGCCTTGCGCCTGCCGGCACAAAAGGCCGGGCTGCTCGCCGCCTGCCTTGCTGCCCTGGGTTATGCGCTGCTCGCCGGCTTTGCCGTGCCGGCGCAGCGTACCCTCTACATGTTGCTGGTCGCCGCTGCGGCCATGCTTTCCGGGCGCATCGTGGCGCCCAGCCGGATTCTTTGCCTGGCGCTGCTGGTCGTGCTGTTGTTCGACCCGTGGGCAGTATTGGCGGCTGGTTTCTGGCTGTCGTTTGGCGCCGTTGGCGCCTTGCTTTATATCGGCTCGTCTACGGTTGGCGAGGCGACCGACCGCTGGGCCAAAATCCGCGCCTGGGGTGTCGTGCAGTGGGCGGCGACGCTCGCTTCGCTGCCCATCCTGCTCCTCATTTTTCAGCAGTTTTCGCTGGTCTCGCCGCTGGCCAATGCGCTGGCCATTCCGGTCATCAGCTTCATCGTCACGCCACTCGCCCTGCTCGGGGCGCTGGTGCCGTGGTGGCCGATCCTCTGGCTGGCGCATCAGGTCATGGCCTGGCTCATGGTTTTTCTCAATTGGTGCGCTACCTGGCCGGTCTGGCTGGCACCGGCCCCGCCGTTATGGACAGCCTTGGCAGCCGCTGTCGGCGTCGCCATCTGCCTGTTGCCGCGCGGCTTGCCGGGTCGACTGCTGGGCGTCTTCCTGTTCGTGCCGGCCTTGTTCTGGCCGGTCGAAAAGCCGGACGAGGGCGCGGCGTGGATCAGCGTTCTCGATGTCGGACAGGGCCTGGCCAGCATCATCCGGACGCGCGAACACACGCTGATCTACGACCCCGGCCCGCTCTACAGCGCCGAATCGGATGCCGGGCAGCGGGTCGTTGTACCTTATCTGCGGGCTTTGGGGGGCAGCCATGTTGACCTGTTGATGGTCACCCATCGCGATACTGATCACTCGGGCGGCACCGCCTCGGTGCGGGCTGCACTGGAAGTCAAAGACGTGTATTCATCGGTCGCCGGCATCGGTGGCCGGCAGTGCATCGCCGGCCAGCGCTGGGTGTGGGATGGCGTCGTTTTCGAGGTGCTGCACCCGGCCGCCGAGGCTTATGTCGCCGACAGCAAGCCGAATCATCTGTCCTGCGTGCTGCGCGTCGAGGCGGGTGGAAAACGCATGTTGCTCACCTCGGATATCGAAGCGCCCGACGAGGTGGCCTTGCGCCGACGCTATCCTGAAGGGTTGGCGGCCGATATTCTGCTCATGCCGCACCATGGTTCAAAAACTTCATCGACGCCGGCTTTCCTGCAGGCGGTCGGCGCAGCCCAAACGGTTATTCCGGTTGGCTACCGCAACCGTTTCGGCCATCCAAAGGCCGAAGTGCTGGCGCGCTATGCGGCAATGGGTGCAACCATCTGGCGAACCGACCGGGATGGCGCTGTCAGCATTCGCCTGGGCGCTGGCAACATGGCCTTGTCAGGCTGGCGGCATGAACATCGTCGCTATTGGCATGGCCGGTGATACATTCGTAGCGGAGGAGAAAATCATGCAATTCAAACAACAGATCGTGCAATGCCTCGGGCCGTCGGGCCTGCATCGGATGGCTTATACCGAGTGGGGCGCCCGCGACAATCCACGCGTGCTGATCTGCGTCCACGGTCTGACCCGCAACGGCCGTGATTTCGATGCGCTGGCCGAAGCCCTGTCGGGGCACTACCGGGTGATCTGTCCGGATGTCGTCGGTCGTGGCCAGAGCAGCCATCTGCGTGACCCGGCGGCTTACGCCATGCCGCAATACGTTGCTGACATGGTGACGCTGATCGCCCGCCTCAATGTTGAGAGCGTGCATTGGCTCGGCACCTCGATGGGCGGTTTGATCGGCATGGCGCTGGCCGCCCAGGAGGGCACGCCGATCCGCAAGCTGGTGCTCAACGACGTCGGGCCGGTGATTACCGCCGAATCGCTACAGCGTATCGGCACCTATGTCGGTACCGACCCGGACTGGGCGACTTTCGACGAGGCGCTGGCCTTTGTTAAATTTATCAGCGAACCCTTCGGTCCGCTGACCGAAGCGCAGTGGTATCACCTGACCGAAACCAGCATCGTTCAAGGCAGCGATGGCCGCTGGCGTTTCCGCTACGATCCGCGTATCGCCGAGCCGTTCCGGGCCGCCTTTGCCGACAAGGATGTCGACCTCTGGCCGCTCTACGAGCAGATCAAGTGCCCGACGCTGGTCATTCGCGGCGCACGGTCGGACCTGCTGACCCGCGACACCTGGCAAAAGATGGCCGCCTGCGGTCCACGGGCAAAACTGGCCGAAATCGAAGGCGTCGGCCATGCCCCGATGTTCCAGACGGACGATCAGATTGCCGTTGTGCGCGATTTTCTGTTGAGCGCATGAAGCACATCGTTGTTCACGGGCTGCGGCTCGAATATCGCGATTTCCCGGCGACCGCCGAAGGCCGGCCGACTTTGTTGCTGCTGCACGAAGGCCTTGGTTGTGTCGGCATGTGGCGGCATTTTCCGGAAAAGCTGGCGGCGGCGACCGGTTGCCGATTGATCGTCTGGTCGCGCGCCGGTTACGGCGGTTCGCAGGCCTACCCGGAGCCGCGCACGCCGCGCTACATGCACCGTGAGGGCGAGGAAATGCTACCGGCGCTGATCGCTGCGCTGGAAATCGAACGGCCGCTGCTCATCGGTCACAGCGACGGTGGCAGCATTGCGCTGATCTTCGCCGGCGCTTTCCCGGATGTGCCGCTTGGCGTCGCCGTCATGGCGCCGCACGAGTTTGTCGAGGAAGTCACGCTGGCCGGTATCCGTGCAGCCAGGACGGCCTGGAAAACGACCGATCTGCCGACGAAACTGGCGCGTTATCACCCTGCGCAGAGCGAACGGGTGTTCCGCGACTGGAACGACACCTGGTTGTCGCCGGCCTTCCGCGACTGGAATATTGAAGAATATCTGCAGAAAATTCGTTGCCCGGTGCTGGCTATTCAGGGCGAAGACGATGAGTACGCCACGATGCGCCAGATCGACGTCATCGCCGAGCAGGTTCCCGCCACGCAATTGCTCAAACTGCCCGGCTGCGGCCACTCGCCGCAGCGCGATCAGGAGGCGCCGGTATTGGCTGCCCTAGCTGCCTTCGTGAGTCAATTCTGAACCGGCCTTTTCCAGCCAGTTGAGGACCATGGCAAACAACAGTTCGGGGCTGGCCGGTTTGGTCATGAAGTCGTCCATGCCGGCAGCCAGGCAAAGGGCGCGATCCTCGGCATAGGCAT
>NZ_JAVHPH010000123.1:0-1077 GCF_036170495.1 Azonexus sp.
TTGCCCAGGCGCTCGGCCACCGGGATGAAGATCTCGTTGGTCTCGTTGCGCTTCTGGTATTCGACGTCGCTCAGTTCCTCGAAGCGCGCCAGGCGGGCCTTGCTCTTGGTCTGGCGTGCCTTGGCGTTGGAACGCACCCACTTGAGCTCCTCTTTCATCGCCTTCATGCGCGCGTCTTCGGTCTTCTGCTCCAGCTCGAGCCGCCTTTCCTTCTGGTCTAGCCAGTCGGAGTAGTTGCCCTTCCAGGGGATGCCCTGGCCGCGGTCGAGTTCGAGGATCCACTCGGCGGCGTTGTCGAGGAAGTAGCGGTCGTGGGTGATGGCCACCACGGTGCCCGGAAAGCGCTGCAGGAAGTGCTCCAGCCACTCGACGCTTTCGGCGTCCAGGTGGTTGGTGGGCTCGTCGAGCAGCAGCATGTCGGGCTTGCTCAGCAGCAGCCGGCACAGCGCCACGCGGCGCTTCTCGCCGCCCGAGAGCAGGCCGATCTTGGCGTCCCAGGGCGGCAGGCGCAGCGCGTCGGCGGCCAGTTCGAGCTGCAGGTCGGTGTTCTCGCTGCCGGCCGCGGCGATGACGGCTTCCAGTTCATGCTGCTCGGCGGCGAGCTTGTCGAAGTCGGCGTTTTCGTCGGCGTATTCGGCGTAGACCTCGTCCAGCCGCTTCTTGGCCGCCAGCACGCCGCCCACGCCTTCTTCAACCACCTCGCGCACCGTCTTGTCGGGTGGCAGCAGCGGTTCCTGCGGCAGGTAGCCGATGTTCAGGCCGGGCATGGGCACGGCCTCGCCCTCGAATTCCTTGTCGACGCCGGCCATGATCTTCAGCAGCGTGCTCTTGCCCGAGCCGTTGACACCCAGCACGCCGATCTTGGCGCCGGGGAAGAAGGACAGCGAAACGCCTTTCAGGATCTGCCGCTTTGGCGGCACGATCTTGCCGACGCGGTTCATGGTGAAGACGTACTGGGCCATGGCAGGGGGGTCTCTCGTGGTGATCAGGGCAACCCGGGATTATCGGCGACGCGCGTATCCGGGGCCCTGCAGGCTGCTCGGGCGCGTGTTGCGGTGGTGCCGAAGGCGACAAACC
>NZ_JAVHPH010000124.1:0-5262 GCF_036170495.1 Azonexus sp.
CCCGAACTCGAAGTCGTCCGCCAGGGCGACCAGATCGTCATGCAGATCAGCCCGCCCTTGCGCGCCGAATCGGAAAACAGCTATTTCTACGATGCCGAAGAAAAGCGCGACGCCGAGGCGCTGCGTCTGATCACCCTGCTGCCGGACGGGCCACAGCGCGTCCGCCTGGTGCGCTACACGGCGGCGCAACGCCGTGCCGCCCAGCTGGTTTCCGGGCGTTTCGCCGTGCCGGCCAAGGCCGAAGGGGCACAAGCCGATCTCGACAAAACCCTGCAAGCGCTGGCCGGCCATTTTCAGGTGCATGCCGATGCGGCCCAGGCGTCGCGCCAGGTGGCGAGCGAAGCGCGTCTGCGCGCCGAACTGGCGCCGGTCGGCGCGTCGCTGTCGCTGCGCCTGGTTGCCGCGCCGCTTGGCGCCGATGGTCCGCGCCTGCCGGTCGGCAGCGGCCGCGTTCGTCTGATGGCGGCGATCGGCGGCGAGACATTGGGCACCGAGCGCAACCTGGCAGCCGAAAAACAACACCTGGAAAGCCTGCTCGACGCCTTCCCCTTTCTCGAAGAGAGCGGTGATGCGCAAAGCGCCGAGTGGCTGATCGACGACCCGGAACTCGCTCTCGGCCTGGTCGAAGCCCTGCCCGGCCTGGCCGCTATCGCCGCCGTCGATTGGCCGAAGGGCAAGAGTGTCCGGGTCATCAGCGTCGATGCCGGCAAGCTGGGTATCACGGTCAGCAAGGAACGCGACTGGTTCCGGGTATCCGGCCAGGCCGGGCTCGATGAAGGTCTCGTCGTGCAACTGGAAACCCTGCTCGCCGCCGCCCGCGACAAGAGCCGCTTCATCCCGATGGGCGACGGCGTCTATGCGGCGCTGACCCGCTCGCTGAAACAGAAACTGCTCGACCTCGCCGCCGTCGCCGAAGTCGACAAGCACGGCAGCAAGGTGCCGCAGATCGCCGCCGCCTGGCTCGACGAGGTGCTCGACGGCACCGATCTCGAGTCCGGCGCCGATTTCCGCCAAGCCATCGACCGCCTGCGCGCGGCCCAGGCGCTCGCGCCAAAACTGCCAAAGTCCCTGCAGGCCGACTTGCGCCCCTATCAGGAAGAAGGCTACCAGTGGGCGATGCGCCTCGCCGCAGCCGGTCTGGGTGGCTGCCTGGCCGACGACATGGGCCTCGGCAAGACCCTGCAGGCACTCGCCGTCATGCTCGAACGGGCCAAAGGCGGCGCCACCCTGGTCATCGCTCCGACCTCGGTGTGCGGCAACTGGCTGGCCGAAGCGCTGCGCTTCGCGCCCAGCCTGAACGCCAGCATCTACAGCGAGGCCAGCGACAGCGAACGTGAAGCGCTGGTCGGAGAGGCCGGCCCGCAGGATGTGCTGATCGTCTCCTACACCCTGCTGCAACTGGCCCAGGAACGTTTCGCCGGGCGTCAATGGCACACCGTCGTCGCCGACGAGGCGCAGGCGATCAAGAACGCCACGACCAAACGCTCGCAAGCCGTTTTCGATCTGCCAGCCGATTTCCGCCTGGCCCTGTCGGGCACACCGGTGGAAAACCGCCTGGCCGAACTGTGGTCGATCATGCGCTTCGTCAATCCCGGCCTGCTCGGCAGCATCGGCCGTTTCAACGAACGCTTCGCCGGCCCGATCGAGCGCAACCGCGACCGCGATGCCCAGCACGTCCTGAAACGCCTGATCGGCCCTTTCGTCCTGCGCCGCACCAAGGGCCAGGTCTTGCAGGATCTGCCGCCGCGCACCGAACTGATCCTCTCGGTCACGCCGGAAGCGGCCGAAGCCGCCCACTACGAAGCCCTGCGCCGGCAGGCGATCAACGAGGTCGGCGCGCTCAACGACAGCGGCGCCCAGGCCGGGCTGGCGCGTTTCAACATCCTGGCGCAACTGACCAAGCTGCGTCGCGCCGCCTGCGATCCGCGTCTGACCAGCCCGGAATTCGCCATCGCCGGTGCCAAGGTGCAGGCTTTCGCCGAACTGGCCGCCGAACTCACCGCCAACGGCCACAAGACCCTGGTTTTCAGCCAGTTCGTCGATTTCCTGCAAATCCTGCGCGTCCCGCTCGACGCCGCCGGCATCAGCTATCAATACCTCGACGGCGCGACCCCCGCCGCCGAACGCAGCAAGCGCGTCGCCGCCTTCCAGGCCGGCGACAGCGACCTCTTCCTGATCAGCCTGAAAGCCGGCGGTTTCGGCCTCAACCTGACCGCCGCCGACTACGTGGTGATTACCGACCCCTGGTGGAACCCGGCCGCCGAAGACCAGGCCATGGGCCGCGCCCACCGCATCGGCCAATTGCGGCCGGTCACCGTCTATCGGCTGGTCAGCAAGGGCAGCATCGAGGAACGCATCGTCGATCTGCACCACGACAAACGGGCGCTGGCCGACAGCATCCTCGACGACGGCGACGCCTCGACCCTGCCGTCAACCGAAGACCTGGTGGCGCTGATTCGCGGCGAGTAGCAGAAGAGAGGCTGACAGGGCAAGACGGGACAAAAGATTACAAACTTGTAATTTTGGCGTCAGGATGGCGTCGACCGCAGCACCGCACAATCGCTTCATCCATCCACCAAGGAACCGCCATGCGCCTGCTGCTTGCCCTGATGCTCTCCCTCAGCCTTCCCGCTTTTGCCCAGCACGATCACCACGCCGGCCATATGGTCGCCAGCCAAACTGCGCCGCTGAGCGACGGTCTGGTCAAGAAAATTGACGCCAAGGCCGGCGAGATCGTTATCCAGCATGGCCAGCTCGACAGCATCGGCATGCCGCCGATGACGATGGCTTTCGGCGTTGCCGACAAGGCTTGGCTGGGCAAGCTCAAGGTGGGCGACAAGATTAAGTTTGCAGCCGAGATGAAGGGTGGCAACGCCATGGTCAGCCGCTACGAGATGGCGAAGTAAGCGCCTCGCCGATGCCTGACATCATGCCCAACTGGCATCCGGCGGTCGTTCATTTCCCGATCGCCCTCGCCATCACGGCGACGCTGCTCTTGCTGCTGGGCCGTTGGCACCCGGCCAAGCCGACTTTCACCAACAGCGGCCGCCTGCTGATCCTGGGCGCCGCCGTGAGCGCTGGCTTTGCCGCGGCGCTCGGCTGGTATGCCTTCCAGACGGTTGAACACGATGGCGCCGGTCATCTGGTCATGCTCAGCCATCGCAACTGGGCGCTGACCGGCACGGCCGGGCTGATCGCACTGGCTGCCTGGGATGGCCTGCGCCAACGCGCTGAACGCCCGCCGCACGCGGCCTTGCTGCCGATCATGCTGGTGCTTTCGGCCGGCCTCGGGGTGACTGGCTGGCTGGGCGGCGAAATGGTTTATCGGCATGGCATCGGTGTCTCGGCGGCGGCTTTCGCGGCGCCGGAAGTGGCGGCGCCGACGGTGGCAGAGCAGCCGGCGGCAACGCCTGAAACGGTTGTCGAAACGCCGGCCCTCGCCCCCGGCGAGCACATTCACAAGGATGGCCAACGCCATCGCCATTGAGGCCGTCATGAAACGTTCGTTGCTGCTCGCCCTGCTGCTCACCGCGCTGACCGCCCATGCCGCCGAGCCCTTGCCCGGGGCCAGCGTCGAATCGCTGCTCGCCGCCGCCCGCGAGCACAGCCCGGATGTGCGCATGGTTCGCCTCGAAGCCGAGGCGGCGCGCGAGCGCATCCAGCCGGCCGGCGCGCTGCCTGACCCCGTTCTGCGCATCGAGCTGGAAAATATCACGCGCAACGGCAGCCAGAATGCGACGCTCGACCCGACGCGGACGGGTGATACCAAATACACGCTGATGCAGCCGTTGCCTTTCTGGGGCAAGCGCGACCTCAAGCGCGACGTGGCGACTGCCGAAGCCACTCAGGCCGAAGGCCGGGCCAGCGACACCTGGGCGGAAGTGGCGGCCCGTATCAAGAGCCTCTACGCGCAATATTGGCTGACCGGCCAGGCGCTGCAACTGACCCGCGAGAACATCGAACTGACCCGTCGCCTCGAGCAGGTCGCCCAGGCCCGCTACGCCGGCGGCCTGGCCGCCCAGCAGGACGCCATCCGCGCCCAGCTCGAACGCAGCGCGCTGGATGCCGAACAGGTCGGCATGGAAAGCGAGTTCCATCACCTGATGGTCTTCCTCAACGCCATGCTGGCCCGGCCGAGCGGCGCCGCACTGGCCGAACCGGCGGCGTTGCGACCGATTCCCGCCCGGCTCGATGGTGCCGCGCTGAACGACCGCCTGCTCGCCGCCAATCCGCAGCTGGCCATCGAAGCCGCCCGTGTCGACGGTGCCGGGAAGAGCCGCGAGCTGGCCTACCGCAACCGTTATCCGGATTTCACAGTCGGCGTGGCGCCGATGCAGGTGCAGAACCGCGTCGATGCCTGGAGCCTGATGCTGGAGATGAACCTGCCGCTGCAACAGGGCACCCGGCGCAGCCAGGAGCGCGAGAGCGAACGCCTGCTCGAAGCCGCGTCGGCGCGCCATGAAGCGCTCGGCCACCGGCTGCAGGGCGACCTCAATGCGGCGCTGAGCAATCTGGACGGCGCGCGCAGCACCGAACAGATCACCCGCACCCGCCTGCTGCCGCAGGCCGAACTGACTTTCAAATCGGCGCTGGCCGGCTACGAAAACGGCAAGGTCGATTTCGCCACCCTGCTCGACGCCCAGCGCCAGATCCGCAACGCCCGCCTCGCGCTGCTGCGCGCCCAGGCCAGCCAGCAAATACGGCTGGCCGAGATCGAACGCCTGCTTGGAGAAGACCTGTGAAGAACGGCCCCCTGTTTATTTTCATCGCCGTCGCGCTGACCGTCGGTGGTTTTGCCGGTGGTTATCAGTTTGCCCAGCAGAAAACGGATGGCGCGACCGCCGTTGCCACGACCATAGAAACAACGGCTGGCCCTAGGGTCAACCCGAAAAATGAGCAAAAACCGAAATTACTCTATTACCGCAACCCGATGGGCCTGCCCGACACCTCGCCGACGCCGAAGAAAGACCCGATGGGCATGGACTACATCGCGGTCTATGAAGGCGAACAGGAAGCCGACAGCGGCCTGAAAATCAGCGCCGAGAAAATCCAGAAAATGGGCGTCAAGGCCGAGCCGGCCAAACTGCAGGTGCTCGACAAAAACGTGCGCGCCAGCGGCCGGGTCGAAATCGACGAAAGCCGGACCACCACGGTGACCGCCAAATTCGAGGGCTACATCGAGCGCCTGCACGTCAATACAACAGGCCAGCCGGTCGGCCGCGGCCAGCCGCTGTTCGAGGTGTACAGCCCGGAACTGGTCTC
>NZ_JAVHPH010000125.1:0-1068 GCF_036170495.1 Azonexus sp.
CGTCGGCCAGTCGATAGGCCGTGGAGCCGATCCACACTTCGGCCCGGCCGCGCTGCCCGGTTTCCAGGACAGCACCGCTGCTGATCGGCCAGTTGAGCGTCGCCGGCCCGCCCTGATCGCTACGGTCAACCCGAAATTCGACCTGATTTTCAATATAGCCCAGACGTCCGACGCGGGCCGGCGGATCGCTTTGTGCCAGAGCCGGCAAGGCAACGGTCAGGGTCAGCGCGAGCAGGATTTTTTGTAGGGATTGCAGCATCGTAAGCTCCCGAAGGAAAAGCGCCGCCGGCACGAAAAGGCAGGCCGCTGTGTAATCAACGCGCCAGCACGAGAAAGGATGCGTCAGCGCGGCAACTAAATGGTTTCAAAATGTTGCCGCCCTGATGGCTCAGGTGTTGTCGGTCGCAATGCCGTATTTCTTGGCGACCGTGACGTACAGTTCGCGGGCCGAGGCCACCTTGGGGCTCTTGCGGTCCTTGCGCTGGGCGCGTTGCAGGTAGTCGAGCGCCCTGGCCGCCAGCCCTTCGTCCCAGCCCTTCTTGTCCATCAACGCATAAATGGCCTTGGCGGCGTTGACCAGGAATTGCAAGTTGGGGACCTGCTCGACGGCCTGGATCAGCAACTGGACGGCGCCTTCGAGGTCGCCGCTGCGCGCCGCCAGGACGCCCTTGTTATTGAGTTCGACGATTTCCTTGCCAACCTGGTCGAGCATCGCCTTGCCGGCATCGGGCTGGCCGGTTTTTTCAAAGACGCTGCTAATGTGGTCGATAAGATTTTTGTCCTCGTGGTTTTCGGCCGCCACCTGGCGCATGATTTTTGTCGCCTCGCCTTCCTTGCCGGTGGCGTAACAGGCGTGGGCCAGATCAACCGCGAGCCGCTGCGAGACAGGCTTGCCCTTCTCGGCCGCCTCTTCGCTGATCGTTTTCTGCAAGGCCAGCGCCTGATCGACCAGATGCTGAGCTTTGTCAGCCGAGCCTTCGCTGTTCAGGCAGAGGCTTTCGGAGACCAGTGCGGCCAGTTCGGCCTGCTTGTCGCCGCGCCATTCGCGCTTCATGTCGGCGACAATTT
>NZ_JAVHPH010000126.1:0-5234 GCF_036170495.1 Azonexus sp.
CCGCCGTGGATGCAGAACATGCCGTCTTCGTTGAGCGGCGGATTGCCTTCGACGGCGACGATGTAGTTGCCCTTGTACTTCTTCTTGACCTCTTCGATGATCGCCTCGGCCTGGTGGCCGGCGGCCGCCATCAGCGTGTCGTCGTAGTCGAGGGAGAGCATCGAGAGCACGACATCCTTGGTCAGCGGGTGCGCCGAGCGGATGAAGGATTCAGAGCAGCAGGTGCATTCCAGACCGTGCAGCCAGATCACCGGCGTCCGCGCCTTGGTTTCCAGCGCCTGCGCGATGCGCGGTGCAGCGGCGCTGCCGAGGCCAAGCGATGTCGCCGTCAGGCTGCAGAATTTGAGAAAGCTGCGCCGGGTAATGCCCTGGCGGCGCAGCACTTCATAAAAGGTCTCGGTCACTGGTAAGTCCCCCGTTGGTTTTGTTGCCAAGTGGGGAGCTATTACGCAAAGCATGTGCCACACCCCGGCAATCTTCGATTTATCGCCGGGAATCAAGGCATTTCGAACGTCCGGGTTGGCCTCGGCGGAAGCCGCCAAGGGCAAGCCGATGATCAGCATCGATCCATGGTGGAAACCTGGTTTCCACCACCGGGTCGCCCGTTCGATTGACTCCCATCAAGCCGCAATGGCAAGGAATCGTTCTAGAATCGGAGGATGAAAAGAAAACGCGCGACCCGGATCGTCGAGCTGATATCCACCCAAAGTGATCGCGTCGAACCCGGCATAAGCCTGCGCGAGGTAGCTGCACGCATGCTGACCTCGAATATCTCGTCGGTCATCGTTGTCGATCAGGGAAAGGCGCTCGGCATCATTACCGAGCGCGACATCGTGCGCGTCATGCGCCAGCACCGCCCGCCCGAGCAAACCGCGCGCGACACCATGACCAGCCCGGTACACAGCGTGCCGGCCGGGATGCCCTTCCTGCAGGTCTACCGGGAGGCCGCCAAGCAGGGTATTCGCCGCATCGTGGTCACTGACGAGGCGGGATTGCCGCTCGGCGTGGTCAATGAATCGGATTTTCGCAAACATCTCGGCCCCGATTTTTTCCTGCAACTGAACAGCGCCGAGACGCTGATGGAACGCACCTTCCCCCGGCTGCCGGCCGACGCCCACCTCGAAGATGCGTTACTCGCCATGGAGGCCGTTCGTGTCAGTTGCGTCTTCGTCGTCGATGGCCGGCGGCCGCTCGGCATCGTCACCGAACACGACATCGTTCGCTTCTTCCTCGACACCCGGAACAACCCCAGCCTGGGCGCGATCATGACCCAGCCGGCCATTTGCATCCGGGCCGACCGTCCGTTGGCCGAAGCGGCGCAGCAGATGATCGAACGCGACATCCGCCACCTGGCCGTGGTAGACGACCAGGGCGGGCTGATCGGCCTGCTCTCCGAACATACGCTGATCAGCCCGCTCAACCTCGGCCAGATAGATAGCCCACTGAGCGAGCAACAATCGCTGCAACGTTCGCGCCAGCGAGCTCTTGAAGAAACGGCCCGCAACGAACGCTACCAGCGCGCCCTGCTCGACAACTTCCCCTTCCTGGTCTGGCTCAAGGACACCGAATCGCGCTTCCTGACCACCAACCGCAGTTTTGCCGAAGCGGTCAGCCAACCGAACGCCAGCGTCATCGTCGGCAAGACCGATCTCGATTTCTGGCCCCCCGACATGGCCGAGCATTTCCGCGCCGACGACGCTGAAGTGATGGCCACGCGACAAAACAAGGTGGTCGTCGAACCCATCGTCATCAAGGACCAGACGGTCTGGCACGAGACCTTCAAGGCCCCGGTGGTCAGCGCTGACGGTACCCTGCTCGGCACCGTCGGCTTTGCCCGCGACATCTCCGGGCGCCGGCGCGCCGAAGAAGCGACGCGCCTGCGCAATGCCGCACTGGCTGGGATAATCAGCGGAGAAACCCTGCCCCGCGCCCTCGACTTGCTCGTCCGCTCGGTCGAAGCCGAGATGCCGAACTGGCGCTGCTCGATCATGCTCAGCGACGAAGCCGGACAGCACCTCCGCGTCGGCGCCGCGCCCAGCCTGCCGGCGGCCTACAGTGCCGCGATCGACGGCATGCCGATCGGCGAAGGGATCAGTTCCTGCGGCACCGCAGCGGCACGCAGACAACGGGTCATCGTCGAAAACGTGTTTGCCGAGCCGCAGTGTGCGGCCTATCACGAGCTCGCCCGGCAGAGTGAAATTGCCGCCTGCTGGTCAGACCCGATCATTGGGCCAGACGGCCTGTTGCTCGGCACTTTCGCCGCCTATCACCGGCTGCCGAGTCAACCGCGCAACGAGGACCTGGGCTGCCTGACGCAGGCCTGCCAGTTAGCCGCCCTGCTCATTGCTCACCAACGCCGCTCGCATGAGCTGGACAAAAGTCTGGAAACCTTCCGCGGGATTTTCAACAGCGTCAGCGAAGCCTTGTTCATCCAGGCCGAGGATGGCACTTTCCTCGACGTCAACGCCGGCGCCGAGGAGATCTCCGGGGTACCGCGCAAACAGTTGATCGGCCTCAGCCATGCGGCGTTCACCCAGCCGGGGCTGACCGATGTGCCGACCATCGATCAACACATCGTCAGCGCCCTGGCCGGCACCCCGCAAACTTTTGAAATCCTCGCTCGCAATAGCGGCGGCCGGGTCTTTCCGGTCGAAATCCGGCTGCATCGCTCGCGCTACTTCGGACGCCCGGCCGTCATCGCTTCCGCCGTCGACATCACCGAGCGCAAGAACACCGAACTACGCCTCGAAATCGAGCACGACCTGGCGCAAGCACTGGCGGCTGGACTGCCACGCGATGCCGTATTTCAAGTCCTGCTGCAGGCGACCCTGCGTTTTCCCGACCTCGATGCCGGTTGCCTTCACTGGCGAGAGCCCGATGGCAGTTACCGGTTGATCGCCCACGTTGGCGTTTCCAGCGACTTTGTCGCCAAAGTCGCCCGGCTCGACGTCGGCAGCCCGTTTGCCCGCTTCGCCCTGACCGGCGGGTCAATTTGCAACTGTCAGGAACCAAGCGACCACTGCGCCGACGCCAGCATTCTCGACAGCGACGCGATCCGCAGCGAAGGTCTGGGCTGTCTGGCCACCCTGCCCATCATGCTGGCCGAGCAACCGGTCGCCTGCATCACGCTGGGCAGCCGGCGGGCCGCCGGCGTGCTCGCTTCGACGCTGCGCTCACTGGAGAAACTCGGCACGCGCTTCAGCCAAACCTTGCTCGAACTCGACGCGCAAGAAGAAGCTCGCCGCCTGCAACAGAATCTGAGCGGTTTGTTCGATGCCTTGAAGGATTTCATTTTCATCCTCGACGAGGACGGCCGTATCCTGCACACCAACCGCGCCGTTAGCGAAGGGCTCGGCTACCCGGCGGAGGCCCTGATCGGCCAGCTGATTGCCACGGTCCACCCGAAAAATCTGCAAAAAATCGCCAACGACAACCTGGCCGACGTTCTTGCCGGTCGGCGCTTCAGTTGCCCGCTGCCCATCCTGCACGCCAACGGCGAGCAGACCATGATTGAAATGCGGATCACGCACGGCTACTGGAATGGCCGTCCGGCGCTGATCAGTACGTCGCAGGACATCAGCGAACGGCTGATAGCCGAAGAGCGGCAGCAACTCGCCGCCAGCGTTTTCGACAATGCCCACGAAGGGATCATGATCACCGACCCGAAAGGGCGCATCGTCGAAGTCAATTCAACCTTCAGCGAGCTGACCGGCTATGCCCGCGATGAAGCCATCGGCCAAACCCCGGATTTGCTCAAGTCGGGACACCACGATCCCGCCTTTTACGCTGAAATGTGGAAAAAGATCGGCGAAGACGGCTTTTGGCGCGGTGAAATCTGGAATCGCAAAAAATCCGGTGAAATATTCGTCGAGCTGCTGACCATCTCCACCGTCCGTAACCGGAATGGCGAAATCGCCAACTTCGTCGCCATTTTCTCCGACATCACGGTCATCAAGCAGCACCAGCAACGCCTCGAACATCTCGCCCATTACGACGCGCTGACCCAGCTGCCCAATCGCATGCTGCTCAGCGACCGCCTCCAGCTGGCCATGGCGCAAACCGAGCGGAGCGGCAAGATGCTGGCCATCTGCTACCTCGATCTCGACAATTTCAAGCCGATCAACGACCAGTTCGGCCATTCGGCCGGCGATTTCCTGCTCATCGAAGTCGCCCAGCGACTGAAGGCCTGTGTCCGCGCCGGTGACACCGTGTCACGCCTGGGCGGCGACGAGTTCGTGCTGCTCCTTTCCAACCTAGCCGACCTGCACGAATGCGACTATGCGGTGAGCCGCATCATCAGCGCGCTGACCCAGCCCTTCCATGTCTCCGAGCACAGCGTCACGATTTCGGCGAGCATCGGCGTTACCCTCTACCCGCACGATGGCGCCGACGCCGACACCCTGCTCCGCCATGCCGACCAGGCGATGTACGCCGCCAAGCAGGGCGGGCGCAATCGCCATCACCTGTTCGACCCGGAAAACGACCGGCGCACCCGCCTTCGCCGCGAGGAACTCCTGCGCATCCGGCAAGGTCTGGCCCGCGGCGAATTCGAGCTCTACTTCCAGCCCAAGGTGAACATGCGCCAGGGCCGCGTCACCGGCGCCGAAGCACTGATCCGCTGGCAACATCCGGAGGAAGGCTTGCTCCTGCCCGGATGCTTTCTGCCCATCATCCAGGACAGCGAACTCGATATCGAAGTCGGCGACTGGGTCATCCGGGAAGCCCTCCGCCTGCTGGACGAATGGCATGAACAGGGCATGGACCTGCCGGTCAGCATCAATATTTCGGGCAAGCACCTCCAGCACGAAGGCTTTTCCCGGCGCCTCGGCGAACTGCTCGCCGCTCACCCCAATCTCGCCCCCGGCCTGATCGAGCTCGAAGTGCTCGAAACCGCCGCCCTCGAAGACATGGCCCACATCGCCGAGCTATTCGCCGAATGCCGGCGCCTCGGCGTCAGCTTTGCCCTCGACGATTTCGGCACCGGCTACTCGTCGCTGACCTACTTCCGCCAACTACCGGCCGACGTGCTCAAGATCGACCAGTCCTTCATCCGCAACATGCTCGACGACGCCGACGATCTGGCCATCGTCGAAGGCGTCATCGGGCTGACCCAGGCTTTCCGCCGGCAAGTCATCGCCGAAGGGGTGGAAACCGTCGAACACGGCCTCGTCCTCCTGCTCCTCGGCTGCGACCTGGCGCAAGGCTTCGGCATCGCCCACCCGATGCCGGCGGCG
>NZ_JAVHPH010000127.1:0-5219 GCF_036170495.1 Azonexus sp.
GCCAAGTCGCGCAACCTGCCGGACGGCAGCTACGTCCCCTTCATCCAGACCGACGTCGCGGTTAACCCCGGCAACTCCGGCGGCCCGCTATTCAACATGAACGGCGAAGTGATCGGCATCAACTCGCAGATCTACTCGCGTAGCGGCGGCTACCAGGGCCTCTCCTTCGCCATCCCGATCGAAGTGGCGATGAATGTCGAGAAGCAGATCGTCGCCCACGGCAAGGTCCAGCGCGGCAAACTCGGCGTCAGCATCCAGGAAGTCAATCAGTCGCTGGCCGACACCTTCGGTCTGGCCAAGCCGGCTGGCGCCTTGGTCGCCTCCGTTGAAAAAGGCAGCCCGGCGGCCAAGGGCGGGCTGGAACCGGGTGACGTCATTCTCGGCATCGACGGCAAGACCATCGAAAACTCCGGCGAACTGCCGGCCGCCGTCGCCATCAAGCAGCCTGGCGAAACGGCCCGCCTGCAAGTCTGGCGCAAGGGCGAAACGCGCAACATCGACGTCAAGGTCGGCAGTTTCGGCGAGGAAAAAGTGGCAGCCAGCGAAGCCCCCTCCGCCGACAAAGGCCGCCTCGGCGTCGCCGTCCGCCCGCTGACCCCGGATGAACAACGCCAGGCTGAAGTCAAGGGCGGCCTGCTCGTCGAACAAGCCGGCGGCGCCGCCGGTCGCGCCGGCATTCGCCCGGGCGACATCATCGTTTCGGTCAACGGTCAGCCGATTAGTGAGGTCGAGCAACTGCGCGGCATCATCGCCAAGTCCGGCAAGAAAGCCGCCATCCTGATCGAACGCGGCGATTCGCGAATATTCGTCCCGGTCGACCTGGGCTAAACGTCAAAAAAGCCGTTCGTTCGAACGGCTTTTTTGACACCGGGAATCCCCTTTTTTGGGAAGTCGCTGTTACCAGCGAAAAACACCTTCGGACCTGCGCTTTTCGGTGATCGACAACTTCCTTTGTTGCTCCTGACCGTTCATTGAAGCCTTCATCACATAGCTCCCCGGTGGCAACCGGACCAGCAGGAACGGTCCCACCGCATTGGCTTCAAGAACCTTCTCGCCCTTGGCATTGAGCACCACCACATCGACACTCCCAAGATAAGAGCCATCACGCTCGGCAAAAAGCAGCTTCAGATTGAAATCCCGTTCCCGCAAGCGAATCTCATCCACTTCATCATCACCGATTCCACCGCTGACATAGCTCACATTTCCATCGTGTTTTTCGACAAGCGTGGAAGCATCGCCTTGCGCCATCACCTGCGCAGGCAGCAAACAAGTAAGCAGCAGATACACGAGATACAAGAGTTTTGTCATGACACGCACCTTTCTTTTTGAAGCTACAGTTCAAGCGTAGCCTGCAGCGGCAATTCGTCAAATATTCTCCCGGAGACGAACGGCTTTATTGACGATGCGAATTGGCAGTCGATTGGCAAAAATCGGCCAGCTCCATCGTTATCAGGCAGCCACGGTAAAACACCTGTAATAAATAACCGTTAGAGTCGGTATCTCCGGAGACAAAGACAACACGGATTTCAAATGACAAACAAAATTGAAGAACTTCGCCAAAAGGCGATTCAGCTGTGCACTGAGCACGGTGTTACGGTACGCGCCTATGGGCAAGCCTGGTGGTTGGTCGGCAACGGAATAAATCGCGTCGTCGCCGAACTGGCTGGACTCTGCCGCACCGACATCACCCCGTTGGCCATCGCCGAGCGCTAAGCGTGGCCCAAGAGCAGCAACAGCAAGCCCCAATTCTGCCGACCGGTTCCACACCCAGCCAGGATTGGCAAGCCATGCGGCTCGCCCAGGCGCGACAACAAGGCGGCGATCTCTAATCGGGATTTTCGTGGTGTAAACGGGATGTCTTGGCGAAATCTCAGTACCCAGCACGCTTCACCCGAAAGAGCCGGCACGTCTAAGTGCGCAACACCTCCGAGCGGCTCTGTTGTGCCCGTTGGAGTCATGCCGCAAGGCTGAGGATGAAAGGCGGATCGCTACAGCGAATTGCCTTTGAATCTTGCTTCAGTTTGAGGGCTTCTTGATCCAATCGGTAATCATCGCGACAACCTCTTTCTCGATGCCGATATAGCCGTGATAGTGCAGGGCATCGCAGGAATCTCCGGTCGGATTACTGCCACCATTGACCATTACAAGCTTCTTGACCGGGGCGTTCTTCAAACCCTGTACGATGGCCGGCACTTCATGGGGCGCGCAAATCTTGCAGCCGTCCTGTTCGTGGTGCACGACCAGCACGGGAATCTTGATCGCGGCGATGTCCTGCGTCGGCACTGCGCCGACTTTCTTGTAATTGACGACACTCGATGCCAACACGATTCCGGCCAGGTCGGCATTGCCGAACTTGACCGCAGCCGCAGTCGCCGAGACCGTACCACGGCTAGTGCCAACCAGCCAGACCGGCAACCCGCTGTCGGTCTTTAGGTGCTCGACGAGTTGTTTCAAGTCCTGAAGATGAGCCGCCGAAACGCGATCCGCGTAGTCGAGGTCGTTGGTATCGGAGGGACGCCCCATAACCGCTACGTTGAAACCCGCGCCGGCAAAAAGGTCGCGCGTTCTCACCAGAAAGTTCGCACTCGACGGCTTCCCGTTAACCAATGCACCAAACCCGCCGTTCCCGCCGGGCAAGAGCACGACCGTTGCTATTGCGCCATCCCGCTTCATATAGAACACCGGCACTTTTACGCCGGGTCGCGTTTCGAGCCGGATGACTTCGTCAGCTTTGGCCGGGGCAATGATGATCAGCGACAAAGATAGGAAAAGTAATGCGCCGCGTAGCAAATTCATGGTCATGGTGCTCCTTTCGGGGCTCTTTGCGGCAAAGCTCATGCCGCAGAGAAAGCCGGCAAGGCGCGGATCAGTTCAGCTTTTCCGGGCTGCCGCAGCACTGCTTGAATTTCTTGCCGCTGCCGCAGGGGCACGGGTCGTTGCGGCCGGCTTTGTCACCTTCGCGCTGGACGGTGCCGCCCGTCCGCTTGTTGCGCCAGAAGTTGTACAGAGTCTGGACGATGACCGGCAGGTTTTCCTGGATGTCGGCGACCAGGCGGGCTTCTTCGGCCGGCGGGAACCAGCGTTCGCCGCTTTTTTCGGCGTCTTCCTTGAGCATGCCGTTGAGCAGGAACAGGGGTTCGAGCAGTTCGGACAGGTCGTCGGCGTGCTTGCCGGCCATTTCGTACCAGTCGCCGGCCAGGCCGGCACCGAAGACGTAGGAGTCGGCCCAGGCTTCGTAGTCATATTCCTTGCAGCTTTCGTCGAGCGGATAGAGCACCGGGGCAATCGTTTCGTCGGCCAGCAGCGCGGCAGCGAGGTCGTTGTTGAGGCGCATGAGCAGTTCGAGCGCGGCTTCAACGTCAGGGTTGCCGCCAGCTTCGAGGCCCTTGCCGAGCGCTTCGGTCAGCCAGATGGCGGGAGGCACCGGCTCGGGGGCGCTGACGACGGCGCAGAGCATGGCCTGGATTTCGTCGAGGCGCATGGCCTCGCCCTGGAAAACGTCGGATTCGAGCAGTTCTTCAAGCCGGTCAAGATCGGCATCGGTCAGGGGTGTTGGGTTCATCGCTTTGGTCCTCGGCAATTGCAGAATGATAGCCCAGAACGACACGGGCTGCAGCCTTGGAGGAGTCAGAGGAAGGGCTCCTCCCCCTTCAAGGGGGAGGTTGGGTGGGGGATGGGTTTGGTGTAGCAGCCCCGGCCGATGAAACCCATCCCCACCCCAGCCCTCCCCTTGAAGGGGAGGGAGTGGCGCCTCATGGTATCGGGCTAGCTACCCGTGATGACCACTTGAAATGGTTGATCAACATCCTTGAGCACGCCGGGATCGTCCACCGTGCAAAGTACCAGCGCCACCGGATTGGCCTCAATAATGGCTTTGCCACCCTGGTCGCCAGTCAGGGCCAGTAGCTTGTCCAGATGTGCGGCACCGAAGGCGACCGGATGACCAAGGCAACCGTCGTGGATCGGCCGGGCCAGCGCAGCCCCGCCTTGCATGGCGTGAAGGACGGCGTGGTAACTAGCCGGCTGGATGAAAGGCATATCGGCCAGCGCGACTAGCCAGCCGGCGGCATCGGCGGTTGCCGCGACGCCGCTGGCCAGGCTGTGGCCCATACCCTGCGCCGCCTCTGCGCAAACAACGATTTCCAGCCCCTCCTCCGCCAGAAGGCTAGCTAGCACCGTATCGTCGGGCTGGATAACAACGATAGTGCGGGCACAAACGGCAGCCAGATTCCGCGCCGAAGCGAGCGCCATCGGCGTGCCGTCAGGCAATGGATGCAAGCGCTTGTCGGCGCCAAAACGCCGGCTACTGCCCGCAGCCAGCAGGATGCCGACAATCTGGTTCATGCGACCCGGCAGGCGTAGGGATCGGCGACTTCCACGGTCAACCGGAAATTTTGCCCATTTTTCACAGCGGTCATTTCGGCCAGGATGGAGACGGCGATTTCGGGCGGCGTGCGGCTGCCGATGGGCAGGCCGACCGGGCCGTGCAGGCGGTCGACTTCGGCCTGCGAGAGGTCGAAATATTGCAGCAGGCGTTCGCGGCGCTTGCTGTTATTGGCCTGCGAACCGAGGGCACCGACGTAAAAGGCCGGCGACTTGAGGGCTTCGAGCAGTGCCATGTCGTCGAGCTTGGGATCGTGGGTCAACGCGACGACGGCGCTGCGCGGGTCGAGGCCGAGTTCGGTCACGGCGTCATCGGGCATGGCGGCGATGCGCTCGGTGCCGGGCACATCCCAGCCGTCGGCATACTCGCTGCGCGGGTCGCAGATGTAGACGCGATAGCCGAGGGCCTGCGCCATGGTCGCGAGATAGCGCGAAATCTGGCCGGCGCCGATGATCAACAGCCTCCAGGCCGGGCCGTGCAGGGTGACCAGCGTCTGGCCATCCCATTGCTGGCTGTCGCCGGCGCTGCCGCCTTCTAGACTGACCGCGCCGCTCGCCAGCGCTACCCGCCGATGCACCAGTTGGCCGGTGGCTATGCGCTGGGCGAGCTGGTCGAGCAAGGCGGCATCGGGCGCCGGTTCGAGCACCAGTTCCAGCGTGCCGCCGCAGGGCAGGCCGAAGCGATGGGCTTCATCGGCCGTCACGCCGTAGCGCAGCAGGCGGGGCATTCCGCCCGCGAACTCGCCGGCCGCCGCCCGACGGATCAGGTCATCCTCAATGCAGCCGCCGGAGACCGAACCCTGCACCTGCCCGTCGTCGCGCAGGATCATCCAGGC
>NZ_JAVHPH010000128.1:0-2668 GCF_036170495.1 Azonexus sp.
CCGATGGTGATGCCGAGGCGCTCAAGGATGACGTCGAGCTTGTGCGATTCCTGGTTGGGGTGAACGACAGCCGAGAGCAGTAGCGTATCGAGCACGGGTTGGGTGAAACGGATGCCGGTGCGCGCTTCCTTCAGTTGCAGGAAACGCATGTCGAAAGCGGCGTTGTGGGCGATCAGCACGGTGTCTTCGCAGAATTCGTGAAAGGCGGGAAGCACGATGTCGATGTTCGGCTTGCCGCGCACCATGTCCTCGGTAATGCCGTGGATGGGAATGGACTCGGGCTTGAGCGGAATTTCGGGATCGACGATCTGGTTAAAGGTTTCCTGACGGAGCAGCCGATTGTTGACGATGCGGGCAGCGCCGATCTGGATGATTTCATCGCCCTTGGACGGCTCCAGGCCGGTGGTTTCGGTATCGAAGACGGTGTAGGTCAGGTCGGCCAGCTTGCGGTCGAGGTCGATGCTCCGGTCCTCGAACTTGAAGAGGTCGAAATCGTAGTATTCCGGGCGTCCGTTGCCACGGGTGCGCTCTTCCTGATCGTTGTCGACCTCAGGCACCGCGACGGGCAGGACGAAGCGGAAGAAGGCCCGGTGCGCAGCCTTTTCGCGCTCGTACCAGATTTCGCCACCATGCCGGTCGATGACATCACGCAGGCTGAGCGGCGAGCTTTCGCTGCCAATCTGCATAGGTTCCATTTCCCAGGTGTAGAAGGTTTCCGACGACATCGCCGGGCCGGTCCAGATCAGGTCAAGGTAGGCCAGCTTGCCGGCTGATGTCAGGCGAAAGCGCAGTTCGCGCGGTTCGTAATGATCCTGCAGCTTGGAGGCCACACTGACCAGCGCAAAAACGAGTGAGAAGCTGTCGGCCTTAATCCACAGTGCATCGTCGATTTCTTCCGTTTTGCTCGGCAACTTGAGCTTGTCGTCGATGCGCCGCTGGGCGGCAGCCACGATGTCGATGCCGAGAATGTCTTCGAGCGGCCAGCGCGTCTTGATGGCGTCGGAAAACTGACTCATCGTCTGGTCGATGACCAGGCTGCGCTTGGCGACTTCGTCGTCGATCACCCGCAGAAAACGCTCGCGCAACTCGGGCTCCATGTCGGGGTAATCGAGCAGGTTGGCAACCGCCGCCCGGATATTGGCGATCGATGAACGGCTGCCCTGGGTCAGCGAATGCAGCGCCTGGTCGCGGCGCTCTTCTTCTTCGATGCTGCGCGTAATGTTCTCGACGGTCAGCACATAGCCCGACATCGCCGCCTCGCCCTCCTCGCCCGAGGCGGCGAGCACCGGCACCATCTGGGCGCGCAGCAATTGGCCGCCGCGCGTCGTCGTGATGAAATTGGAGATGGCCGTCTTGCCGGCGGTCAGGCGCTGGCGAATGACCTCCTCAGCGTGGTCGACCTGACTTTTTTCGAGAATGGAAAAGATCGAACGACCGAGGCCGATCAGGGCGCCGCCGGCGACCGAGGTCGGCCCTTGCGACAGGGCCTTGAACTGCAGGCGGGCGCGGTTGTTGTAGAGCAGGATGCGGCCATCGAGGTTGCACACGACGACGGCCTGAGCCAGTTCGGACATGAGCGCGGCGAGCCGGTTTTTTTCTGCCTCGACCGAGGCCTTGGCCGTGGCGATCTGGGCATCGACGTCATCCATCAGGACATCGCGCTGCTCGGCCAGATCGTTGGCGGCTTGCGCCAGTTGCTGGACTTCCGGCGGGCCTTCGGCGGTCACCCGAAAATTACGGTTGGCGCCGAGCATCAGGCGCAGCGTTTCGGCCATCCGCAACAGGCCCTCGACATATTGCTTGAACAGCTTGTGCAGCACGCCGACGCCAAGAGCGAAGCCGACCATAGTCATCATCGTCCCGACCGGCAGCCGGGAAACCAGCAGATTGATCAGCAGGGTGCGCTCGGCCTCTTTCATGTCGAGCCAGACGAGCAGCGAGGTGACAACGAACGGCCCGGTCATGAGCAGACCGAGAATGATCACCGCGACGATTAAACGTTGCTTAGCCTTCATGGCATGGGTTCCAACAAATTTGGATTTCGATTTTGGCCGTTATTTCCGGTTGACCGTGGAAACCTGCTTTCAGACGATCCCCAGCATGGTTTTCACCCGGGTCACCAGTTCTTTGGTCGAGAACGGCTTGGTGATGTAGGCATCGGCGCCAATGGCGAGGCCCTTGGCCACTTCGGTGTCGCGCCCCTTGGCGGTGAGCATGACGATCAGCAAACCGTCCAGCGACGGATCGGCGCGCAATGCCTCGCAAACCTCGAAACCGGATTTCTTCGGCATCATGACGTCAAGCAGGACCAGATCCGGCGCGAAACTGGCGACCTTGCTCAGGGCTTCCTCGCCATCGCTGGCAACCGCGACGGCAAAACCTTCTTTTTTCATGAGGAATTCAAGGGAAATGACGATGTTGGGTTCGTCATCGACAATCAGGATTTTCTTGGTCATGCGGTTGGTCTCCCACTGTTATCGTCCGGCGCCGGCAAGGGCACCGTGAAAATGAAGTTCGCTCCGGCTCCGGGCGCACTTTCAACCCAAAGATTACCACCAAAATATTCCACGATCTGGCGGCTGATCGGCAGGCCCAGACCGGTTCCTTGCGGTTTGTCCGTCATCGTGTTGCCACCCTGGCGGAATTTTTCAAAAATGACGCTGCATTC
>NZ_JAVHPH010000128.1:2768-22232 GCF_036170495.1 Azonexus sp.
TGTCCGTCATCGTGTTGCCACCCTGGCGGAATTTTTCAAAAATGACGCTGCATTCCTCGGCCGTCAGGCCTGGGCCGTTGTCGCGCACTTCGACGCGGACCAGCCCAGCGGCGCTGGAGAGCCTGACGTGAACACGGCCGCTGCCGCCTGGCACGAACTTCACGGCATTCGATAGCAGGTTGATCATGACCTGGGTCAGGCGATCGCGGTCAGCCAGCACGACCGGTGCGAAAAGCGGAATGTCAGCCTCCAGGGCGACGCCTTTTTCCCGGAATAACTGTTCGAGCGAGGCCATCGACTCGCGGACTACTTCGCCTATATCGACTTCGCCCGTCGTCCATTCCGCTCGCCCGGATTCGAGCTTGGCCATGTCGAGAATCTGGTTGATGAGCCGGGTCAGGCGCTCGGCTTCAGTCACGATTATGCCGAGAAAACGCCTGCGGTCAGCCAGTTCGAGACGCGGGTCTTCGTGCAGCATTTCGGACAGGGCGCGGATCGAGGTCAGCGGCGTGCGCAACTCATGGGTCACCGTCGAGATGAAATCGTCCTTCATGCGGTCGAGTTCGCGCAGGCGATCGTTGGCTTCGCGCAGCTCGGCCGTCGCTGCTTCCAGTTCGTGCTGCTTGGCCTCCAGTTCGCGGCTGTGGGCGCGGACCTGCGTTGCCTCGTCGAGAATATCGAGCACCTCTTCCAGCCCGAGGTCTTCTTCCTGGGCCACTGAAGCGACCATGACCCGAGCACTAGCCGAGCCGATGGCGCCGGCCAGTTCGGATTCGGCAAACTGCACGAAATCAGCATCGGCCGGCAGATGGCGCCAATCCGTAGCCTGCCGCGAATGGGCATAGGCCGCCAATTGCTGCCGGGCACGGAGCGCACCAAGAAAACGTTCGAGCAGACCAACCAACGCATCCGGCGACGCCTTGCCGCGCCACAGGCGCGCCTCGGTGTTGCGCGAATCGAAGCGGAAGACATCGACAAAGCGTTCAGCCTGGCTGGCCTCGACCGCATCCGGTTTTGAATTGAGCGACACGGCAACATAGGCGCCGATATTGGCCAGCATGCTCCACCACAGACAATGCGAAATCTCGTCCAGCCCGGCCAGCCCGAATAACGCCTGCGCCTTGAGCCAGCCGAGGCCGAACAAGCCGTGTTCGACGAAACCGCTCGGCATCCACCCCGACTTGGCAAACGAGGGCAGCAGCAGGGTGTACAACCAGACGACAAAACCAGCCAGCAGACCGGATACCGCACCGGCCCGCGTCCCCTGTTTCCAGTACATGCCACCGAACATCGCCGGGGCGAACTGGGCGACCGCGGCAAAGGAAATCAGGCCGATACCGACCAGGGCGTAAGCCTCGCCAGCGGCGCGGAAATAGATGTAGCCGAGGAGCAGGATGAGGGCGATGGCGGCACGCCGGATGCCAATCAACAGGCCGGAAAGATCTTTTCGTTTTTCGACGAATTTTCCGGTTGACCGTAGCAGGATGGGCATGACGAGATCGTTGCAGACCATGGTCGACAAAGCGATGGTTTCGACGATGACCATCCCGGTCGCCGCCGACAGGCCGCCGATGAAGGCAAGCAGCGCCAGCGCCTCGGCGCCGCGGGCGAGCGGCAGGGTGAGCACGAAAGTGTCGGGATTGACCCCCTGCCCGTCAAAATGCAGCAAGCCGCCAAGGGCCAGGGGCAGGACAAAAATATTGATGAGCAGCAGATAGAGTGGAAAGAGCCAGACCGCCCGCTTGAGGTGCGACTCGTCGACGTTCTCGACGACGATGATCTGGAACTGGCGCGGCAGAAAAATAATGGCCAGGCCGGAAAGGATGATCAGCGCGGTCCACGTTCCCGCCCGGCTGGAATCGAGCTGCAGCAAGCGACCGAGATCGGCGCTCGCCGCCGCCCGTTGGAACAGATCGCCGAGCCCACCGAACAGGCCGTAAGTAACGAACAGGCCGACCGCCATGAAGGCGATAAGCTTGACCACCGACTCAAAAGCCACAGCAGCGACCATGCCCTCGTGGCGCTCGGTGGCATCGAGATGACGCGTCCCGAAGAGGATGGAGAAGAAGGCCAGCACAACGGCCATGAGGAAAGTCGAATCCAGTCCCCAGACCTCGACGCCGTTGCCCGAATGTTCGAGCAGCACATCAACGCTGGCCGCCATCGCCTTCAATTGCAGGGCGATGTACGGAACGACGCCAATGACCGCAATCACTGTCACCATGCCGGCCAGCAACTGACTCTTGCCGTAGCGCGAAGCAATGAAATCGGCAATGGAGGTAATCCGTTGCGCCTTGCTGATACGGATCATTTTGAAGATAACGCCGACACAAAGCAGCATCAGCGTCGGCCCGATGTAGATGGTCAGGAAAGACAGGCCACCGGAGGTCGCCCGCCCGACACTGCCGTAGAAAGTCCATGAGGTGCAATAAACAGCCAGCGACAGTGCGTAAACATTGGCCGAGATGATCGACTTGCCGGCATCGGCCCGCGCATCGCCAAAACGGGCCACCGCAAAGAGCAGCCCGAGATAGGCCGCAGCCAGCAGCGCAATCGACCAGCCGGAAAGCATCTACGAGTCTCGCCGCTCGGCCACCCAGGCCGCCAGCACGATCAGTCCAGCCCACACGCCGAACAGATACAAATAGGTCGCAGGGATACCCCCGAGCTCACCGCCCGGCAAGCTAAGCAGCGGATAGGTCAGCAGTGGCACGCCAAGCAGGCCGAGGGCAGCCAGTCGCTGGCGGGTTGGATTGGCTCTTTTCACGACCCCATCCCAGAAAAGGGAACGGCTGGCACGCCAAGCGCGCCAGCCGTTGTTGGCATATAGTCTGATACGACTACACGGGAGGTCACCTTTTGGGCGACCATTGTCTCCTCCTTGCCTTATAGTCTTTGGAGGCAGCGTGGCAAGTTCGCCGCCTCCTGGCTCAAGCTGGAACGAGGCTTTTTAGCCCTTGAGTTGTTCCAGGATAGCCGGGTTCTCCAGCGTCGAGGTGTCTTGCGTCAGTTCCTCGCCCTTGGCCAGACCGCGCAGCAGACGACGCATGATCTTGCCCGAACGGGTCTTCGGCAGGTTGTCACCGAAACGGATGTCCTTCGGCTTGGCGATCGGACCGATTTCCTTGCCGACCCAGTCAGACAGTTCCTTGATGATGCGCTTGGCGTCGTCACCGGTCGGGCGATGGCCCTTCAGCACGACGAAAGCGACGATGGCTTCACCGGTCAGGTCATCCGGACGACCGACCACAGCCGCTTCAGCGACCAGCGGGTTGGCAACCAGCGCGGATTCGATTTCCATCGTCCCCATGCGGTGACCGGAAACGTTCAGCACGTCGTCGATACGGCCGGTAATGGTGAAGTAACCGGTGTCCTTGTCGCGAATCGCGCCATCGCCCGCCAGGTAGTACTTGCCCTGGAAGTCTTGCGGGTAGTAGGACTTGACGTAGCGATCATCGTCGTTCCAGATCGTGCGGATCATCGACGGCCACGGCTTCTTGCAAACCAGGATACCGCCTTGGCCCCACGGCAGATCGGCACCGGTCTCGTCGACCACGGCGAACTGGATGCCCGGGAACGGCAGGGTGCAGGAACCCGGCACCAGCGGCGTGGCGCCCGGCAACGGGGTGATCATGTGACCACCGGTTTCGGTCTGCCAGAAGGTATCGACGATCGGGCAGCGGCCGCCGCCGACGTTTTCGTAATACCACGTCCAGGCAGCCGGGTTGATCGGCTCGCCGACCGAACCGAGGATGCGCAGCGAAGACAGGTCATAACTCTTCGGATGGACGGCCGGATTGGTGTCGGACGACTTGATCAGCGAACGGATGGCAGTCGGTGCGGTATAGAAAATGGAGACCTTGTGATCCTGGATCATCTTCCAGAAACGGCCGGCATCCGGATAGGTGGGAACGCCTTCGAAAACGATTTCGGTGGCGCCACAGGCCAGCGGGCCGTAGGTAATGTAGGTGTGACCGGTAACCCAGCCGATGTCGGCCGTGCACCAGAAGACGTCCGTCGGCTTGATGTCGAAGGTCCACTTCATGGTCATGATGGCGTGCAGGAGATAGCCGCCGGTGGAGTGCTGGACGCCCTTCGGCTTGCCGGTCGAGCCGGAGGTATAGAGCAGGAACAGCGGATGCTCGGCTTCGACCCATTCCGGTTCGCAAACGTCGGACTGGTTGGCCACCACGTCGTGCAGCCACTGATCGCGGCCGGCAACCATGTTAACTTCGGCGCCGGTGCGTTTGAAGACGATGACGTTCTTGACCGATTCGCAACCACCCATGGCGAAGGCTTCGTCAGCGATCGGCTTGAGCGGGATGGCCTTGCCGCCGCGGAACTGGCCGTCGGAGGTAATCAGGGCAACCGCGCCGGCGTCGTTGATACGATCGCGCAGTGACTGGGCGGAGAAGCCGCCGAAAACGATGGAGTGGATCGCGCCGAGACGGGCGCAAGCCTGCATGGCGCAGATACCTTCGATGGTCATTGGCATGTAGATGACGACGCGATCGCCCTTCTTGACACCCATGCCGCGCAGGGCGTTGGCAAACTTGGCAACCTTGGACAGCATCTCCTTGTAAGTAACCTTGGTGACTTCGCCGTTGTCGGCTTCGAAGATGATGGCAACTTTTTCGCCCAGACCGGCTTCAACCTGACGATCCAGACAGTTGTAAGAAACGTTCAGCTTGCCATCGGCAAACCACTTGAAAAACGGGGCATTGGACTCATCCAGCGACTGGGTAAACGGTTGCTTCCACGAAATCATTTCACGGGCGCGCTTGGCCCAAAATTCCGGGTAGTCGGCTTCCGCTTCCGCGCACAGCGCCCGGTAGGCGTCCATCCCCGAAACCGCCGCGTTCTTGACCATTTCGTCAGACGGATAAATTAGCTGCACGGACTCATTCGACATACTTTTCTCCTCTGCGGTACTTCGCAATTTATGTTGAAACAACCGATTGGACCTCGGGTGTGACCCGGGGCTTATTAAAGCCGTCCACGCTGGAAAATCCGCTTTCCCCATCACCAGCGTTGATGCGGCATTAGACGTCGATATTCTTACAAACGCCTTACGAAATCACGCTGCGCCGCAGCATTTCAGGGGATTCCGGAAGGCGGCGGGTCGCGTGATAAACTCTGGCTCCCCAATTTTCGATTCCAAAAATGAGTTTGCCCATTAAATATCTTGAGTCCTTCATCTTTGCCAGCCGCTGGATTCAGGCCCCGCTCTATCTTGGCCTGATCGTCGCGCAGCTCGTGTATTGCTGGCTGTTCATGGTCGAACTGAGTCACCTGGTCCATAACGCCATTGACGCCGCCCATATCAGCGAAGCCGAAATCATGCTGACCGTCCTCGGCCTGATCGACGTCGTGATGATTGCCAACCTGCTGGTCATGGTTATTATCGGCGGCTATGAAACATTCGTCTCGCGCCTTGACCTCGAAGACCACCCGGATCAGCCGGAGTGGCTCTCCCACGTCAATGCCGGCGTCCTCAAGATCAAGCTTTCGACCGCCATCATTGGCATCTCTTCGATTCATCTGCTGAAGAGCTTCATCAATGCCAACAACCTGCCCGAGCACACGTTGATGTGGCAGGTCATCATTCACGTCGTATTTCTTTTCTCCGCCCTGGCCATGGCGATGGTAGACAAAACCATGACCCAGACCCTTGCCCTGCAACATCAAAAAAACCACTAGCCCGGAGTTGCGCATGACCGCCATCAAACAAGAAGACCTGATCCAGTCCGTTGCCGATGCTTTCCAGTACATCAGCTACTACCATCCGCTCGACTACATCAAGGCGCTCGGTGAAGCCTACGAACGCGAGGAATCCCCTGCCGCCAAGGACGCCATCGCCCAGATCCTGACCAACTCGCGGATGGCCGCCGAAGGTCACCGCCCGATCTGCCAGGACACCGGCATCGGCATGGTCTTCATCAAGGTCGGCATGAACGTCACCTGGCCGGATGCAACAATGAGCATCCAGAAGATGATCGACGAAGGCGTCCGCCGCGCCTACACCAACCCGGACAACCCGCTACGCGCCTCGGTGCTGGCCGACCCGGCCGGTGCCCGCAAGAACACCAAGGACAACACCCCGGCTGTTGTCCATTTCGAGATTGTCGAAGGCGATCACGTCGAAGTCATCTGCGCCGCCAAGGGCGGCGGTTCCGAAGCCAAGTCCAAGTTCGCCATGCTCAACCCGTCCGATGACCTGGTCGACTGGGTGCTGCACAAGATCCCGGAAATGGGCGCCGGCTGGTGTCCGCCCGGCATCATTGGTATCGGCATCGGCGGCACCCCGGAAAAGGCCATGCTGCTGGCCAAGGAATCGATCATGGCGCCGGTCAATATTCATGAACTGAAGGCCAAAGCCGCCAGCGGCGCCAAGCTGACCCGCGCCGAAGAACTGCGCCTCGAATTGATGGAAAAGATCAACGCGCTGGGCGTCGGCGCCCAGGGCCTGGGCGGCCTGACCACCGTGCTCGACGTCAAGGTGCTCGACTACCCCTGCCACGCTGCCAACCTGCCGGTCGCTCTGGTTCCCAACTGCGCGGCGACCCGCCACTGCCACTTCCACCTCGACGGCTCCGGCCCAGCCAAGCTGGCCGTGCCGAAGCTGGCAGACTGGCCGGCCGTGACCTGGACGCCGGATCTCAAGTCGGCGACGCAGGTCAATCTCAACACCCTGACTAAGGAAGAAGTCGCTTCCTGGAAAATCGGCCAGAAGCTGCTCCTCAACGGCAAGATGCTGACCGGCCGCGATGCTGCCCACAAGCGCATTGCCGACATGCTGGCCAAGGGCGAAAAGCTGCCGGTCGACTTCACCAACCGCGTCATTTACTACGTCGGCCCGG
Organism: Azonexus sp.; assembly: GCF_036170495.1. GTDB lineage: Bacteria > Pseudomonadota > Gammaproteobacteria > Burkholderiales > Rhodocyclaceae > Azonexus. The sequence goes on from NZ_JAVHPH010000128.1 coordinate 9,629, forward strand.
TCGATCCGGTGCGTGACGAAGTCGTCGGCCCGGCCGGCCCAACCACCGGCACGCGGATGGACAAGTTCACCCGGATGATGCTCGAACAAACCGGCCTGATCTCGATGATCGGCAAATCCGAACGCGGCCCGGTCGCCATCGAGGCGATCAAGGACAACCAATCGGCTTACCTGATGGCTGTCGGCGGCGCCGCTTACCTGGTGGCCAAGGCGATCAAGTCGGCCAAGGTCGTCGGCTTCGCCGATCTCGGCATGGAAGCGATCTACGAGTTCGATGTCGAAAATATGCCGGTGACCGTGGCCGTCGATTCCTCCGGTGTCAGCGTGCATGAAACGGGGCCGAAGGAGTGGCAAGCCAGGATCGGCAAGATTCCGGTGGCGGTTGCCTGAGTCCGATTCACAGCAAACCAGACCCGGCTTCGGCCGGGTTTTTCACATGAGGTCGCATGTTCCGCAAAATCCGCATCCTGATCCTGATGCTCATCCTGGCCACCGTCGGACTCGGCACCTGGCGCTCGAATTCCCGCCTGACGGCTTGGGAACACACCATTCATGTGGCGATCTATCCGATTGCCGGCGACAATTCGCCGGCCACCGCCGCTTACATCAGTGACCTGAATAACGAAAGTTTTTCGGAAATTGCCCAATGGTTGCAACAACAGACGGAAAAACAGGGCCTCGCCATCCTGCAACCGGTAGCGCTGCGTGTCGCGCCGCGGCTGGCCGAAATGCCGCCCTTGCGGCCAAGCCAACCGGGTGTGCTGGATGCCATTTGGTGGAGCTTGAAACTGCGCTGGTGGGCGTCGCAACACGACAAGATCGATGGCCCGAAGCCGCATATCCGGCTCTTCGTGCTCTTTCACGATCCCGCACGCAATAGCGCGGTTCCCCATTCGACCGGCCTTAGCAAGGGGCAGATCGGCGTCATCCATGCCTACGCTTCACGCCTGCAGCGGCGGCAGAACGCCGTGGTGATCACCCACGAAATGCTGCACACCTTCGGCGCCAGCGACAAATACGACCTGGCGACACAGCAGCCGATCTACCCCCAGGGCTACGCCGAGCCGGGGCGAAACCCGCGACTGCCCCAGGAGATGGCGGAAATCATGGGGGGGCGTATCCCGCTTGACGAACAGACCGCCGAAATCCCGACCAGCCTCGCTGATACGCTGATCGGCCCGGAAACAGCAGCGGAAATAGGATTCCTACGGTCAACCGGAAAAAGCGGCCAAAATTGAGTTCGTCGGCCGAGCGCCCGGTCGGCGCCCGTTCAGCGCTCGGTCTTACCGACCACACCCCACAGCGCCCGGAACTTGCCGGGCAACGTCAGCCGCTCGTCTGACAGCGCTTCGAGGAAATCCGACAGGCGTTTTGACTTGGCCACGGCGAACAACACCAGTGCGATGAACACGGAACTGGCGATCAGCCCGTGCAGGCTGCGTTCGAGCATCGAGCCTTCCCCGAAGGCAATGATGTTCATACCGAAATAGCCGGTGGTCACCGTTGCAATGAGGCCGAGAATGGTGATCACGGTCAGCCGGACAACCGTGTTTGATTGCCGGCGCTGCGAATCGCTGTCGAGGTAATGGCTCATCTCGCGAATTTCATCGCGGACATCGTCGTACAGCGCGTCGTTACGCAGATGGTTGGAACACAGGCGATACATCGCCTGCACGTGCGGCCGCTCGGAAAGCTCGTGGAACCAGTAGCGGTGGGTGAAGCGCAGAAAGGTTTCGAAGTTGGCCCGGATTCGACGCTTGAAGCGGCGCACTGAATTTTCGTTACGGATGTCGAGATCATTGACCGCATCGACCAACACCTCGGAAAACGCCAGCAGCGAGGCGCGGTGCAAATGCGCAATGAGGAAAACGAGGAAATACTGGTGACGAAACTGGGCCAGTACCCCGCGTTCGCCATCGACAAAAAATGGAAATGCCGTATCGCCGACCACCGTAAAAGCATTGCCGGTGCACATAAAACGGGTGTTTGGCCCGGCCTCGCTGTCGGTCCAGAAACGGTCGTGACAGAAACGGCTTTCGAACTCGATGACGCCCGGTTCGTTGATCGGCAGCGTTTCGTTCGGATGCAACAGGGTTGCCAGCCCGATGCGCACCCACGCCTCGCGGCTTAAGGTGCGCGGCTGGTCGACGGCGAGAAAGGCCATCACCGGCATGCGCTGATACTCGATCAGACGGTAGCGCAAATCGCCCGGCTCGTCGGAATGAGCCAGCACCATCGGCCGCAGCAGGCTGGCCCAGTGCTCGGAAATGCAGGGGCTGCGATGCAGGCAGACATAGCTCAGGTATTTTTCGCGTATTTCAGCATCGGAACGGGCGATGACCTGGCCATCGATCCCGATCCACTCGGCCAGATAGATGTTGTGCAAGCCTTCGCCGCCCTCTTCCCAGCCTGAGGGGTAAGCCCGCCCGAAACGGAACAGAAAATCGCGCACCGTGTCGAGCGGCAGGTCATTGGCCCGGACCTCGAGATTAAGCTGCACGACATCAAGATCGTGGAAGAAATAGAGATCGATGTGCACGATGTCCAGCTCGATCGGCGCCTGGCCCTTGTGCAGTATCACCCGCAGCCGGTCAATATCCTTACGCCGGAAAACGTGCATGGGCGACCCCCCCGGCGGGTCGTCTGCCGACGAATTGCGCGAGCGCCCCTCGCCGTAAAGAAAACGCTGCACATAGGGCAGAAACGAAACGAATTCGCGGTAATGGCGCTCCTTGAACTGACCGGCATCGTCCATGAATTCGTCGTCGATCCGGCGCCACGGACTGGCCTCCGCCTGCGACTCGAACAGCTCCCAGTGGCGGCCTTCGCTGCCGGTTATCGCCATCGGCTCCAGTTGCAGCGGCCAGACCAGGCTGGCGTGAAAGAGCCGAACATGACCGTTCTGCCGATTACCCTGCGTTTCGGTCATCCAATATCCCCGTGTGGACTACTCATGCCGATTTTATCAATCAGGAGACCATTCGTTCGGCCCGGGCGCGATCCCACAGGCGCTTGTTGATTTCCTCAATCGGCAACTCGAACCGGAAGTGTTTATCCAACTCCCGGAGGATGGGCATCAATTGCATCCCGACCGTACCGAGGCAAGGCCTTAATTCTGCCGGATCAATCGTCGCCAGCAACGCCTTGAGTTGCGGCACAAAGGATTCGCAACCAGCCAGACCGGCCGCCTGGAGAGTCGTCGCCATCACCTGATTGCCACCAGCCCGGGCGGCGGCATCGAGGCGCGCATAGGCCAATTGCAGCAGGGTCTGCTCCGACAAGGCCACGCCGTCATCGGGAACAACCGCGACACCAACGCTGACAGTGAGGTGGATACGCTGGCCTTCGACGGAAATTTGCGCACTCGCCATCGCCTTGCAGATCCGCTTGGCAAATCCGGCACAAATCGAGGCAGACGTTGATCGCGTCACAATGACCACCCGGCCATCGGCGAGTTGCCCGATAAAGTCCTCCGGCCGAATCTTCCGCGACAACAGGAAACAGAATCTTTGCGCCGAGCTGAACGCCAGTTCGGCCCCGTAGCGAACGACCAGCTCATCATAGCCGTCAAGACCAAAGGCCAGAACGCCGACACTTTGGTCCTCTTGCGCCTCGCCTAAACTTTTCGCCAGGTATTCCTCAAGCATTTCCTCGGCCAGCACCGTATCGTCGTTGCGAAAGTCATCGCCTCCCGGCTCGTCGCGCTCCGTGGGTTCCAGTCCGGCAATCTGGCCCATGATATTGCTGATGCCGATGTCGGACTGCCCGCCAAACTGCTCGAAGGGTTCTTCTGTCAGCGGCGAAGGCGCCTGAACGCGCCCATTGGTTGCATCCTCTCGCCACTCCATCTGAGCCGAAACGAGGCTTTCAATCGACGGACGGGTCGCCCCCTTGACGATAAATTCGGTAACCCCCAAATTCCAGGCATTTTGTCGCTGCTCATCGGAAAAGCTGTTCGACACCATCAGCAAAAACGGAACGTTTTTCAAGCGTGCCAACTTGCTGTCGCGCAAGCGCTCGAGCAAGCCACGGCCATCGTCTCTGTCCAGGGGCATTCCGGAGACGACGGCAGCAATGGCGCTGTCGAGGACCATGGTCTGCCATGCCGACTCGTCATTGTCCTCATCTCGCACATCAAAACGATCAGACAGTTGCTTGGTCAGCGAGGCGCGAACCACTCGCGATGCATCGACAACCAGAACCTTGCGCTTATTTGCCATCTATATTCCAAATTCGTCAATTATTTCAAATACTTGAATTTCATTTCCGCCGGAATTCAAGTGTAATCGACGCGGCACCATCCAAGTCAAGATTGCTGCAGGTAAAAACGCGAGGAGCTCATCGCGATGCGCCGGCGCAACGCCGACCACCCAGTATTGGAGGATCTGGAAATTTTCTTCCGGCCGTAATCGGGGAGGCTCAGGAAGCGGCCGGGGTTTCCCGGCACTTCCGTTTGTATTCGCGGATCAGTTCAAGTTCGTCGTCACTGATCGACTCGAAACGCAGACCGACCAGCCGGCGCTCACCAAGCCGACGGATGCGCATGATACTGACGTAGGCTTCGACCATGCCGCCGAGATCGGGTGAGTCGATGCGACAGACGCCAACTTCACCGCTCGGCTTGGCGCCGAGAACAGCCGCGTCGATCAGGACACCGATGCCGGACACCGAAATATCCGCCGCCGGCAACTCGAGGTGCATGCCCCCCAGGCTCAGCGAGACATGGCCTTTGAGGAAAACGCGAGGGGAGCGACGACGTTCTTTCACGACAGATTTCCGGCACAAGTTTAGGCAGGCATTTTTGCACGTGCGTCGTTCAAACGCACGACAATTACCTGGATTTACCATAGCCGGGCCGGCCGCCAAAATCCAGCCCCTCGGCACCGATGCCGCCCCGCCAAGCGCCGGCTATACTCTGGCCTTCCTGCCTTAACCACTGACGAATCATGACCCTCAGCATCCGCTGGCAAAGTGCCCACACCTACACCGACATCCTCTACGAAACGGCCGAAGGGATCGCCAAGATCACCATCAATCGCCCGGCACGGCGCAATGCCTTTCGCCCGGAAACGGTCAACGAGCTGATCGACGCCTTCCACCGCGCCCATCACGACAACGCCATCGGCGCCATCATCCTGACCGGCGCCGGCCATGAGGCTTTCTGCTCGGGCGGCGACCAGAAGGTGCGCGGCGCCGAGGGCTACATCGACGAAGGCGGCACGCCGCATCTCAATGTGCTCGATTTGCAGATGCAGATTCGCCGGCTGCCCAAGCCCGTGGTGGCGATGGTCGCTGGCTTCGCCATTGGTGGCGGCCACGTCCTCCACCTCGTCTGCGACCTCTCCATCGCTGCCGACAACGCCCGCTTCGGCCAGACCGGGCCGCGTGTCGGCAGCTTCGACGCCGGTCTTGGCGCCGGTCTCATGGCGCGCACCATTGGGTTAAAACGCGCCAAGGAAGTCTGGCTGCTCTGCCGCCAGTACGACGCGGCCACCGCGCTCGACTGGGGGCTGGTCAACGCCGTCGTGCCGGTCGCCAAGCTGGAAGAGGAAACAGTGAACTGGTGCCGCGATATGCTGCAACTGTCGCCCATGGCGCTGCGCATGATCAAGGCCGGCTTCAACGCCGACACCGACGGCCTGGCCGGCATCCAGGAACTGGCCGGCAACGCCACCGGCCTGTTCTACATGAGCGAAGAAGGCCAGGAAGGCCGCAACGCCTGGCTCGAACGCCGCCCGCCCAACTTCGGCAAGTACCGCAAACGGCCGTGAAAATCGTTGCCGCCGACTGGCTGCCCTACGCCCTGCCGTTCAAGCGCCCGTGGCAGACCAGCCGCGGCGAAATCAGGGAGCGCCACGGCCGCCTGCTCCGACTGAAAACGGCCGACGGACTGACCGGCTGGGGCGACTGCGCCCCGCTGCCCGAGTTCGGTATCGGCGAGGATGCCGCCACGGCCTTTGCCGAGGAATGCGCCCATCTCGATCTGGTTGCCCAAGAATCCGGGCTGCCGCTCAACGCCTGGCTCAGTGGCGAGTCGCCAGTGACCAATCTCACGGTCAACCGGAATTTTGGGCCAATTTTGAAATGCGCCTCCGAGGCGCTGGCCGATGCTGCTGAGGCCGGCTTCAGCGTCCTCAAGCTCAAAGTCGGCGTCGCCCCGATCAACGATGAAATCGCCGCCCTGCGCCAACTCGCCAGCACCTTGCCAACCGGCCTGCGCCTGCGCCTCGACGCCAACCGCGCCTGGCACTTCGCCGACGCGCAAAGCTTCATCGCCGCCTGCGCCGGCCTGCCCATCGAAGGCCTCGAAGAACCGCTGACCGAACCGACGCCGGGTTTACTGCAAAAATTGCAGTCGACCGCAGCCTTTCCGTTGGCCATCGACGAATCAATCCACCTGCTCGACGCCCACTTTTTCCGCCATCCGCCGGTCCGCCGCATCGTCATCAAGCCGGCCCGCCACGGCGGCCTGCTGGCCAGCGTCGAACTCGCTTTGCGCGCCCGAGCTTCGGGCATTGAGGTCGTCGTCACCACCTGCCTGGAAAGCGCCTGCGGCCTCCTCGCCTGCACCCATCTCGCCGCCGCCGTAGCGCCGGACGCCGTGCACGGCCTGGCCACGGCCGACTGGTTTGCCGAAGACACCGGCAGCACGCCGGCCATCGTCGGCGGCCGGTTGCAACTACCGACCGGCCGCGGACTCGGCTTTCACGCCTTCAAGCCCCAGGCGCCAACGCCAGCCTCGGCTACAAGCCCAGACGCCCCTGCGTCGTAAACACCTTGTCGGCCACGCCGTGCCCGATCGCATCGATGTGGTCGAACAGGCCCGTCTCGAAACCGCTCAGCCTGACGCCGGTCAATTCGGCCCAAAAACTGGCGACCTGAGCCGGCGTCACCGGCTGGCTAGCCCCGTCGGGCAAATTCAGCGTTGCTTCAAAACCTCTCAGCCAGTGATCGCCAGGCGCGTAACGCGAGCCGATGTACTGAAGTTCATGGATCGCATCCTGCTTTTCGAGCGGCGACCACAAGCCGAGGACATTGCAGATAAAAGCGCTTCCATCCGGCAAGGGAATACACGCTGCGGCATGCTTTTCGTGATGGGTATCCCGGCTGAAACACAGCGTTGCCAGCCCCTTTTCCTGCAGCGCCGGCCCAATCCGGTGGGCGATCAGCCACGACTCGATGGCCGTGGTGCCGGACATGATCAGCTTCGCCAGTTGGACCCCGCTTTGCGCCTGGCGAACCAACTGGCTGGCGCTGTTTGGCCAATCGAATGAGAACGTATTCACCGGATAACCCTGTCTGGAAGAATGGTATCCGCGCATTTTAGTGCGCCGCCATCCGCCAGCCTTGGAATCTTTACGACATTTTTACGCCGGGATGGAGAGAATATTCGGCGTTTATAGACGCGACGACGTAGGCTGGAAATATCGGATTGCAGAAAGAAAATCATGGACAGCGAAAACCCGGCAGTCACGCCACCACCAGAGCGTTTCAAGCCCTGGCAGCGGACACTGCTCACGGTATTGGCCTGCGCCGCGACAACGCTGGTGGCGACACCGCTGCTCGGCTATCTCGACCTGGCCAATATCGTCATGCTCTTTCTGCTCACGGTATTGCTCGTCGCCATCATTTTCGGGCGCGGCAGCGCGGTGCTCGCATCGATACTCGGCGTCCTGCTCTTCGACATCTTTTTCGTCCCACCGCGCTTTTCGCTGGCCGTCGAAAACATCCAGTATCTGGTGACCTTCGCCGTCATGTTGATCACCGGCCTGATCACCGGCCAACTGGCCGCTGGCCTCAAACAAAAGGCACGCGAAGCTCAGACGCGCGAGCAACGCACGCAGGCGCTCTACGATGCGGCCCGGCAACTGGCCGGCGCGCTGACCCAGGCCCAGATCGTCGACATCGCGCGCAATTTCACGCAGACGCAGCTTGAGGCCGAATCGCTCATTCTGCTGCCTGACGAGCACGGCCAGCCAACGCTGGCGACCTCCACCGCCCCGGCCTGCAAGGTCAATACGCTGCTGGCCAACATTGCCGAAGACAGCGGTAAAACGGTCCGCAATCATGAAATGTCCGGCAGCAGCTATGCCGCGCTCTACCTGCCCTTGCGCGCTTCGATGCGCACCCGCGGCGTGCTCGCCATTGCCTTCCCAGCCGAAGTCGTCAGCGTGCCCGACGAACACGTTGCCCTGCTTGAAGCCTTGGCCTCGCTCATCGGCATCGCCCTCGAACGGCTGCATTACGTCGACGTCGCCCAGTCGACGCAGCTCAAGATGCTTGCCGAGCGGCTGCGCAGCTCCATCCTGTCGGCGCTTTCACATGACTTGCGGACGCCGCTGACGGCGCTGGTCGGGCTGGCCGATTCGCTGTTCCTGATCAAGCCAGCGCTGCCCGACACTGCCCTGGAAACCGCCCAGGCTCTGCACGAACAGGCGGCCCGTCTGGCCAATCTGGTCGGCAACCTGCTCGACATGGCGCGCCTCAATGCCGGCGACATCAATCTGCGCCGCGAATGGCAACCGCTCGAAGAGGTCATCGGCGCCAGCATCAAACTCATCGAAAGCGCCCTCGTCGCCCACCCGGTCAAGGTCAGCCTGCCGGCCGACCTGCCGCTGCTCGAATTCGATGCCGTGCTGCTCGAACGCGTCTTCTGCAATCTGCTCGAAAACGCCGCCAAGTACGCGCCGCCGAACACCCACCTCGAGATCACGGCACAGCCCGCCGGCGAGTTTGTCGAAGTCGCCATCAGCGACCGCGGCCCCGGCTTTGCGGAAACCGACAACGACCGGCTGTTCGACATGTTCGTGCGCGGCGACAGCGTTGCCGGCAAACCGGGCACCGGCCTCGGCCTGGCCATCTGCCGGGCTATTGTCGAAGCGCATGGCGGCACCATTCGCGCCACCAATCGGCCGGAAGGCGGCGCCTGCATCAGCTTCACCCTGCCGCGCGGCACGCCGCCCATCCTGGAGGAGGAAAGCGTATGAACACGCCGAAACCCAAGGTGCTGCTCATCGAAGACGAAAAGACCATCCGCCGCTTCGTCCGGGCAGCCGTCGAGGAGGAAGGCTGCGCCGTGATCGAAGCCGAAACGATGGCCGGCGGCCTGATCGAGGCCGGCGTCCAGAAGCCCGACCTGCTCATCCTCGACCTCGGCCTGCCCGACGGCAATGGCATCGACCTGATCCGCGACCTGCGCGGCTGGTCCGAAGTGCCGGTGCTGATCCTCTCGGCCCGCACCCAGGAAAATGACAAGATCGACGCCCTCGACGCCGGCGCCGACGATTACCTGACCAAGCCGTTCAGCGTCGGCGAACTGCGCGCCCGCGTCCGCGCCCTGTTGCGCCGGCGTCTGCGCAGCGGCGAAGGGGCAACGCCGGTCGTCGAATTCGGCGATGTCACGGTCGACCTGTCCCGCCGACTGGTTTCGCGGGGCGGTGACCCCGTCCATTTGACGCCCATCGAATACCGCTTGCTGTCCACCCTGCTCGGCCACCCCGGCAAGGTGCTCACCCAGCGCAACCTGCTGCGCGAAATCTGGGGGCCATCCTACGTCGAGAGCAGCCATTACCTGCGGGTCTACGTCGGCCATCTGCGTCAAAAACTAGAGAACGACCCAACCCAGCCCCGCCATTTCCTGACCGAAACCGGCGTCGGCTACCGCTTCCAGCCGTAAGGAAGCACCGATTTATATCCCACCGTTCGGGCTGAGCCTGTCGAAGCCCTCGAGTCTACGAGAACAGCCCTTCGACAGGCCTGTCCTGAGCCGGCTCGAAGGGCTCAGGGCGAACGGAATTGTTCAGCGTTGCCGTAAAGGAAAGTTATGCAAGTCACCAACAACAAGCGTCTCGCCACGCTGACCCTGGCCGCTCTCGGCATCGTCTATGGCGACATCGGCACCAGCCCGCTCTACGCCATCAAGGAAGTATTCGGCGGCGCCCATCATCCGGTGCCGATCACCCCGGACAACGTGCTCGGCGTGCTGTCGCTCTTCCTCTGGTCGCTGCTCATCGTCGTCACGCTGAAGTACGTGTCCTTCATCATGCGCGCCAACAACAAGGGCGAAGGCGGCATCATCGCGCTGATGACGCTGGCCCTGCACAACGGCAACCCGGCGTCGCGCCGGCACAAATTGCTGATTGCCCTCGGCCTGTTCGGCGCCGCGCTGTTCTACGGCGACGGCGTGATCACCCCGGCCATTTCGGTGCTCTCTGCGGTCGAGGGGCTGGAACTGATCACCCCGGCCTTCAAGCCCTATGTGCTGCCGATCACGCTGAGCATCCTGATCGGCCTGTTTTTCTTCCAGCGCCGCGGGACGGCCAGCGTCGGTGCCCTGTTCGGCCCGATCATGGTGCTCTGGTTCGCCGTGCTGGCCAGTTTTGGCGCCATGGCCATCATCGAGCACCCGGCCGTCCTGGCTGCGGTCAACCCGATTTATGGCCTGAATTTCCTGCTCGGCAATTCGGTCCTCGGCTTCTTCGCCCTTGGTTCCGTCGTCCTCTGCATCACCGGCGCCGAGGCCCTCTATGCCGACATGGGCCACTTCGGCGCCAAACCGATCCGCTACGCCTGGCTCGGCTACGTGCTGCCGGCGCTGGTCATCAACTACTTCGGCCAGGGCGCGTTGCTGCTCGACAACCCGGGAGCCATCGAAAATCCGTTCTACCTGCTCGCCCCCGACTGGGCGCTCTACCCGCTGGTCATTTTATCCACGGTGGCCACCATCATCGCCTCGCAGGCGGTGATTTCCGGCGCCTTCTCGATCACTCAGCAAGCGATCCAGCTCGGCTACACGCCGCGCCTCGAAATCCAGCACACGTCGGATCGCGAAATGGGCCAGATCTACCTGCCGGCCATCAACTGGCTGCTGCTCATCGCCATCATCGGGCTGGTCATCGGCTTCAAAACTTCATCGAATCTGGCCGCCGCCTACGGCATCGCAGTGACCGGCACGATGCTGATCACCAACCTGCTGGCCATCGCCGTCGCCATCCGCCTCTGGCAGTGGAGCCCGTGGCGGGCCGTGCTCGGCGCCCTGCCCTTCATCGTCATTGACCTCGGCTTCTTCCTCGCCAATTCGGTCAAGATTCCCGATGGCGGCTGGTTCCCGCTGGTCTTCGGCCTCGGCGTCTTCATCCTGCTGACCACCTGGAAACGCGGCCGCGAACTGCTGCACGAGCGACTGGCGGCGGATGCGCTGGAACTCAAGCCCTTCATTGAAGACATCGCCGGCGGTGGGATCGAGCGGGTACCCGGCACCGCCATCTTCCTGACGCCGGACCCGGAAGCTGTGCCGCACGCCCTGCTGCACAGCCTCAAGCACTTCAAGACGCTGCACGAACAGGTTGTGGTTCTCAGCGTGTCGGTGTTCGACGTACCGTATGTGCCGGATATTGACCGCGTCGAAGTGCGCAAGCTGGCCGGTAACTTCTCGCAGGTCGTCGTCCAGTATGGCTACAAGGACGAACCGAATATCCCCGCCGCCCTCGCCCTGTGCGGCGAGGCCGGGCTACACATCGACATGATGGATGCTTCGTTCTTCCTCGGCCGCGAAACGCTGATCCCAAAATTGAAATCGGAGATGGCCTACTGGCGCGAATTGCTTTTCGTCGCCATGTTCCGCAACGCCGGCAGTGCGACGGCCTACTTCAAGATTCCGTCGAATCGCGTCGTCGAACTGGGGGCACAGATCGTCCTGTGAGCGTGGGGGTCACGGTCAACCGGGCTTGCTACGGTCAACCGGGTTTACTACGTGAAACGTAAAAAACGGCCAAAATTGAAATACGCGGTGGCGGGCAGATGATCTGCCCGCCAAGCCCTTTATTCGGGCTTGTCGCCCGGGTTGTACTGGAAACCCGTGAACATCGTCCGTGTCTGGTTCTGCATCTGGTCCTGCATCGACTGGAACATTTTCTTCGACTGATCCATATAGGCCGTCATCATGTTCTGCATGGCCGGTTGCTGAAAATTCAGGAACTGGTTCCAGAAATCCGTCTGCATGTGGGTGTTGTCGCCACCATTCGGGCCGTACATGGTCTTCGACTGTTCCTGCAACTTGCCCTGGAAGTCCACGAAGGTCTTCATGTTGTTTTCCAGGTACTTGCCGAGCATGCCCTGCATCGTGCTGCCGTAGAAACGGATGAAGCCGGAAAGCAGTTCGCTCGAGAACAACGGCATGCCGCCCGATTCTTCTTCGAGGATGATTTGAAGCAGGATGCTGCGCGTCAGATCTTCATCGGTCTTGGCGTCGAGCACCTTGAACACTTCGAACTTGAGGACCAGTTCCTTCACATCGCCCAGCGTGATGTACGCACTCGTCTTGGTATCGTAAAGACGACGATTGGGGTATTTCTTGATCAGGCGTACCGGTTCCGACATGCTTTGATCCTTCAGGACGGGTTTGTGTGCAGCGCAACATTATAGCAAAAAAAACGGGCGCTTTAGGGCGCCCGTTCCTGCTGCGCTGCAAAAATTCAGCAATATTTGCTGCTGATTTCCGCAACGCCGTTCGGCTTACTGGTAGTACAGACCGCCGTTGATGTTCATCGTCGCGCCGGTCATGAAGGCAGCCAGATCGGAAGCCAGGTAGGCGCAGGCGCCACCGA
>NZ_JAVHPH010000129.1:0-2407 GCF_036170495.1 Azonexus sp.
GTAGCCCGTATTCTGCGCGAAATGGCCAAGCAAGCGCCGCAAATGCAGGCCAAATTCGATGCCTATATCAACGCGCAACATCCGGACATGGCGCAGAAAGCACCTGAAAAACAGTAAAAGAAAAAATCAGCCACGACGAACCGCCGGAATTCATCAAGCAGTCCTGACTCGAGGCTCCCACGGTCAACCGGAAAAAGCGCCCAAAATCGAACCCTGACCGGCGAGCGGGCGCCGCCGCCCGCCTGGCTAGCGGCGAGAGCGTGGCAGCCACCACCGACAGAAAGCCAGCGCCCCCATTTTCCAGGCAAGGCAAACTACGTCTCGCATGACCTGCCGGCATCAAAATACCCGTTTGACACCTCATGCCTGCTTCGTTAAATTGGCCATTTACCCCCCAACCGACAAACCACTCATTACAAGGAGTTCCCCATGGCCGTTCTCGTTGGCAAGCAAGCCCCGGATTTCACTGCCACCGCCGTATATGGCAACAACGAAATCAAGGAACTGAAACTATCCGCCCTCAAGGGCAAACCCGTTGTCCTGTTCTTCTACCCGCTCGACTTTACCTTCGTCTGTCCGTCCGAGCTGATCGCCTTCGATCACCGGCTGGAAGAGTTCAAGCAACGTGGCGTTGAAGTCATCGGCGTTTCGATCGACTCCCAATTCACTCACCTGGCCTGGAAAAACACCCCAATCAAGGACGGCGGCATCGGCCAGGTCGGCTACCCGCTGGTCGCCGACGTCAAACATGACATCTGCCGCGCCTACGATGTCGAACTCGAAGCCGCCGGCGTCGCGCTACGCGGCTCCTTCCTGATCGACAAGAACGGTGTGGTCATGCACCAGGTCGTCAACATGCTGCCGCTCGGTCGCAATATCGACGAAATGCTGCGCATGGTCGATGCCTTGCAATTCTTCGAAGAGCACGGTGAAGTCTGCCCGGCCGGCTGGAACAAAGGCAAGCCCGGCATGACTGCGTCAACCGAAGGCGTCGCCGCTTACCTGGCAAAGAACGCCAAGAAACTGTAGTCGCTGCCTCACCCACGGAATCGGTATCCGTGGCAAAAACCCGAGCGCTGATTTGCCTCGGGTTTTTTATTGTCGCATCGCTGAATTACAGGATACAATTTGGTGAATTTGTAATTTCAGCAAAGACAAAATCATGGCCGATTCCGAATATCTCAGCACCCGGCAAGCCGCCCTCCGTCTGGGAGTTTCCCTGGGCACCGTTCAAAACATGGTGGAGAGCGGCGCGCTTGAGGCGTGGAAAACCGCTGGCGGGCATCGCCGGATTCCGGTTGCCTCCGTTGACGCCCTGCTCGCCCGTCGGCGCAATCTGACGCCGAGCGCGCAGGAATACGGCAGCCAGATCGAAATCCTCGTCGCCGAAGACGATCTGACCCTGCAAATGCTCTACCAGATGACCGTCGATAGCTGGAACCTGCCCATCAAGCTGCGTATCGTCGCCAACGGCTTCGATGGCTTGCTGCAAGTCGGTCAGCGCGTTCCCGACATCCTCATCGCCGACCTCATGATGCCGGGTATGGATGGTTTCGAGATGATCCGTCGCCTGCGCGCCAATAGCGACCTGGCGAGAATGGACATCATCGTCGTCAGCGCCATCGACCGCGATGAAATTCTCGAACGCGGCCTGCCGGCCGACATCACCATTTTCGGCAAGCCAATTCCTTTCCACGAAATCAAGGGATTCATCCTCGGCCGCCTGGCAGCACGCCAGCGCAACAGCTAAAACCAATAGTGGCGCTGCCCGGCCATATCGTCGGGCGGACGCTCACATTGCACCGCAATCCCGTCCACTAAAAAAGAATCAGGAGACATACCATGGGATTTTTTGGCAACAGCAGCGCGCTCGACAAGATTGACCGTGATATCGCGGCGATTGCTGACGGTAGCGCTGATCTTTCGTACTCGGTAGGCAATGCCGGCAGCAATGCAGCCGGCCGCATTTCAGCCAACATCAACCGCTTTTTCAGCCGTGTTCGTGGCCTCATTTCACAGGCCCGTGAACGCAGCGTGAGCATTGCCGCCGACGCCGCGCGGATGAACAGCCAGGTTCAGCAGACCGACGACGCGGTGCGCCGCCAGGAGGCTCTGGCCGCCAATGTCTTCGAGTCAAGCAACCTGGTTAATCAGGCGGTCAGCGAAGTCGCCCGTAATTCCGACGCGATCCAGGTATCGACGCAGAACAACCTTGATCTCGCCCAGCGCTCGCTCGAACAAATGGAAACCGTGGCCTCGACCATGCGCTCGACCAACGCACACATCGAGCATTTTTCATCGACAGTGGCCGAACTGCATACCAATTCGATGAAAATCGACCAGATCGTCTCATTGATCAACGACATTTCCGACCAGACCAATCTGCTCGCGCTCAATGCCGCCATCG
>NZ_JAVHPH010000129.1:2507-5185 GCF_036170495.1 Azonexus sp.
TTGATCAACGACATTTCCGACCAGACCAATCTGCTCGCGCTCAATGCCGCCATCGAAGCCGCCCGAGCCGGCGAAGCGGGTCGCGGTTTTGCCGTGGTCGCTGACGAAGTGCGAAAACTGGCGGAAAAGGTCAAGACTGCGACCCAGGTCATTGGCCAGAACACCCAGTCGATGATCAACCTCGTCTCCGACACCTCGGCCAAGACGCAAACCATTGTCGGTGAAGTGACGCGAGCCAACGGCTACATCGAGACCTCGGCTGCCGATCTGACAACCATGGTCGCCGACTTCAAGCAGACCACCGAGCAGCTGTCTTCAATCTCGAGCGCGATCTACAACCTGCGCGAGAGTAATCAGACGATCCACCACGAAGTCGAAGGCATCCGCGACCATGCGCGCGACATTTCCGGCCGCATGAAACAGTGCCTCGACAGCGCCAAGACACTGCGCGAATCGACCGAAGACCTGCAATGCACGCTGGCCGACTTCCGCACCGGCAACAGCATGTTCGACACGCTGCACGACAAGTGTGCCGACTTCCGCAACAACGTCGTCGCCGTGCTGCAAAAAATCAGCGACCGTGGCGTCAATGTTTTCGACCAGGCCTACAAGGAAATCCCGGGGTCCAACCCCAAGCGTTACACGACGGCCTACGACAACCAGTGCGACGCCGAGCTGACCCGCATGTACGACGACCTGTTGCGTGACGTGCCCGGCCTGACCTATTCGCTGGCGGTCGATACCAATGGCTACGCGCCAGCCCACAACGGCATCTTCTCCAACCAACCGAGCGGTGATCCGGTTGTCGACCTCGCCAAATGCCGGCACAAGCGCATCTTCAATGACCCGGTTGGCCTCAAGCTGGCCAAGAACGAGAAGCCCTCGCTGTTCCAGACCTACGTCCGCGACACCGGCGAGATCCTCGCCGACCTCTCGATGCCTATCCTGATCGGGGGCCGCCACTGGGGCGCCGTGCGCATCGGCTTCAAGACCGATCTGGTGAAATAGCTGTTCGTCGGTAGTCATTGGCTTTTAGCTAAAACCGGTGACTACCAACGCCCCCTCTATTGGTAAACGATCTCGACGTTTTCCGGCTGTAACCAGCCCGACAGGGCTTCTAGCAAGGCGTCATCAAGCCTGACCCGCAGGTCTTTGCCGAGTTGCAGCTCGCACTCGGCATCGGCATTGCGATAGCGCACGCGCACTGCCGCCGGTCCCGGCGCGAAGGGGGTCAGCAATGACTTCAATTTTCGCGCATCGGAATTGCCATTCATTTTGAGCAGCAGATGCCGGGCAAAACGCGCGCGGGCTTCGCCCAGCGTCATGAGCTTGTCAGCGGTAACGCTGTTGCCACCCGAGAAATCGTCGTAGCGCACCTTGCCTTCGATGACCAGCACCTCGTCGGTAACAATTTTGGTGCGTTCGGCTTCAAATAGCTCGTTGAATACGGTGACCTCGATCATCCCGGTGCCGTCATCCAGTTGCACAAACAGCATCTTGCCGCGCCGGGTCATCTGGGTGCGCACCCCGACCACGACACCCGCCAGCGTGGTCAGCTCCTTGGATGGTTCAAGCCGGTTGAGCGGCCGGCGCACGAAGCGCGACAGCTCTTTCTTGCAGGTGTTGTACGGATGGCCGGAAAAGAAGAAACCGAGCGCCGTTTTTTCTTCCATCAACTGCGTCTTTTCGTCCCATGGACGAACTTTGACGTATTCCGGCGCATGTTCGTCGGCCACATCGCCGACATCGAACAAGCTGGTCTGCATGGCGTTGCGTTCCATCTGCTCGGCAAAGTCCATGGCAATGCCGACCGTCGCCAGCAGGCGGTGGCGATCCGGCAATTTTGCCTCGTCAACAACCGGCGCGATGGCGTCAAAGGCGCCGGCCTTGATTAGCGCCTCGGTGGTGCGGCGATTGACCATGCGCTTGTCGCAGCGCTGGCAGAAATCGAATAGGTTCTTGAACGGGCCGCCGGTCTCGCGGGCTTTGAGGATCACGTTCACCGCCTGCTCGCCGGTACCCTTGACCGCCCCCAGGCCGTAGCGGATGGTGCTACGGTCGACCGGCTCGAAACGGTAATTCGAGACATTGACGTCGGGCCCGAGCACCTTGATCTTGTTGGCGATGGTGTCTTCGTAAAAGATCTTCACCGAGTCGGTGTTATCGAGATCGGACGACATCGTCGCCGCCATGAAGGCCGCGCAGTGGTGCGCCTTGAGCCAGGCGGTGTGATAGGTGACGACGGCGTAGGCGGCGGTGTGCGACTTATTGAAGCCGTACTCGGCGAACTTGGTCATCAGGTCGAATAACTGCTCGGCCAGCGCCGGATCGTAGCCCTTCTGCTTGGCGCCAGCGGCAATGGTCTCCCGGTGCTTGGCCATTTCCTCGGCCTTCTTCTTGCCCATCGCGCGGCGCAGCATGTCGGCGCCACCGAGCGTGTAACCGCCGATGATCTGCGAGATCTGCATGACCTGTTCCTGGTACACGATGACGCCATAGGTCGGCGACAGGCAGGCGGTCAGGTCGGGGTGGAAATAGTCGATCTTCTGCTGACCCTTTTTGCGCAGGATAAAGTCATCGACCATCCCGGAGCCGAGCGGGCCGGGACGATAGAGCGCAAGCACGGCGATGATGTCTTCGAAACGGTCGGGCGCCAGCTTCTTGAGCAGCTTCTTCAT
>NZ_JAVHPH010000130.1:0-5163 GCF_036170495.1 Azonexus sp.
TTGGCTGGGGGTTCCGCCCTTGCGGGGCGTCTTACTTTCTTTTGCTTCGCCAAAAGAAAGTAAGCAAAGAAAAGGCGACCCTAGGGCGGTGCCCGCTGCGCGGGTTCCCTGCGCTACTCGAAACGCCGGGCGGCTGCGGAACTCGGGGCTGCGCCCCTCAGACAGTCCTCGCCGACTGCCCCCGGCATTTCTGCGTTGCTCGGCACCTTCCAAGGGGCCCGGTAAAACATCCCGTGCCCAACCAGTGGTGCCGTCATTCCCGCGCAGGCGGGAACCCAGCATCCTGGACTCCCGCCTACGCGGGAGTGACGGGTTTTGGGCGGGAGAGCATCGCCCAAAAATTTCATTTTTGACCGTTTTTTCCGGTTGACCGTAGGAATCGGATTTTTCGGCACTCTGGTCGAGCACGGACGCTTTTGGGCCCCTTGAGAGGCGCTGAGCAACGCAGGCGGGCCGGGGGCCTTCGGCTGGCGTTGTCTGAGCCGTAGGCGAGTTTAGCCAGCCGCCCGGCCCGACGAGTAGCGGAAGGAACCCGAAGGGCGCCGACCCAGGGTCGCCTTTTCTTTGCTTACTTTCTTTTGGCGAAGCAAAAGAAAGTGAGACGCCCCGCAAGGGCGGAACCCTAAGCTCATTGAAAGGAGCCATCATTTCAACCCCCTCTCCCGAATCAACCCAGCCATCGGCTGCCCATCCAACGCCGCAATCAAACTCTCCTGATTAACCGCCGGCTGATTCTGGCTAACCTTCCATTTCCCGACCAAGCGGTCGATGGCGATCTCGATCCCGACAATCGCCCCCAGCAGCTTCCCGATGTAATCAGCCGGCGCATCATCAACCGCCCACGGACGCACCAATCCGCCCTCGTGTTCAGCAGTCAGCGCATGCAACTGGGCCAGAAGCCAGTCAGCATCATCGATCAGGCGCAGCTCGCCATAGGCATGCACCGCCGTGTAATTCCAAGTCGGCACCACCTTGCCATGCTCCGCCTTGGTCGCGTAACCGGAGGGACTGATATAGCTGTCCGGGCCTTTGAAAATAACGAGAATTTTCCGGTTGACCGTAGTATCCGCCGCCAGCGGGTTGGCCCGTGCAACATGGCCGCGCAAGGTGCCATTTGGCCCGGCAGCCGCATCCAGATGCAGCGGAATGTGGTTGGCGTCGAGGCCATCTGGACCTTGAGTGACCAGCGTGGCGAGCGGATGCGCCCGCATCAGCTCGTGCATGACGCCGACGTCGGTTTCCGCAAAATGCTTGGGCAGGTACATCGTCTTACATCCGGAAAATGCCGAACTTCGTCTCTTCGGCCGGCGCGTTCATCGACGCCGATAGCCCAAGGCCGAGCACGCGGCGGGTATCGGCCGGGTCGATGATGCCGTCGTCCCACAGCCGCGCCGAGGCGTAGTAGGGGTGGCCCTGCGTTTCGTACTGCTCGCGGATCGGGTCCTTGAAGGCGGCTTCTTCCTCGGCGCTCCAGGTCTTGCCGGCGGCTTCGATGCCGTCGCGCTTGACGGTGGCCAGCACGCCGGCCGCCTGCTCGCCGCCCATGACCGAAATGCGCGCATTCGGCCACATCCACAGGAAACGTGGCGAGTAGGCGCGGCCGCACATGCCGTAGTTGCCGGCGCCGAAAGAGCCGCCGATGACGACGGTGAATTTCGGCACCTTGGCGGTGGCGACCGCCGTGACCATCTTGGCGCCATCGCGGGCGATGCCGCCGTTTTCGTACTTGCGGCCGACCATGAAGCCGGTGATGTTCTGCAGGAAAACGAGCGGAATGCCGCGCTGGGCGCAGAGTTCGATGAAATGGGCGCCCTTCAACGCTGATTCGCTGAACAGGATGCCGTTGTTGGCGACGATCCCGACCGGGTAGCCGTAAATCCGGGCGAAGCCGCAGACCAGCGTCGTGCCGTAGCGGGCCTTGAATTCGTCGAAGTCGGAGCTGTCGACGATGCGGGCGATGATCTCGCGGACGTCGAAAGGCTTTTTCGAGTCGGTCGGGATGACGCCGTAGAGCTCTTCGGCGGCATAGGCGGGTTCGGCTGGTGCGGTCAGCGAGACGGGCGGCTGTTTCTGCCAGTTCAAATCCTTGACGATGCGGCGGGC
Source organism: Azonexus sp. (assembly GCF_036170495.1). Classification (GTDB taxonomy): domain Bacteria; phylum Pseudomonadota; class Gammaproteobacteria; order Burkholderiales; family Rhodocyclaceae; genus Azonexus. The sequence goes on from NZ_JAVHPH010000130.1 coordinate 2,104, forward strand.
AATCGCCAGCGCGTGGGCATCGTTCTCGGCCAGATGATCGACGACGCCGGAGATGCGCGTATGGACGTCGGCGCCGCCGAGGTCTTCGGCCGAGACGACTTCACCGGTCGCCGCCTTGACCAGCGGTGGGCCACCCAAAAAGATCGTGCCCTGATTCTTGACGATGATCGACTCGTCACACATCGCCGGCACGTAGGCGCCGCCGGCCGTGCACGAGCCCATGACGGCGGCGATCTGCGGGATGCCGGCGGCCGACAGGTTGGCCTGATTGAAGAAGATGCGGCCGAAATGTTCCTTGTCCGGAAAGACCTCGTCCTGCATGGGCAAAAAGGCGCCGCCGGAATCGACCAGATAGACGCAGGGCAGACGGTTTTCCAGGGCGATTTCCTGCGCCCGCAGGTGTTTCTTGACGGTCAGCGGGTAGTAGGTGCCGCCCTTCACGGTCGCGTCGTTGGCGACGACCATGCATTCGACGCCATTGACGCGGCCGATGCCGGCGATCACCGAGGCGGCCGGCACATCACCGCCGTACATGCCGTAGGCGGCGAACTGGCCGATTTCGAGGAAGGGCGTGCCGGGGTCGAGCAGGCCATTGACCCGCTCGCGCGGCAGCAGCTTGCCGCGGGCCAGATGCTTCTGGCGCGCCGCTTCTGGCCCTCCGAGGGCAATCTTCTCGACCTTTTCATGCAGGTCGGCCACCACCGTCTGCATGGCCGCCGCGTTGGCCTGGAAGTCGGCCGAGCGCGGGTTGAGTTGGGATTTCAGGATGGTCATGTCTCCTCGTTTCTTTTATGTGTGCGTTGCCTGAATTGCGATTTGGAAAGCCTTACAACTGCTTTTCCTCTTTCAGCCATTTGCTGACCGGCTCCGGTCGGTAGGCAGTCATGGTGGCCAGCAGTTTTTCGATGTTGGTATCGGTAAGCGCCATGGCCCGGTTCTCGGCGCGCAGGAAGCCTTCGGCGACGGCCTGGTCGAACATGGCGAGCAGCGGGTCGTAGAAGCCGTTAACGTTGAGCAGGCCCATCGGTTTCCTGTGGAACCCGAGCTGGCCCCAGGTCAGGATTTCGCAGAATTCCTCGAAGGTGCCGAAGCCGCCGGGCAGGGCGATGAAACCGTCTGACAGTTCGGCCATGCGCGCCTTGCGCGTGTGCATCGAATCGACGACCTCGATGCGCGTCAGCGCCCGGTGATCCACGGGGCGACCGGCGACTTCCTTGCCCATCAGCGCTTCCGGGATGATGCCGATGACCGTGCCGCCCGCTTCCAGGCAGGCATCGGCGACAGCGCCCATGAGGCCGACATTGCCGGCGCCATAGACCAGTTCGATGCCGCGCGCGGCGAGCAGACGGCCGAGTTTTTCGGCCTCGGCGCGGTAGATCGGGTTGTTGCCGGCGTTGGAGCCGCAGAAGACGCAAATTCGTTTCATGAAATCCTCAGAAGCCGCCGGTTTTCAGCCAGTGTTCGATCTGCGGCAGACGGTCGGCGCCGAAGAAGGCTTCACCGTCGATGATCACGTGCGGCGAACCGAAGATGCCGAGTTTCAGGGCGTTATCGACTTCGTCCTTGAGGCGCTCCTTGATTTCCGGGCTTTGCAGCGCCGTTTCGAGGCTGCCACGGTCGACGCCGATTTTTGCCGCAATTTCCAAAACGGCTTCCGGGGCGGAGATGTCGATGTTGTCGACGAACAGCGCGCGATAGGCAGCGTGGGCGAACTGCCGGGCCACGGCGCAATCCTGGCCGTGCAGCCAGTAGTAGGCGCGGGCGGCGTTTTGCGTGGGGAGCGGGAATTTGTCCGGGTGGCGGTAGGGCAGCCCCATGAAGCGGGCCGAGCGGGAGAAATCGTGCAGCGAGTAGCTCGCCTTGGCGGCGTTCTGCAAAGTCAGCGGCGCGCTGCCTGTGGCCTTGAAAATGATGCCAAGCAATATCGGATGCCAGCGCACCTTGCGGCCGTATTGGGCGGCCAGGGCGTCGATCTTTTCGCTGAGCAGGTAGCCGTAGGGGCTGGAAAAATCGAAGTAGAAGTCAATCGGTTCGGCCATGGCAGGCTCCTTCAGGATTTCAATTTTGGGCAAAATTTCCGGTTGACCGTGGGAATGCCTATTCGGCCGCGATGCTGCGCCCGATGACCAGCCGCTGGATGTCGTTCGCCCCTTCGTAAATCTGGCAGATGCGCACGTCGCGGTAGATCCGTTCGACCGGGAAATCGCTTGTGTAACCGACGCCGCCATGGATCTGGATGGCGTCTGAGGCGATTTTTTCGGCCGCTTCCGAGGCGAACATCTTGGCCATCGAGGCTTCCTTCAGGCAGGGCTTGCCGGCGTCCTTGAGCTGGGCGGCGCGCCAGACCATGAGGCGGGCGGCGTCGAGCAGCGTGTTCATGTCGGCCAGGCGGAAATTGACGGCCTGGTGGTCGATGATAGCCACGCCGAAGGTGACGCGCTCCTTGGCGTAGCGCACGGCGGCTTCAAACGCGGCGCGCGCCATGCCGATGCTCTGGGCGGCGATACCGATGCGGCCGGCTTCGAGGTTGGAGAGGGCGATCTTGTAGCCTTCGCCTTCCTTGCCGAGCAGGGCCGCGGCCGGTACGCGGCAGTTCTCGAAAATGATCTGCACGGTGTCGGAAGCATGCTGGCCCATTTTTTCTTCGGTACGGCCGACGATGAAGCCTAGCGTGTTGGTTGGCACCAGGAAGCAGGAAATGCCCTTCTTGCCGGCGGCCTTGTCGGTGACGGCGAAGACGATGGCCATGTGGGCGTGCTTGCCGGTGGTGATGAACTGCTTGACGCCGTTGAGCACGAAGAAATCGCCATCGCGGTCAGCGCGGGTGGTGATCGCCGAGGCATCGGAGCCGGTATGCGGCTCGGTCAGGCAGAAGCAGCCGAGCTTTTCGCCACGGGCCAGCGGCTTGAGCCATTCTTCCTTCTGCGCATCGGTGCCGTATTTCATCGTGATGCCGCAGGCCAGCGAGTTTTGCACCGAAACGATGGTCGACGTGGCGCCATCGCCGGCGGCGATTTCTTCGAGGGTCAGGACCAGCGACATGTAATCCATGCCGGCGCC
>NZ_JAVHPH010000131.1:0-1051 GCF_036170495.1 Azonexus sp.
ACGCTGGCCGACAAGGCGGCGCAGGTCTGCCCGGTCGGCGTCATCCTCAAGAAACGCCAGGGCTTTGCCGTGCCGATCGGCGAGCGCAAGTACGACAAGGCGCCGATTTCCGAGATGGCAAATGACAACGGTTAAAACTTCTCGACGCCGAGGTTGATATGAAGAAAAAACTCAAGGTCGCCACGACTTCGCTGGCCGGCTGTTTCGGCTGCCACATGTCCTTTCTCGACATTGATGAACGGCTGTTTACGCTGCTCGAATACATCGAATTCGACCGCTCGCCGCTGACCGACATCAAGCATTGCAGCCCGGACTGCGACATCGGCATCATCGAGGGTGGCCTGTGCAATGCCGAGAACGTCCATGTCCTGCGCGAGTTCCGCAAAAACTGCAAGATCCTGATTGCCATGGGCGCCTGTGCCATCAACGGCGGCCTGCCGGCGCAGCGCAACCACCTGCCCCTGACGACCATCCTCGAAGAGGTCTATCACACCAGCCCGGGCCTGGCCAACGGCCTGATTCCGAACGATCCCGAGCTGCCGCTGCCGCTCAACCAGGTGCACCCGATCCATGAGGTCGTCAAGATCGATTACTTCATGCCCGGCTGCCCGCCATCGGCTGACGCGATCTGGAAGGTGCTGACCGATCTGCTGGCCGGCAAAGAGCCCGAGCTGGGTCACGGGCTGATGCACTATGACTGATATTTTTCGACGCAGAGACGCGGAGGCGCAGAGCCATTCAGGTTTTCTCCGTGTCTCTGCGCCTCTGCGTTTAAAGCTGGTGCTTATGAATTCGATGAGGTTGAAATGACCTACCAACTAGAAACCGCCGCCCACCCCGAAACCCTGCGCCGCGTCGCGATCGACCCGGTTTCCCGGGTCGAGGGCCACGGCAAGGTGACCATCCTGCTCGACGACCAGAACAAGGTGCATCAGGTTCGCCTGCACATCGTCGAATTTCGTGGCTTCGAGAAGTTCATCCAGGGCCGGCCGTATTGGGAAGTCCCGGTCATGGTCCAGCGCCTGTGCGGCATCTGCCCGGTGTCGCACCA
>NZ_JAVHPH010000132.1:0-1049 GCF_036170495.1 Azonexus sp.
AGGTTCAGGCCAATATGCGCAGCGTCGATACCAGCGGCTTTTTCGACGAAGTGGCCGAAGCCATCGGCAGCAATTTCAATGTCCTCAAGGACGTCCTCGAACGCATTCGCTGGTCACAACAAAAGGAATACGCCAGCACGACCATCCACCTCGACAAGAAATCACCGGCTGAAACCAAGGCCATCTCGGCCTTCTGCCAGCAGCTTTACGATTTTTCCTTCGTCGCCAAATGCTTCCACAACCAGCCGGAAAACAATGTCCGGCTGATTTTGCAAACAGCGCCGACCATCCGCAATTTTTTCAATGGCGAATGGCTGGAATGGCATGCGCTGATGACCTGCCTGCGCTACGCCAAGGAACGCCAGCGCCGTTTTTCCTGCGCCCGCGGCCTCAATCTCGTGCTGAGCAATGGTGATCCTTATGAGATCGACGTTTTCCTGCTCATCGACGGCAAGTTGCCGATCTGCGTCGAGTGCAAGAGCGGCGAATTCCGCCAGAATATCGACCGCTACCTGGCACTGCGCAAACGACTCGGACTCGACGCCAAACAATTTGTGATGTGCATTACCGGCCTGAGCGACGAAAACGCCAAGGCTTTTTCCGCCATGTACGACCTGACTTTCGTCAACGAACGCGGCCTGGCCGACCATCTCGGCCGACTTTTCTAAACGCCCCGACAGCCAACCCGGCAGCATTCGATGCGCAAACCGGAACTGTTTGCCCAAGAAACAACCTAAGTCGAGTACCCGATTCGAAGATTCGGGCTCCAGCCGGAATAATTTGGCCGCAGCGCCGGACTGCAATGTTTTCCTGAAAGGAAACCAAATCATGCCAACGATGGGTGAAGAAGCGGTCGACAGAATCCGCCGGGATCATGAGCACATGCTGCATCTGATCGAGCGCATCCGATCCGAATGCACCGAGCGCGGCAAAATCGACAACTGCAGCGCTTGTGGCGCCAACCACAAAGGGGTCTGCCACGGCAATATCGAGCAGATGATCCGCGCCTTCGTCGAGACCACGCTGAAACATAACCTGATCGAATTGAT
>NZ_JAVHPH010000133.1:0-22026 GCF_036170495.1 Azonexus sp.
TCCTTATGACAGCGCCCAGCTTAAACCGCTGTCTTGAAAACGGGGACCACTATACAGCTCCTCAAAATTGAGCGTGCCCTTATTCATCTTTGCGTAGAAGCCCGAAAGCAAGTCGGTGCCGATGCCGACCAGGAGCACCATTGCCATGAGCTGTACGGCAACGCCAAGCACAGTTCTGTAGTAGTTGATCGCCATGTCGGAAGTCCACCGCGATCCACCAAACCCGAGGAAGAAGATCCCGGCATACATCAAGATCCAGGCCGATACCAAGATCAGGAGCATATTGACCGCGACGGCTGCCAGCAGGAGCATGATCCCGGCGCTCAGGGCTGCACCGACAAAGCTATCACAGCCGTAACGGACATTCCCTCGACATGAGCGGCAATCCAGTGCTCGACATCCTCAATGCGCCAAAGCAGGCGCTTGGTGCCAGGTAGCCTGCAGATCGGAGGAAGGGATTGAGGGTTGCGGGTAGCGTCGCTGCGAATACTAGCAACGGATTTGTGCAGGTACTGCGAAAGGTGATCTACGGTCAGAAGGGCATTCATGGGCGAACATCTCCGATCCCAACTGGCCAAGGGCCAGTCAAGTCGGATGAGTCCGCGGTTCCGTATCCTGCTCAGTTGTCCGGAGATTTACGCCCAGTGCCACTACGGCCAACTTAGCAACAAGCAAAACACGGCGGGGTTGTGCCCCATGGTGCCCTCGCTCTCCCGGGAAGTTCCACCCTTTGAAAATCCGGCCTCATCACAACACCGGTGGTGGCACCACTAGGCGATGTTTCTCAACATCCTTTCTAACCGACTCCCCGATCCGCTTACGGGGACGGCCGCTGAACAGTCCGTGGCTTTCGCTTAGTAGGCAAGGTTCGGCTTGCTATGCCCCTTGAACCCTTTGCTTTTTTTTCGAAGCCGTTCACAACGTCCTCAGCACGAGTGTTTGAATGATACATCGCAGTCGGTTGCGTTGTCATGCAGCATGCCAAAAATTGGATTGCCACAAATACGCCACACCAAGTGTGCAAAAACCTGCACACGAATGCAAAACAACGCATCACACTGCAAAGTGTAATGCGTTGTTTTTACATAAAAATATTGGTGCGCCCGGAGAGATTCGAACCCCCGACCCCTGCCTTCGGAGGGCAGTACTCTATCCAGCTGAGCTACGGGCGCTTTGGGAGGACGGATTCTACTCCCAAGGGAAGGCTTGCGTCCATGCCAGCCCGAAGATTGCGCGCCGTGGCATGGCCGCGGCAACCCCTCTGCGCAGCATGGCCTCAGTCGAAGAAGGTTCTTGCGGCCTCAAAGCGCGCAGCGTAGTAGCTGTCGCTCAGGCGGTCGATGCGAACGCGGCCGTTGGTCGAAGGGGCATGGATAAAACGCGCATCGCCGATGAATATCCCGACATGCGAGTACGAGCGATTGAGGGTATTGAAGAAAACCAGGTCGCCCGGACGCAATTCGGCGAGCTCGATCGCCCGGCCGTGGCGCGCGATGTCGGCGGCACTGCCCTGTACCTTCAGTCCTGCTGCCCGGCCATAGATGTAGCTGACCATGCCGCTGCAATCGAGACCGGCCTCGGGGTTCTTGCCGCCAAAACGGTAGCCGGTACCGATCAGCCCCATGGCGTAGAAAACCACTTCATTGCCCTTCTCGCTGACCGGATGCGAGCCTTGCGCTATAGTTTCCGGCGATGAGCCGGAACGCAACGCCGGGCCTGCGCAGGCGGCCAGCAACAAGGCGGACAGGAAGATCGGGATCAGGACAGGAATGCGCATCAAGCGATGGGGTTTTCTTGGAACAATTTGCAACTTACCGTTTTTACAGGAATTTTCAAGACCATGAAACTGCAAAATACCGACTTGCTACGGTCAACCGGAAAAATTGGCCAAAATTGGAATGCGGCCGACGATGGTGCGACTTTCGCCGTGATCAACCCGGCGAGCGGCGAGCAGATTGGCCAAGTGCCGCTCTGCGGTGCCGCTGAAACCCGCCGCGTCATCGATGCCGCCAACACCGCCTGGCCGGCCTGGCGCGCCCTGACCGCCCGCCGTCGGGCCCAGGTGATGCAGGCCTGGAACCGACTGATTCTCGACAACGCCGATGACCTGGCGCAGATCATCACGGCCGAATGTGGCAAGCCGCTGGCCGAGGCCAAGGGCGAAGTCCTCTACGGCGCCTCCTTCGTCGAATGGTTTGCCGAAGAAGGCAAGCGTACTTACGGCGAGAGCATTCCCAGCCCGGCCGCGAACACGCGGCTGATCGTCATCAAGCAGCCGATTGGCGTCTGCGCGGCGATCACGCCGTGGAATTTCCCGTTCGCGATGATCACCCGCAAGGTCGCCCCGGCCCTCGCTGCCGGTTGCCCGGTGGTTATCAAGCCGGCCGAAGCGACCCCGCTCAGCGCCCTGGCGCTGGCCGTGCTGGCCGAGCAGGCGGGTTTTCCGGCCGGCGTGTTGAACGTGATAACCGGCAAGCCGGCCGACATCGGCGGCGAGCTGTGCGCCAACCCGATCGTCCGCAAACTGTCGTTTACCGGCTCGACCGCCGTCGGCCGCCGGCTCATGGCGCAATGCGCGCCGACCATCAAGAAGCTGTCGCTGGAACTCGGCGGCAACGCACCGTTCATCGTTTTCGACGACGCCGACGTCAATGCTGCGGTCGACGGCGCTTTGGCGGCCAAATACCGGAACACCGGCCAGACCTGCGTCTGCGCCAACCGCTTCCTCGTCCAGTCGGGCATCTACGAGGAATTCGCCAGCAAGTTCGCCGACAAGGCAAACGGCCTCAAGGTCGGCGACGGCACCGAATCCGGCGTCGCCCAAGGCCCGTTGATCAACGCCGCCGGCCTGAGCAAGGTCGAGGCCCATGTCGCCGATGCGGTTGGCAAAGGCGCTCGCGTGCTGTGCGGCGGCGCCCGGCACGAACGCGGTGGCAATTTCTTCCAGCCGACAGTGCTGGCCGATGTGACGACCGCCATGCAGGTCGCCCGCGAAGAAACCTTCGGCCCGGTCGCCCCGCTCTTCAAATTCGAAACCGAGGCCGAAGCCATCGCCATGGCCAACGACACCGAATTCGGCCTGGCATCCTATTTTTTCACGCGCGATATCGGTCGTTGCTGGCGCGTCGGCGAGGCGCTCGAATACGGCATGGTCGGCGTCAATACCGGGCTGATTTCGAACGAGGTCGCACCTTTCGGCGGCATCAAGCAATCCGGCCTCGGCCGCGAAGGTTCGAAGTACGGCATTGAGGATTACCTCGAAATAAAGTATCTCTGTTTCGACATCAACGGCTGACCATGGGCAAGATCGTCCTCATTTCGCTGCTAGCGCTGGTCGCCGTCCTGCTTTGGCGCAACTGGAGCCGGCAACGGCGCGGCACCTATATCGCTGGCTATCCTTACCAGCGTTTTCTCGACAAGCGTCTGGCGGCGCGCCGTCCTGAATTGAGTGCCGAACAGCGCAGCGCAGTTTTCGCCGCACTCGACGATTATTTTCAGCTTTGCCGCAAGGCTGGCCGGCACATGGTCGCCATGCCATCGCAGGCGGCGGACGATGCCTGGCACGAGTTCATCCTGTTCACGCGTCAGTACGACAAGTTCTGCCGCCACGCCTTCGGCCGCTTCCTGCACCACACGCCGGCCGAAGCGATGCGCACGCCAACCCAGGCGAGCGATGGCCTCAAGCGCGCCTGGCGACTGGCCTGCGCGCACGAGAAGATCAACCCGAAAACCCCGGAACGCCTGCCCCGCCTGTTTGCGCTCGATGCCGCGCTGGGCATCGCCGGCGGCTTCGTCTATCAACTGGATTGCCTGGCGGCCAGTGGCGGCGCGGCGGGAACCGGCTATTGCGCCAGCCACATCGGCTGCGGCGGTGGTAGCGGCGGATGTTCCGGTGACTCCGGAAGTTCAGACAGCGGGGGTGATGGCGGCGGCGGTTGTGGTGGTGGGTGCGGCGGAGGCGGCGGGGACTAGCCGGCTACTTGTGATAAGTCCGGCTGCTGCCCGAGCCGCCGTGCGCCGGGTTGGCCACGGTGTCGAACAGATTCCAGCCCTGCTGCTGGGCATAGGCAAAGAGCAGCACAGCGAAGACCCCGGTGGCGAAGGTAAATTTGTCGAACATCAGTCGTCTCCGTCCGAATCGTCGCTGCTCACTGGCGCGTGGTCGCTTTCGGCCCAGCGACGCACTTCGAAGGCGGCATGACGGGTGGCGGTGAAGATCGGGAAGATGATCAGGAAAATCATCACCAGCACGAAATTCGACCAGCCGGCACCGGCCGTATGCACTTCGACACGGTCGCGCACGGCGACCGGTTTTTCCGGCGCCATGTCGGGGTCGAGCGTCAGGTAATAGGTGCCGGCCGGAATATTCAGGAAGACGATTTCGTCGCTCTGGCTGCCCTCGGTCCACCGCCCATCGTCGTAGCCGCTGTAAAAAGACAACTCGCGGGCGGCAGGCCAGGCGGCACCGGTCGCCTTGTTGACCAGCATCATGTCGAGGCCGATCCAGTTGTTGTCGAGTGAGGTCTGGTTCTTCACGGCGATCTTGCGCGGCTTGCCGGTGATTTCGAATTCGCGGGTCAGCACCTCCTCGCCGCGCTGCGGCTCGAAGGTGAAATCCTGACGCAGCAACACCTTGCCGCTAGAGACAAAGATGAAGAAGGCTTGAACCAGAATGGCCGCCAGCGCCAGCTTCCAGAACAGGCTCCAGATCCGCCGATTCGTCGCGCGCCATGGATTCGGCTGGTTGGCGAAAACACCCGTCGGCCGGGGCAAATCTGCTTTCAGCCTGAAAGCCTCGGTGATCACTTGCGGCTCGACGTAGTTGCCTTGCGACCAGCTCAGATCGTTGTCCGTCGATTCGCTCGACAGCATGAGCGGCGGCGCCACGTAATCGACGACGCGATTGGTCTCGCCGCGCCTGACCCGCCACGTGAATTCACCGGCCACCTGAACGACTTCCGCCGCCTGCGTGGTTGAGAAATGCTTGAAGACCTGCCCGCCAAAACGAACGTTCTCGACTTCGACAATGCCGCCCGCCGGCGGTTTGGACAGCACGTCAACGACATTCCAGTGGCCGTTGTATTCGGTCAGCCAGCGATAAGTGCCATGCTCGCCAGCCAGCAGGTATTCGCTCCAATCGTAGGCGATGCCATCGACAACGCAACGTTTGACGAGAAAGCCGATGACTTCGACCGGCTTGCCCTCGAGCCGCCCCTTGCTGCCCAGCGGCAGGCGTGGCGTGTACTTTTCGTCGCGCATGCCAAGCGACTTCGACAAAATCTTGTAGCTCTCGTCAGCGGTATCGACTACCGCGCCACAGGAAGCGCAGCCAACCGCGAGAATTTCCCGCGAGCGGGCCGCCATCGGCGAGCCGCAGCTCGGGCAGCGAAAAACGCGGGCTTCGACGGCCTTGGTCGGCACGGCCATGCCGTCGCGCAGGTTGGCCATGTTCAGCGAACTGAACTCGACCGCCTCGCCGACGAACAACAGCGGCGGCGTTTCCGAATAATCGAGCGTGGCGAAATTGGCCTGATTTCTCAGGTCGACCGCAGCCACCGGATAGCCAGCCCCGACCTTGAATGGCAACTCACCCTGACCAGCCACGCACTCGGCGTTTTCGATGTTGCTGACCGTCCACGTCTGGCTGGCCAGCACGAAGCGCTGGCCGATCTTGAGGTCATCGAATTGCGGCAGCGCCTCCGCCACGAACTGCGCGAAGGTGAGCACATACTCTCCGCCAGCCTCCGACAGCCAGCCAGTCCGCATGTCGTCGAAGAGCAGATGCCACTCGTTCCAGATGCCCTGGCTGTACTTGATCTGGATGCGCCCGATCAGCGCGAAATGGACGCCCTGGTAGCTGCCTTCGGCCCCCAGTTGCAGCGGCGAACGGTCCTCGACCAGCGCCGCCATCTTGCCGATGTCTTCGAGATTCTGGTCGTGGCGAACCAGCGTGCTCTGGCAGTATTCACAGACGGCAAAGACCGAGGACGCCGATTTGAAGACAACCGGCGCCCCGCAGGAAGGGCAGTGGGCGCTTACAGCCACGGTGCTACGGTCAACTCAGTTTTTTGAGCAATTCCGCTTTTTTGGCCTCGAACTCGGCCTGGCTCAGGATGCCTTTTTCGACCAGCCCGTGTAGCTTTTCGAGCGTCGCGACGACTTCGTCAGCCGACACCGAGCCGGCCGCTGGCACCCCGCCAGCCGGTTGCTGCAAGGCCCCGGCCATGGCTTGCCCGACGACCTGGCCGAACCCGACACCAGCGCCGAGGCCAACGCCCATCGCCGCCATGCCGCCCTCGTTCCTGGCGGCATCCGGAATACTGTTGGCAACCTGGTACTGCGTGTAGCGCTGCAGGTCGCCGATCATGTTCATGCCGATCTTCTGGTCGAGAATCTTCTGCAGTTCTTCGGGCAGCGAGACGTTCTGGACGACCAGCGAATCGAGCGCCAGACCGTACTCGGCAAACATCGGCGCCGCCTTGGCCTGCATCGCCTTGCCGAATTCGTCCTGGTTGGATGCCATGTCGATGAAGGGCACGCCGGATTCGCCGAACAGGTCGGTCAGGCCGGCGACCAGGGTGTTGCGCAACTGGCCTTCGAGTTCCTCGCGCGTGTAGGCGTCGCGGGTACCGGAAATCTTCTGGTAGAAAATTTTAGGGTCGGTCAGGTGATACGAATAGATACCGAAGGCGCGCAGGCGGACGATGCCGAATTCCTTGTCGCGGATGGTGATCGGGTTGGGCGTACCCCACTTCTGGTCGAGCTGGGTGCGCGTCGAGAAGAAGTAAACGTCGGATTTAAACGGGGACTCGAAGAGCTTGTCCCAGTTCTTCAGGTAGGTCAGGACGGGCAGCGTCTGCGTCGTCAGCTTGACCATGCCGGGGCCAAAAACATCGGCGACCGTGCCTTCGTTGACGAACAAGGCCATCTGCGAGTCGCGCACCGTCAGGCTGGCGCCGTTCTGGATTTCCATCTCGGCCATCGGAAAACGCCAGGCCAGGGTGCCGTCGCCATCCTCGGTCCATTGCAGGATGTCGATAAACTGTTTCTTGATGAAGTCCATCAGAGCCATGAGTTTTCTCCTTGAATGATTAGGCGATGCAGCCGGCGTTGAGGATGCCGATGCCGAGGGAAAGCGAAGCGAGGAAGATCCCGGAGGCGACCTTGCCCTGCGGAATGTTCAGCACGAGTTGCGGCAATGCCAGGCGCGCCACGATGTAGGCGACCAACTGGACGACGCAGGCGACGACGCCCCAACCGATCATGGCACCGATGTTATGGCTGACGGCGACGGAAACGGCAATCGGCAGGGCGTAGCCAACGATGGCGCCGGCCAGGCTGATCGCCGCCGCCGTGTTGCCCTGGCGAATCAGCGCCAGCTCGTTGTAGGGGGTGACCAAGACATAGAGGACGAGAAAGACCGCAAGCAAGCCGACGGCTGTCGCGAAATAGCCAGCAAAGGTGGGCAGGCTGCTAATGACCGGATCGAACATGGAATCTCCCGGAGGTGGCGCAATGACAGCGGATTGTCACCGCTCGCTGGCGTTTGTTCAAGCGTCGAGCGCCAGACGGAGCAAACCTTCCAGCGGCAAGTTGCCTACCGCCCGCCAGCGCATGCCGAGGTGCGGCGCCAGACTAGCCGCGTTGCCGCCGGACAACAGGCAGACCTTGTCGATGTTGCCGAGTCGCTGCCAGGCGCGTTCGATGGCGCCGACCTGCGCCTCGATGATGCCGGTGACGATGGCGTCGTCGGTGCAGCGCGGATAGTCGGCGTGGCGGCCATCGGCGAACGGCAGGGCGGCCGTGTCGGCGACCAGCGAGCGGCGCATCAGATCGCCGCCGGGAAGGATCAGGCCGCCGAGGAAATTGCCGTCGGCGTCGAGGGTGTCGATGGTCGTCGCCGTCCCGGCCATGACGACGATGGCCGCCGTCCGGCTCAAGCCGCGGGCGCCGATCAGCGCACACCAGCGGTCGACGCCGAGTTGGCCGGGATTGCGATAAAGGTTGGTGACGCCGCAACGCGTCTCTTCCGAGCGTGCCTCAAAAAACACCGATAGCCATGGCGCAAGCTGCTGACGAATTCGCTCGCCGGCCTCGGCGCCAGCGACATTGGCCAGCATCACCTTGGCCGGATGCGGCCAGTCGCTAACCAGCTGCCGCAACGGCTCGACCTCGGCGTGAGCGACAGCGCCCTGGGCTAGCCATTGCTTGCCGTCATGGACGCCCCATTTGATGCGGCTATTGCCGCTGTCGAGACAGACGATCATGCACGCCTCAGGCTGACATCGCCGGAAAAAATGCGTTCGATCCCGGCCGCGGTTTCGAGCAACAGGGCGCCGTCGTCATCGACGCCGAGACAGCGGCCGCGCCTTGGATCTTCACCATCGCCGAGGATTTGCACAGCCTGATCCTGCCAGGCGTGGTAGCTCTGCCATTTCATTTTTAGGCCAAAAAACCGGTTGACCGTAAACGTATCGAGGACCGCGGCCAACTGGCCGAGAATGGCGGCCAGGACGTCGTGGCGATCAATGGTTTTTGGACAGGCTTGGCTCAAACCGGCCGCCGGCTGCGGCAGGTCGCCCGTCGGCGGCGCCAGGTTGAGGCCGATGCCGATGATCGCCTGCGTACCACGGCGATCGGAGGACAGCTCGATCAGGATGCCGGCCAGTTTGGCGAAATCGTCGCCCGAACGGAGCAGCACGTCGTTCGGCCATTTCAGGCAAACACCGGTGGCGCCGAGGTTTTCCATGGCCTGCGCGAGGGCGACACCAACGGCCAGCGACAGGCCGCTCAGGCTGGCCGCATTGCCGGAAAATCGCCAAAGCAGCGAAAAGGTCAAACTGGATTCGGGTGATGACAGCCAGCTCCGCCCGCGCCGCCCGCGCCCGGCGCTTTGCCGGTCGGCGACAACCACCGAGCCGGACGGTGCACCGCGCTCGGCCCGGCGCATGAGTTCGCTGCTCGTCGAATCGCATTCGTCCAGCGCGTCGACGTCAAAGCGGCCGGCCAAACCAGCCAGCCGCGCTTTCAGCAAGACGGGATCGATCAGTGTCATGCGGCGGATTTTACTCCGCCGCGTGCTCCTTGCCGCCATCGATGCCGAGCTCGGCGATCTTGCGGGTGATCGTGTTGCGCCCGATGCCCAGCGCCTGCGCCGCCTCGATGCGCCGACCGCCGGTGTGGGCCAGCGCCCGGGCGATCAGGATGCGTTCGAAGACCTGCGACAGGACGCCGTGAATGTCTGGCACACCGCGCGCCAGCATGCGGTCGGCCTCGCCTTCCAGCGCGCTTTCCCAGTCGGTCGCCAGCGACACGGGGGTCGCCTCGCGCAATTCGCCGGGCAAGTCGCTGACATCGACTTGCTGCCCCGGCGCCATGACGGTCAGCCAATGACAAAGATTTTCCAGTTGCCGGACATTGCCCTGAAAATCAAGACCGCTCATGTATTTCAGGGCGGCTTCGGTCAGCCGCTTGGTTTCGACGCCGAGCTCCCGCGCACTCTTCTGCAGAAAATGGCGGGCCAGCAAGGGAATGTCCTCGCGCCGTTCACGCAGCGCCGGCAGGCGGATACGGATAACGTTCAGGCGATGAAACAAATCTTCGCGGAACAGACCATCCTTGACCCGCGTATCGAGATTCTGGTGCGTCGCGGCAATGACCCGGACGTTGGCCTTGATCGGCGAATGGCCGCCGACGCGGTAGAAGTGCCCGTCGGACAGGACGCGCAGCAGGCGGGTTTGCAACTCGGCCGGCATGTCGCCGATTTCATCGAGAAACAGCGTGCCGCTCTCGGCCTGCTCGAAGCGGCCACGCCGCTGGGCCTGGGCACCGGTGAAGGCGCCGCGCTCGTGGCCGAACAGTTCCGACTCCAGCAAATCCTTGGGAATGGCTGCCGTGTTGATGGCGATGAACGGTTTGTCAGCACGCGGACTGTGGCGGTGCAGAGCGCGCGCCACCAACTCCTTGCCCGAGCCCGACTCGCCGGTAATCAGCACCGTCGCATGCGACAGCGCCAGCCGGCCGATGGCACGGAAGACTTCCTGCATGGCTGGCGCCTGACCGAGAATCTCCGGGACCAGCCCCTCCTCCTCAGCTGCACCGCTTTGGTGCATTGATTCATCAATGGCGCGGCGAATCAGCTCGACCGCCTGATCGACATCGAAGGGTTTCGGCAGGTATTCGAAGGCGCCACCCTGGAAAGCGGCGACGGCGCTTTCGAGATCGGAGTAGGCGGTCATGATGATGACCGGCACCGACGGGAAACGGGTTTTCACTTCCTGCAGGAGCTCCAGCCCGGACTGGCCGGGCATGCGAATGTCCGACATCAGCACCTGCGGCGGTTCGATGCCTTGTTCGAGCTGCGAAATGGCCTCACTGGCCGAGGCAAAACTCTTGAACGGGATACCTTCGCGGGACAGGGTTTTTTCCAGCACCCAGCGAATCGAACGATCGTCATCTACGACCCAGACCGGTTTCATATTTTGGTGGCTCATTTTGTTTTCAGAATGGCCTTGATAGAAGCAAGACTCAAGCCTGCTCAACAGGCAGATTCAGCGTGAAGACCGTGTGGCCGGGCCGGCTGTGACAATCGATCGTGCCGTGATGATGCTGAATGAAATTCTGGGCAATAGTCAGACCCAGGCCGCTCCCCCCCTCACGTCCGGAAACCAGCGGATAGAACATGCGCTCGCGGATTTCCTCGGGAATCCCTGGGCCGTTGTCGATGACCTTGATTTCCATGGCCAGGCGATAGCGTTTTTTGGCCAGGGTCACTTGGCGTAGTGAGCGCGTGCGGAGAACGATTTCGCCCTCGCCGCCCATGGCCTGCGCGGCATTGCGGGCAATATTGAGGACCGCCTGGATCAATTGTTCGCGATCGCCAACCAGTTCCGGCAGGCTCGTGTCGTAATCTCGACGAACGCTCAGCGAGCCCGGGAACTCGGCGGTCAATAGGCTGCGCACCCGTTCCAGTATTTCGTGGATGTTGACCGTCGTCGGCAACATCGCCCGATGCGGGGTGAGCAAGCGCTGCATCAGGTCCTGAAGACGATCCGCCTCCTTGATGATGACCTGGGTGTATTCCTTGAGCGAAGGGTTAGCCAGTTCATGTTCCAGCAACTGCGCGGCGCCGCGAATGCCGCCAAGCGGATTTTTGATTTCATGCGCCAGATTGCGGATCAGCTCACGGCTCACCTGCTGTTGCTCGATCAGGCGCTCTTCGCGGGTTGCCGCCAAGTGATGCTGGATCGGCTGCAATTCGAGCAACAGGCGGACACCCGGCGCAATATCCGGACGTAGCGGCGTCACCGTGCAGTTGATGTTGAGCGCTTCGCCATCGCTGCGTTTCAACTCGATGTTCTGGCCGGTGTAGCCCCAATTGTTGTTCAGACCATTGTCGAGGGCCGACTGCAGCGTCGCCGAGCAAGTGCATACCGCCGTCAGTGTTTGGCCAATCACGGCGCGACTGCTCACGGCCAGCAGGTTTTCACCGGCCGCGTTGATATAGCGGATGGCCAGCGCATCATCGAGCAGGAGCACCGCCGAAGCCAGCAGATCAAGGCCGGCAAAGGAAGAATGGGTTACGTTCATGCCCGTCATTGTAGCGATTCGACACCCCCTACTGATGATAACTTGCGTTACTGACCAATCGTTCATTATCATCCGAACACTGCCCCCGGACCTCCCCAAATGATCCAGACCGCCCCTCGTGTTGCCGCCTTGCTGCTTACTGCCGCTACCGTTCTTGCCGGCTGTCAGGCAGGCGACACCACGCCACCAGGCCCCCGCGCCGTTCTCGTTCAGGCGGCAGCCAGTGCACCATTGACCGGCGCCGTCTATACCGGCGAAATCCGCGCCCGGCACGAGGTCGACCTGGCTTTCCGCGTCGGCGGCAAGCTCGCCGCCCGGCTGGTCGATGCCGGCGCCGAAATCAAGGCTGGTCAGCCGCTGGCCCGCCTCGACCCGGCCGATCTCGAACTGGCCGCGGCGGCCGCCCGCGCCCAATTGGCGGCCGCCGAAAGCGAGCACACCACGGCACGCGCCGAGCGCGAGCGCTATGCCGGCCTGGTCGCCAAAAAATTCGTCAGCCAGGCCGCTTTCGATGCCAAGGACAACGCCTTGAATAGCGCCCAGGCCCGTCTCGAACAGGCCCGCGCGCAGAGCCGCATCAGCGGCAACCAGACCCGCTACGGGACCTTGAGCAGCGAATTTTCAGCCATCGTCACGGCCGTTCTCGTCGATGCCGGCCAGGTCGTTAGCGCTGGCCAGGCCGTGATGCGCGTCGCCCGCCCGGAGGAAAAGGAAGTCGCCATTGCCATTCCGGAAAGCCGTCTGGCTGAACTGAAAGCCACCCAAAACCTGGCCGTCAGCCTGTGGGCCGACCCGAAAATCACCTTGCGCGGCGAACTGCGTGAGTTGTCGCCCGCCGCCGATCCAGCGACGCGGACCTACGCCGCACGTATCCGCATCGTCGCCCCGCCGCCCGAGGTTCGCCTTGGCATGACGGCGCGCGTCATTCTCGGTGGCGCTGCGGACAGCAAGCTGCTCGTTCCATTGAGCGCCGTGATCGATCTTGGGCAGGGGCCACTGGTCCGTATCGTCAAGGACGGCAAGGTCACCTCCCGGCCAGTCCAGGTTGCCCATTTCCGCGAGGATGGCGTCGCATTGAGTGGCGGACTGGCAGCCGGCGAACTGGTCATCATCAGCGGCGCCGGCCAGCTGGTCGACGGCCAGGAAGTGCAGGCCAGGCCGGCCACGCCGCCGGATCGGCAGCGCTAAGCCATGAGCCAACGCTTCAACCTGTCGGACTGGACGCTACATCACCGCACGCTGGTCGGCTACTTCCTGCTCGCCATCGCCCTGATGGGCGTTTTTGCCTACGGCAGGCTCGGCCAGGCCGAAGATCCGCCCTTCACCTTCAAGATCATGGTGATCCGCAGTTTCTGGCCAGGCGCCACGGCGCGTCAGGTCGAGCAGCAACTGACCGACAAGATCGAGAAAAAGCTGCAGGAAACGCCCTACATCGACCGCGTTTCCAGTTTCTCGCGGCCCGGCGAGTCGACCGTGATGTTCTTCGCCAAGGACAGCACGCCGCCGGCCAACGTACCCGACGTTTTTTACCAGGTCCGCAAGAAGATCGGCGACATTCGCCACACCTTGCCGGCCGGCATTCAGGGACCGTTTTTCAACGACGAGTTCGGTGACGTTTTTGGCAATATTTACGCGTTGACCGCGGAAGGCTTCGACTACCCGCAGCTCAAGGACCAGGCCGAGCGCATTCGCGATGAACTGCTGCGCGTCCCGCAGGTCGGCAAGGTGGAAATCTTCGGCATTCAGGACGAAAAGATTTATGTCGAACTCTCCAACACCAAACTCGCCACGCTAGGCATCGATCAGGCGACCATCGTCCAGGCGATGAATCAGCAGAATGCCGTCACCGGCACCGGCTTCTTCGAGACGGCCAGCGAGCGCATCCAGATTCGCCCCGGCGGCGCTTTCAACAGCGTGCAGGCTGTCGCCGACACCCTGATTCGGGCTGGCGGCCGCAGTTTCCGGCTCGGCGACATCGCCGACATCCGGCGTGGGACCATCGACCCACCGGGTACCCAAGTTCGCTTCGGCGGCAAACCCGCCCTCGCCATTGGCGTCTCGATGGCCAAGGGTGGCGACATCATCGAACTCGGCAAAGCCCTGAACACGCGCATTGTCAAGCTGCAGGCCGCCTTGCCGGTCGGCGTCGACATCGGCGTGGCGACCAGCCAGCCGGAAGCCGTCGCCCGTTCGGTCAAAGCGTTCACCCAGTCGCTGGCCGAAGCGGTCATCGTCGTGCTGATTGTCACCTTTATCAGCCTCGGCATCCGCACCGGCCTGGTTGTCGCCATCTCGATCCCGCTCGTCCTGGCTGCCACCTTCCTCGCCATGAACCTGCTCAACGTCGGCCTGCACAAGGTGTCGCTCGGCGCCCTGGTGCTCGCCCTCGGCCTGCTGGTCGACGATGCGATCATTGCCGTCGAGATGATGTGGGTGAAGATGGAGCAGGGCTGGGAACGCACCCGCGCCGCCTCCTTTGCCTACACGAGCACGGCCGGGCCGATGCTCTCCGGCACCCTGGTCACCGTCGCCGGCTTCATCCCCATCGCGCTGGCCAAGTCATCGACCGGCGAATATGCCTTTGCCTTCTTCCAGATCAACGCCGTCGCCCTGCTCATTTCGTGGCTGGCTGCCGTCATTGCCATTCCCTGGCTCGGCTACAAGCTGCTGCCCAATCCGCACGCGGCACATCGAAGCAGCCAGCTGGAAAAACGCCTGCCGCGCCTGGCCCGACTGGCCGACAAGATCGGTCTCAACGGCCCGGGCCACGCCGAAGACCATGACGTCTATGGCACGCCGTTCTACGCCCGCTTTCGCCAGCTGGTCAGCTGGTGTGTCGGGCGGCGCTGGCTGGTCATTGGCATCACTATCATCCTTTTTGCGCTGTCCATCGGCGGCATGATCAAGGTGCAAAAGCAGTTCTTCCCGAACTCGACCCGCCTCGAAATCAATGTTGAGTTGCGCCTGCCCGAAGGCGCCTCGATCGCCGCCATCGACGCCGAAGCCAAGCGCCTTGAGCAATGGCTCGACCAGGACAAGGCGGAGTTCGACCAGTTCGAGCATTACCTGTTCTTCGTCGGCTCCGGGGCCCCGCGCTATTACCTCGGCCTCGACCAACAACTGCCAGCCAGCAATGTCGGCCAGGTGGTCATCGCGACCCGTGACATCGAAGCACGCGAGGCGCTCCGCGGTCGACTGGTAAAACTGTTCGAAAATGAAAGTTTCACCGCCCGGGGCAACGTCGCCCGCATTGAAAACGGCCCACCAGTCGGCTATCCCGTGCAATACCGCGTTTCCGGGGAAAATATTGCGACGCTGCGCGCCGCCGCCAGCCAAATCGCCACGGTTATGCGCCAGAACCCGGAACTATCGAACATCAACACGGACTGGAGCGAGTTGTCCAAAACGGTAGAGATCGAAATCGATCAGGACAAGGCCCGCCTGCTCGGCGTCTCCAGCCAGGACATTGCCGCCCTGCTCAATATGTCGCTCAACGGCTATACAGTGACCAGCTACCGGGAAGGCGAAAAAAGCATTGATGTCGTCCTGCGGGGCGACCGCGAGGAACGCCGCCACCTGTCGTCACTGGATGATCTGTCGGTACCGACACGCGCCGGCAAGAGCGTTCCGCTCAGTCAGATTGGCCGCCTCAAACACCGCTTCGAGCCAGGACTGATCTGGCGCCGCGACCGTCTGCCGACGATCACCGTGCGCGGCAACCTGTACGGCAAGATTCAACCGGCCACCGTTGTCGACCGCATCAAACCCGCGATCGACGCAATTCAGGCCAGTCTGCCCGACGGCTACCGCATCGCCACCGGCGGCTCAGTCGAGGAATCCTCGAAAGGCTCCGGCTCGGTGATGGCCGGCATCCCCCTCTTCGTGCTGGCTGTGATCACCATCCTGATGATCCAGTTGCAAAGCGTCTCGCGCGTCGTCATGGTGCTGCTCACGGCACCGCTCGGCATCATCGGCATCGCGCTGTTCCTGCTCGTTTTCCGGCAACCCTTCGGTTTCATGGCGCTGCTCGGCACCATTGCGCTGTTCGGCATGATCATGCGCAACTCAGTGATTCTCGTCGACCAGATCGAGCAAGACATGGCAGCGGGGAAGCCACGCCATGCGGCGATTATCGAGTCGACCGTGCGACGTTTCCGACCCATCGTACTGACCGCCGCGGCAGCCGTGCTGGCCATGATTCCGCTGTCGCGCAACGACTTTTTCGGACCGATGGCCGTCGCCATCATGGGCGGCCTGATCGTCGCCACCGCGCTGACCCTGCTCTTCCTGCCGGCACTTTATGCTGCCTGGTACAAGGTGAGGAGCGAGTAGTCAGTTGTTAGTCGGTGGTTTTTAGCAAAAACCAATGACTAGCGACCCACAACTACCGAAGGTTGCCCAGCTCTTTCTGGATCGCCTGGATATTCCGTTCATGCTGCCCGACGCGGTCGCGATAGGGAGCGATACGGTCGCCTGTCGAACCAGCGGCCAGCTGTTCGGACAACTCCTTGCGCGCCAATTCGAGATTACGCTGCTCGCCGGCCAGCTCCTGCTCAAGAATGTGGCGACGATCCCCATCACGGGCCCGCTGAGTGTCTTCCTGCACGCGCGGAAAGCCAGCCGGCGACGGATTGGCTGCAGCACCGGGCCTGGCTTTGGGTGCCGGAATGGCGTTTTCCTGTCCACTGGAAATGACCTTGCAACTCTTCTCGATCCGGGCGCTGGCATAAGTCGTGTTGCCATTGGCATCGACACATTTGTAAATCGTCTGGGCCGAAACCGAGAGCGGCAACAAAGCGATAAGCAGGGCCAGCGGACTGCGTGTCATCGTCATCATTCCTGTCAATTTTTTGAGTGTACCGGACTTAACGGCCGAGCCAGGAAAAAGTAAACAAAAAAAGGGCGGGAAACCCCGCCCTTTTTGCTTGTCCGGCTGATCAGCAGGAATAGTACAGATCAAACTCGACCGGGTGGGTCGTCATGCGAACCTTATTCACTTCTTCCATCTTCAGGGTGATGTAGGCATCGATCCAGTCGTTGGAGAAGACGCCACCACGGGTCAGGAAGTCGCGATCCTTGTCCAGAGCGTCAAGTGCTTCGTCGAGGGAAGCGCAGACGGTCGGGATCTTGGCATCTTCTTCCGGCGGCAGGTCATACAGATTCTTGTCAGCCGGGTCGCCCGGGTGAATCTTGTTCTGGATACCATCCAGACCGGCCATCATCAGCGCCGAGAAGCACAGGTACGGGTTGGCGATCGGATCCGGGAAGCGGGTCTCGATACGACGCGCCTTGGTCGAGGCAACGTACGGAATGCGGATGGAAGCCGAACGGTTCTTGGCCGAGTAAGCCAACTTGACCGGGGCTTCGTAGTGCGGCACCAGACGCTTGTAGGAGTTGGTACCCGGATTGGTGATGGCGTTCAGGGCCTTGGCGTGCTTGATGATGCCGCCGATGTAGAACAGGGCGGTTTCAGACAGGCCAGCATAGCCGTCGCCAGCGAACAGGTTCTTGCCGTCTTTCCAGATGGACTGGTGGACGTGCATGCCGGAACCGTTGTCGCCAACGATGGGCTTCGGCATGAAAGTGGCGGTCTTGCCGTACTGGTGCGACACGTTGTGCACCACGTACTTGAGGATCTGGGTCCAGTCGGCGCGCTTGGTCAGGGTGCTGAAAACCGTGCCGATTTCGCACTGGCCGGCATTGGCGACTTCGTGGTGATGAACTTCGACCGGCACGCCCAAGGATTCGAGGGTCAGGCACATGGCCGAACGGATGTCGTGCAGGCTGTCGACCGGGGGAACCGGGAAGTAGCCGCCCTTGACGGTCGGACGGTGGCCGGTGGAACCGGAACCGTCGTTGCTTTCGCCCGAACCCCAGGCTGCTTCAGCAGAGTGGATCTTCAGGGAGCAGCCGGACATGTCGACACTCCATTCGACGCCGTCAAAAATGAAGAATTCCGGTTCCGGACCGAAGTAGGCGGTATCGCCGATGCCGGAGGACTTGAGGTAGGCTTCAGCGCGCTTGGCGATGGAACGCGGATCGCGGTCGTAGCCACGGCCATCGGCCGGATCAACGACGTCGCAAGTCAGGACAACGGTAGTTTCGTCGAAGAACGGGTCGATGTAGGCGGTGTCCGGATCCGGGTTCAGTTGCATGTCGGAAGCCTGGATACCCTTCCAGCCGGCGATGGAGGAACCGTCGAAAGCGTGACCATTTTCGAACTTGTCTTCGCTGAAGGCGGAGATAGGCACGGTGACGTGCTGTTCCTTGCCACGGGTGTCGGTGAAACGGAAATCGACGAACTTGGCGTCGTTTTCCTTGATCATCTTGATGACGTCTTGCGGGGTTGCCATATGCCTTAATCTCCTAAGAAAACAAGTTGCCGGGCGATCCGGCGACAATCAAAAAATCGTAACCCGCCACTTTTTAGCAGAAAGTGTGCCAAAGGCGGGTGAATAATCTTTGTATTTTGCCACAACGAGATGCAGGGTTTAAACAAAGAATTGACGCACTGCAATCGTGCAATTGACACAACTTTCGCACTAATTTGGTGCAACCAGGCAGTTCACCGATACACGCCGAATCCAGGGGTGTAATTTCAGGCGATCGACCAGAAGGTTCTCGGCCTGGCGAAGCGCCTCACCGTTTTCAAACAGGACATGACTGAAGAAGATTTCAGCCTCGACCTGGCCTTTCAGGTAGTGCAGGACAATTTTTTCAGGCTCAGGCAGTCCGGCAAGCAGAGGCTGCAATTCGCCGAGCAAAGCATCCCGCGCCGGCAATCGCGTCGCGTAGCTATCGGGGTCCATGTCATCTTCCGGGTCGATATGGACGAGCACATCGAGCACCTCGGGATGTTCGCGGAGGACTCTGGCGCGCGCCGATTCGGCAATACGATGGCCTTCGGAAACGCTGATCCGCGAATCGACCTGGACGTGGGTATCGACCAGGGCTTGATGCGCCATGCGCCGGGTCCGCAGCTGGTGCAGGTCGCGCACGCCGGGCGTCGCCAGCAACGTTTTCCGGATGGCTTCGACCTGGACATCGTCGAGACCGGTGTCGATCAGCTCCTTGATCGCGCCCCAGGCCAGACCGGCGCCCATGTGCAGGATCATGAAGCCCATCAGCGCCGCTGCCAGCAGGTCGAGAAACGACCAGCCCATGAGCGCGCCGCCGATGCCGACCACGACGACCAGTGCCGACGCGGCATCGGCCCGCGTATGCAGGGCGTTGCCGATGAGCAGTTGCGAGCGCAACCGTTCGGCCACCCGAATCAGGTAGCGATACAGGGCTTCCTTGGAAATCACCGTGGCGACAGCGACCCATAAGGCGGCGAGTTCGACGGTGGGCAAGGCTTCGATGTGCTGGAGACGCATACCCGATTCCCAGAGAATGCCGCCGCCGATCAGGGTCAGGGACGTACCGAGAACCAGCGTCGCGGCGGTTTCGACGCGGGCGTGGCCGTAGGGATGGGCTCGGTCGGCCGGGTGGGCGCTCTGCCGGGTGGCATAGATGACGAGAAAATCCGACAGCAGATCGGAAAACGAATGCAGGCCGTGGGCAACGAGCGACTGCGAGTGGGCCAGCCAGCCGACAATCAACTGGGCGAGCGTCATCACCAGATTGACGGCGACACTGACCCAGGTTGCCTTCTGTGCCTGAGCCGAGCGTTCAGCCGGCGTAGCGGTGGTGTGATGCTCAAGTGCCATGATCTCTGCCCTATACTATTAACTTGTGATTTTAACAGTTGACGACCATGGGAAAGATGCGCGAAATACTTGGCCTGGCTCAGGCCCGAGGCAAGGCTCTGGACAGACCGTACCAGGGGGAACTGACGCCGCAGGAGGCCTTTGAGCTGTGGCGCCTGGCGCCCGGCGCCCGGATCGTAGACGTCCGCACCCGGGCCGAATGGGATTGGGTCGGCCGGGTGAACGGCGCCGTCGAGATCGAATGGAACCAGTACCCGGGCGGCGGGCGCAACGCCCATTTCCTGGCCGAACTCAAGCGCCAGGTCGATCCCGAAGCGCTGGTCATGTTCCTTTGCCGCAGTGGCGTGCGCTCGGTCGCCGCGGCTACCGCCGCCAGCGAAGCCGGCTACAACAGCTGTTTCAACATCCTCGAAGGCTTCGAGGGCGACAAGGATGCCAACGGGCATCGCAACACCATCGGCGGCTGGCGCCAGGCCGGATTACCGTGGATTCAGGGATAATCCCACGGTCAACCGTAAAAAACGGCCAAAATTGAAATGGCCAGAGATCAGAGCACAGTATGCAAACAGCCACCATCGCCTTCGACCCCTTCGACCGCCTCTCCGACGAGGCCTGCCATGAGCGCATCCGCGTCGCCCGCGCCAAGCTCGGCAAGCGGGCCGTCATCCTCTGCCACCACTACCAGCGCGCCGACGTTTATCAATACGCCGACCTGACCGGCGATTCGCTCAAGCTGTCGCGCCTGGCCTCGCAGACCGATTCGGAATTCGTCATTTTCTGCGGCGTGCATTTCATGGCCGAAGTTGCCGACATCATGACCGCGCCGCACCAGAAGGCGATCCTGCCCGACCTCGCGGCTGGCTGTTCGATGGCCGACATGGCCAACCTGGCCAAGGTCGAGCGCTGCTGGCGTGAGCTCAACGAAGTGTTGAACGCCGAAGAAGAAGTCACGCCGGTCACCTACATCAATTCGGCGGCTGACCTCAAAGCCTTCTGCGGCGAGCATGGCGGCATCGTGTGCACCTCCTCGAACGCCGGCACCATTGCCCAATGGGCCTTCGAGCGTCGGCCGAAAGTGCTGTTCTTCCCCGACCAGCATCTCGGCCGGTGGACCGGCCACAACATGGGCATCGCGATGAACGAAATGGTCGTCTGGGATCCCGACCTCGAACTCGGCGGCCTGACACCAGCGCAGATCAAGAAGGCCAAGATTCTGCTCTGGAAAGGCCACTGCTCGGTACATCAGATGTTCCAGAAATCGCACATCGACGCCTTCCGCGCCAAGTACCCGGAGGGCAAGGTCATCGCCCACCCGGAATGCAATTTCGAAGTCTGTGCCGCCGCCGATTACGTCGGCTCGACCGAACACATCGTCAAAACCATCAAGGAAGCGCCGGAGGGCACCCGCTGGCTGGTCGGCACCGAGCTCAACCTGGTCGACCGGCTGGCCAGGGAAGTGCTGCCGCAAAACAAGATCGTCCAGTTCATGGCGACCACCGTCTGCATGTGCTCGACGATGCAGCGCATCGACCCGCAGCATCTGGCGTGGACGCTGGAAAATCTAGTCGACGGCAAGGTGGTCAACCCGATTTCCGTGCCGGCCCACGAAGCCACCCTCGCCAAGCTCGCCCTCGACCGCATGCTGGCGATTTCCTGAGCCGATGACCCAGCCTGCGCTGCATGTCACGACCTACAACATCCACAAGGGCTTTTCGCAATTCAACCGGCGGATGATGGTGCATGAGCTGCGCGACCGCCTGCGCCAGCTGAACCCGGACATCGTCTTCCTGCAGGAAGTCCAGGGCCTCCACCTCGGCCATGCCGAGACGCATGACGACTGGCCGGCTTCGCCGCAGCACGAGTTCCTCGCCGAAGACGTCTGGGCATCGTCCGCCTACGGCCGCAACATGCGCTACGACCATGGCCACCACGGCAACGCCATCCTCTCGCGCTTCCCCATCCTGCATGCCCACAACCAGGACGTCACTCACCTGCAGTTCGAAAAGCGCGGCCTGCTCCATTGCCGGATCGAACTGCCGAATAACCTGGTGGTGCATTGCGTCTGCGCCCACCTGTCGCTGTTCGGCTATTCGCGGCGCAAGCAGATGGCGGCGCTAGCCGATTACCTCGACCACCTGGCCGAACCGGAAGCCCCGCTCATCGTTGCCGGCGATTTCAACGACTGGCGCAACCGGGTCGGCGACGACCTGACCCGCCGCCTCGGCCTGCAAGAGGTATTCAGCGGCCCGACCGGCACGCCGGTGCGCAGCTTTCCGGCCGCCATGCCGATGTTTCGCCTCGACCGCATCTACGTGCGCGGCTTCGACGTAATCAGCACCGAAGTCCATCACGGCCTGCCGTGGTCGGCCATTTCCGATCACGCCGCGCTATCGGCGCACCTGACCCGGCATGGCCGCTGAGTTTGTGCCGGGCAACCGGCTCACCCTGCTCAATTCGGGCGACGACTATTTCCCGGCTCTGCTCGCCGCCATCGACGCCGCCGAAGTCGAGATCTACCTTGAAAGCTACATCTTCGCCAACGACGTGATCGGCCACCAGGTCGCCAACGCCCTGTGCCGGGCGGCCGAACGGGGCGTTCAGGTCAATCTCACGGTCGACGGCTTCGGGGCGCGCAATTTCAAAATCGACTTCTTTTCCCGGTTGACCGTAGCCGGCGTCCGCGCCATGTTCTACCGGCCCGAAATCGGCCGCTTCCACTTCAAGCGCC
>NZ_JAVHPH010000134.1:0-5129 GCF_036170495.1 Azonexus sp.
GTCAGCAAGGCTTGAGACCCCCATTCCCATGTTCAGTTTCCTGAAAAAATCCGGCGCCGAGAAGAAGACCGACGTCCCGGCTGAAAGCGCCGCGGCGCCTGGCTGGCGCGAGCGCCTGTTCAAGGGCCTGGCCAAGACCCGCGCCCAATGGGGCGGCAAGCTCAAAACCATTTTCTCGCGCGGCAAGGTCGACGACGAACTGCTCGAAGAACTCGAAACCTTGCTGCTGACCAGCGATTGCGGCGTCGAGGCAACGACCCATCTGCTCGACGAACTGAAAAAAGCGGCCAAGCGCGACAAGCTCGACACCCCGGACGCCATCCAGAAGGCGCTGCACGATGCCCTGCTCGAAACCTTGCAGCCGCTTGAAAAGCCGCTCGACGTGTCGACCCACAAGCCCTTCGTGATCATGATTGCCGGCGTCAACGGCGCCGGCAAGACGACCTCGATCGGCAAGCTGGCCCACTATTTCCAGATGCAGGGCAAGAGCGTGCTGCTGGCTGCCGGCGATACCTTCCGTGCGGCAGCCCGCGAACAGCTCGAAACCTGGGGCGAGCGCAACAACGTGACGGTCATCGCCCAGGACAACGGCGATCCCGCGGCCGTCGTCTTTGACGCCATTTCGGCCGCCAAGGCGCGTGGCATCGACATCGTGCTGGCCGACACGGCCGGCCGTTTGCCGACCCAGCTGCACCTGATGGAAGAAATTGCCAAGGTCCGTCGCGTCATCCAGAAGATCGATCCGGAAGGCCCGCACGAAACCCTGCTCGTCCTCGATGCCAACATCGGCCAGAACGCGCTGCAGCAGGTCAAAGCCTTCGACAAGGCGATCAATGTCACCGGTCTGGTCCTGACCAAGCTCGACGGCACGGCCAAGGGCGGTGTCGTCACGGCCATTGCCCGGCAGTGCCCGAAGCCGATCCGCTTCATTGGCGTCGGCGAGCAGATCGACGATCTGCGCCCCTTCCTGGCCCGCGATTTTGTGGATGCCATGTTTGAACAATGATTGAAGCGAGTAATCTGACCAAACGCTATCCGGGCGGCTTCGAGGCCGTCAAGGATGCGAGTTTTTCGATTGAGGCCGGGCAAATGGTGCTCATCACCGGCCATTCCGGCGCCGGCAAGACGACGCTGGTCAAGCTCATTTCGACCATCGAGCGGCCGACTTCCGGCAGCCTCGTGGTCAATGGCCAGAACCTGTCGGCCCTTGGGCGCAGTGCCATTCCGCATGTGCGCCGGCATTTCGGCCTGGTTTTCCAGGACCAGAAGCTGCTGTTCGACCGCAATGCCCTCAACAACGTGCTGCTGCCGCTCGACATCGCCGGCCTGCCGCGCCGCGAGGCGATTCGCCGGGCTCAGGCGGCGCTCGACAAGGTCGGGCTGCTGGCCCGTGAAAAGGCCAGTCCCATCGCTCTGTCGGGTGGTGAACAGCAACGGCTGGCCATCGCCCGCGCCGTGGTCAACCGGCCGACCATCCTGATCGCCGACGAGCCGACCGGCAATCTCGATAGCGAATCGGGCCTGGCCATTCTCGACATCTTTGCCGACTTTCATCGTGTCGGCGTCACGGTCGTCGTTGCCACGCACGACCAGAGCTGGATCGAACGTTACCACCCGAATGTCTTGCGCCTGGCGCACGGGAGGGTGGTTGCATGACCTGGCTTATCCACCACCGCGCCGCGCTGGCCGCCGCTTTCCGCCGCTTGTGGGCGACGCCGCTCAATACCCTGCTCTCGCTGCTCGTCATCGGCATTGCGCTGACTCTGCCGGCTTTTGGTTACGTCGCGCTCGACAACCTGCGTGATCTCGGCCGCAATGCCTCCGGTGTGCAGCAGATCAGCCTGTTCATGAACCTCGAAGCGAGCCGGAAGGACGTCGGCGAAATCGAAAGCCGGCTGCGACAGGCCGCCAACGGCAAGTGGAAATTTGTGCCGAAAGAGGACGCGCTGAAGCGCATGCAGCGCAGCGAAGGTATGGCCGAAATCGTCGCCAGCCTGCCGCGCAACCCGCTGCCCGATGCCTTCGTGATCGAACCGGCCAACACCGAGCCGGAGGCGCTGGAAATTCTGCGCAAGGAAATCGCCGGCTGGCCCAAGGTTGCCCACGTTCAGCTCGATTCGGCCTGGGTCAAGCGTTTCGACGCCTTCTTGCGTCTCGGCAAGCTGGCGCTGTGGATGCTGGCCGGGCTGTTTGGCGCCGGGTTGGTCGCCGTGACTTTCAACACCATCCGCCTGCAGGTCATGGCCCAATCGGCCGAGATCGAGGTGGCGCGCATGATCGGCGCGACGGACGGTTTCATTCGCCGGCCCTTCTATTATTTCGGCGCCCTGCAGGGGGCGCTCGGCGGCCTGCTCGCCGCCGCGCTGGTGCTCGCCGCACTGCGTTTGCTGGCCGGGCCGGTTGGTGAGCTGGCCGCGCTCTATGGCGGCAGCTTCAGCCTGCACCCGCCGGGCGTGACGGAAACGCTGGGACTGGCCGGGCTCGGCGCTTTCCTCGGCTGGCTGGGCGCCCAGCTGTCGGTCAGCCTGTCGGTCAGCCTGTCGCTGCGGAAACTTGATTAGCCGGCGGGAGTTTCTTTGTACGGTGGGGGCGGCAGCGCTTGCCGGTTGCGCTCCGGCCGGAAAGCCCCCTTTGCCGCCCGGCGACTTGCTCGGCATGAATCAGGCGCTCGGCCACCGGCTGCGCGACGGTCATTTCCCGGCCCCTTCTGAAACGCGAAAAACTGGCGTGCTGATCGTTGGCGGCGGCATTTCCGGGCTATCGGCGGCGTGGAAGCTGGCCAATGCTGCGGTCGACGACTTTCTGGTGCTGGAAATGGAAAACGAGGCCGGCGGCAATTCGCGGGCCGGGCAGTCGCCGCTCGTCGCCTACCCGTGGGGCGCGCATTACTTGCCGTTACCCGGGCCGGAGGCCGTGCTGGTGCGTGAACTGCTGGCCGAACTCGGCGTCCTGCAGGGCGATCCGGCCGCACTCAAGCCGACCTATGACGAGCGTTATCTGTGCGCGACGCCGCACGAGCGGGTCTATCGCAATGGCTTGTGGGACGAGGGGTTGCTGCCGCAACGCGGCATCGAAGCGGCTGAGCTGGCCGAGCAAAGGCGCTTTCATGAGCGGATGGAGGAACTCAAGCGAGCCCGTGGTCGCGACGGCCGCCGGCTGTTTGCCATCCCGATGGCGCTGTCGAGTCGCGATCCGGAATGGCTGGCGCTCGACCGGATTTCCTTCGCCCAGTGGCTGAGCGACAACGGCTTTACGGCCCCGACCGTGCGCTGGCTGGCCAATTACGCCTGCCGCGACGACTATGGAACGGCCTGCGCTCAGGTTTCGGCCTGGGCCGGTCTTCACTACTTCGCCTGCCGCGACGGCGAGGCGGCCAATGCCTCGGGCGATACCGTGCTGACGGCCCCCGAAGGCAACGCCTGGTTGGCCCGCGGGCTGGCCAAAAAAGCCGGTGATCGCGTCGTGACCGGGGCGCTGGTCTGGCGCATCGAGGAGGGAAAGTCGGGTTTGACGGTCGACGTGCTTCTCGGGGCAAAAACCGTGCGCTTCGAAGCCCGGGAACTGATCTGGGCGGCGCCCGCTTTCGTCCTGCCGCGCGTCTGGCCGGCGATTCCAGCCGAACTCAAAGCGGCCGCGCTGGCCGGCGATTACGCGCCGTGGCTGGTCGCCAACCTGCATCTGGCCGATCTGCCGGAAGAGCGGCACGGCGCGCCGGCGGCGTGGGACAACGTGTTTTACGATAGCTCGGGCCTCGGCTACGTCAGCGCAACCCATCAATTGATCCGCCGTCGCCTGAGCGGCACGGTGTTCACGTATTACCGAGCGCTGCACGAAGTCGCACCGGCCGAGGGGCGCCGGCGGCTCATCGAAACGCCGCGCGAAGCCTGGGCCGAAGGCATCCTGGCCGAACTCGAAGGCGTCCATCCCGACATCCGCAAGCTGACGACCCGCCTCGACGTCTTCCGCCACGGTCACGCCATGCGCCGCCCG
The DNA here is from genome assembly GCF_036170495.1 of Azonexus sp. Taxonomy (GTDB): domain Bacteria; phylum Pseudomonadota; class Gammaproteobacteria; order Burkholderiales; family Rhodocyclaceae; genus Azonexus. The sequence goes on from NZ_JAVHPH010000134.1 coordinate 3,991, forward strand.
GTGCCAGGCAGCCTGTTCGACGACCATAAAGGCAACGGCTGGCCCCACGGTCAACGGGAAAAATTGGCCAATTTTGAAAGTCGGCGCATCACGCTGGCCCACGCCGACCTGTCAGGTTTTTCGCTGTTCGAGGAAGCGCAGTATCGCGGCGTGCTGGCTGCCGAACGCGTCCTTCGATCTTACGTTGCGAGGTAGCGCAGGAGCAGCATCTTGAGGTCGTCGGGCTCGACCGGTTTGACGATGAAATCGTTCATGCCCGCGGCGATGCAGCGTTCGCGGTCTTCGGCAAAGGCGTTGGCGGTCATCGCGATGATCGGCAGCAGCGTGTATTGCGGCTGGGCGCGGATGCGGCGGGTGGCTTCGAGTCCGTCCATTTCCGGCATCTGCATGTCCATCAGAACCAGGTCGTAACTGCGGGTCGCCAGGCGCTCAAGCGCTTCCCGGCCATTTTCTGCGGTGTCGGCTGTGGTGCCGAAATCCTTGAGCAATTCCAGGGCAATCTCGCGGTTGATCGGCTCGTCCTCGACGATCAGCAGATGGCGGCCGGCCAGCGTTTCCTGGACGGCGGGCAGGGTCATGCCGGCCAAGGTCGAGGTGATGGCATCCATGTCCTCGTCGCCCGGTTTCAGGCGGGCCGTGAACCAGAAGCAGCTGCCGTGGCCTGGCCGGCTGCTGACGCCGACTTCGCCACCCATCAATGCGGCGAGGCGACGGGTGATGGCCAGGCCGAGGCCGGTGCCGCCGAATTTGCGGGTGGTCGATGCGTCGGCCTGCTCGAAAATCCCGAACAGCCGGGGGATCGATTTTTCGGCGATGCCGATGCCGGTGTCTTCAACCTCGAAGCGCAACACGGTTTCGCTGTTCGCCTCGCTGATCCGGCGGACGCGGACGGTGACGCTGCCCCGCTCGGTGAACTTGATGGCGTTGGCGGTGTAGTTGATCAGACACTGGGTGATCCGCGTTGGGTCGCCAATCAGCGTCCGCTTGAAATCATCGGACTCGGCGTGGAGGACCAAGCCTTTTTGGCGGGCGCGCTCGCCCAGCACGGCAAGAACCCGGCGCAGAATGTTGTTGATGTCGACCGTGGTTTCGTCGAGCTGCAGCTTGCCGGCCTCGATCTTGGAAATGTCGAGAATGTC
>NZ_JAVHPH010000135.1:0-1983 GCF_036170495.1 Azonexus sp.
CCCTCGATCCGCTGCAAGCCGATGATGACCGACGCCGACATGGCGATGAAGTTCGACCCCGAGTACCGCAAGATCGCCGAACGCTTCCACAAGGATCCAGCCTATTTCTCGGAAGTCTTTGCCCGCGCCTGGTTCAAGCTGACGCACCGCGACATGGGGCCGAAAGCCCGCTACATCGGTCCCGAAGTGCCGCAGGAAGACCTGATCTGGCAAGACCCGGTGCCGGCCGGCCGCCAGGACTACGACGTGGCCGCCGTCAAGGCGAAGATTGCCGCCAGCAGCCTGAGCATCGGCGACAGAGTGGCCACCGCCTGGGATAGCGCCCGCACCTTCCGCGGCTCGGACATGCGTGGAGGGGCCAACGGCGCGCGCATCCGTCTGGCGCCGCAAAAGGATTGGGAGGGCAATGAGCCAGCGCGGCTGGCCAGGGTATTGGCCGTGCTGGAGAACATTGCTGCGGAGACGGGCGCCAGCCTCGCCGATGTGATCGTGCTCGCCGGTAACGTTGGTGTCGAGCAGGCGGCCAAGGCGGCGGGTGTCGATGTCGTCGTTCCCTTCGCGCCGGGGCGTGGCGATGCCAGCCAGGCACAAACCGATGTCGAATCCTTCGCAGTGCTCGAACCGGTGGCCGATGGCTACCGCAACTGGCTCAAGAAGGATTACGTCGTCAGCGCCGAGGAATTGATGCTCGACCGCACGCAGTTGCTCGGTCTGACCGCCCCTGAAATGACGGTGCTGGTTGGCGGCCTGCGCGTACTCGGCACCAACCACGGCGGCACCCGGCACGGCGTGCTGACCGACCGCGTCGGGGCGCTGACCAACGACTTCTTCGTCAATCTGACGGATATGGCCTACACCTGGAAGCCCGTGGGGCGGAACCTGTACGAAATCCGCGACCGCAAGACCGACACGGTCAAGTGGACGGCGACCCGGGTTGATCTTGTGTTTGGGTCAAACGCCATCCTGCGGGCCTACGCCGAGGTCTATGCCCAAGATGACAACAAGGCCAAATTCGTTCAGGACTTCGTTGCCGCCTGGACCAAGGTCATGAATGCCGACCGTTTCGATCTGGGATAAAACCGGATAGCCATAAAAAAGGCGCGGTTCCGAAGAACCGCGCCTTGGCTTGCTATTTCAGCGAACTGGCGATCAGGCTGTCTTTTCGTCTTCACCACCAACGAAGAAGCTGATGATGTAGATGATCAGGCCAATCAGGAAGGCCACGCCGGCCCATTCACGCATCCAGTAGAACAGCGCGATCTTGTCCTGCGCCACCATGAACGGTAGCGGCGTGTCGGAAACGCGTTGCAGCCAGACTTGCAGGATGCCGGCGGCGGTCAGGAACAGCGTGATGAACACGATGGAGACCGTCATCAACCAGAACGACCACATTTCCAGCACTTGCGACTTGTTGCTGTTGGCAGCACGGCCGCGCAGGATGGGCATGGCGTAGGAGATCATCATCAGGTTGACCATGGCGTAGGCGCCATAGAACGCCATGTGACCATGCGCCGCGGTGATCTGCGTGCCGTGCGTGTAGTAGTTGACCGGAGCCAGGGTGTGCAGGAAGCCCCACACGCCAGCGCCCAGGAAAGACATCACACCGGTGCCCAGCGCCCACAGTACGGCAGCCTTGTTCGGATGCTCGCGGCGGCGACGGTTCACCATGTTGAAGGCAAACACGGTCATGGCGAAGAACGGGATCGGCTCCAGCGCGGAGAAGATGGAACCCCACCACTGCCAGTATTCCGGCGTACCGATCCAGAAGTAGTGGTGACCCGTACCGATGATGCCGGTGATCAGCGTCAGGGTGACGATGACGTACAACCACTTTTCGATCACTTCACGGTCAACACCGGTCGTCTTGATCAGCACGAAGGCCAGGAAGGAGCCGAGGATCAGTTCCCACACGCCTTCGACCCAGAGGTGCACCGTCCACCACCAGAAGAACTTGTCGAGAACGACGTTCACCGGGTTGTAGAA
>NZ_JAVHPH010000135.1:2083-5074 GCF_036170495.1 Azonexus sp.
CCAGCGACCAGGAAGACCCAGAACAGGATCAGCGCCAGTTTCGGGCTGAACAGTTCGGTCTCGGATTCTTCCGGGATCATGTAGTAGGCGCCACCCATGAAGCCGAAGAGCAGCCACACGATGAGCAGGTTGGTGTGGACCATGCGGGCCACGTTGAACGGGATGGCGGGGAACAGGAAGTCGCCGAGCACATACTGCAGGCCCATGATCAGGCCGAACAGGATTTGACCGACAAACAGGCCGATGGCCGCGATGAAGTAGGGTTTTGCAACCGCTTGGGATTTGTATTGCATGTTCAGTTCTCCTCTCGATCAGCCCTGGCTGTTAGGCGGCCAGTTGTTGGTGTTGATCGAATTGACGTGCTTCAGGAAGGCCACGATGGCGTTCAGCTGCTCGTCGGTGAAGTTGAATTGAGGCATGCTGCGGCGACCCGGGATGCCTTCTTTCGGGCGGCTCTGGATGAAAGCCTTGACGCCTTCGTCGCCGTAGCGAACGATGACGTTGCCCAGTTCCGGGGCGAAATAGGCACCTTCACCCAGCAGGGTGTGGCAACCGATACAGTTGTGTGTTTCCCACAGCTTCTTGCCCTCGGCGATTTGCGGCGTGATGTTGGCCCGCATGTCGCGTTTAGGAAGTTGCGAATGGGTATCGAATGACAGCGCAAGGAACAACAGGAAGAAGAAGACGGTCCCCCCGTAAAATATGTTCCGCGCCATCGATTTGGTGAAAGCGCCACTCATTGTTTTCCCCCTTTCGGAAATTGTTTGGCCGACGGATGGTAGGGCGCCGGGGGAGGCGCAATCTTTGATGCCCGCTAAAAATGCGGAATTACTTGAGGCGTCGGCGCGGGCGGTGTCGGCGGTATACTTGCGCCTCCTCAAGTTGAAAGCATTCCATGGCCGCAGCCAACGACAACGCCAGCATGGCGCTCTTTTGTGATTTCGAAAACGTCGCTCTCGGTGTCCGCGATGCCAATTACGAGAAGTTCGAAATCAAGCCGATTCTCGAGCGACTGCTCGCCAAGGGCAGCATCGTTGTCAAGAAAGCTTATTGCGACTGGGATCGCTACAAGGCTTTCAAGTCGGCCATGCACGAAGCCAATTTCGAGCTCATCGAGATCCCGCACGTCCGCCAGTCCGGCAAGAATTCGGCCGACATCCGGATGGTCGTGGACGCCCTCGACCTCTGCTACACCAAGGCCCACGTCGATACCTTCGTGATCATCTCCGGCGATTCCGATTTCTCGCCGCTGGTTTCAAAGCTGCGCGAAAACGCCAAGAAAGTCATCGGCGTCGGCGTCAAGCAATCGTGTTCCGACCTGCTCGTCACCAATTGCGACGAGTTCATCTATTACGACGACCTCGTCCGCGACCGCGAAGGCCGCGGCAATGCCCGACGCGACCGCGAAGCGCCGAAGCGTTCGCCGGAAGAAGAGGCGAATCGCAAGCTGAAGCAGGAAGAGCGCAAGGCCAAGGCGGTCGATCTCGTTACCGCGACCTTCGTCGACCTCATGGCCGACCGTGGCGAAAGCGAGCGGATCTGGGCCTCGGTGCTCAAGGAAGTCGTCAAGCGCCGCAACCCAGGTTTCAACGAAAGTTATTACGGCTTCCGGACCTTCGGCAATCTGCTTGAAGAAGCCGCCAGCCGCGGCCTGCTCGGCTTCGGTCGCGATGACAAGGGGGCCTTCGTTTTTCGAGGGCTGGTCCGCCCGGCCTCCGGCGAGACTGAGGCAGCCGGCGAATTGACGGCCGAACCCATTGCTACGGTCAACCCGGAAAATGGGCCTAAAAGTGAAACCGCTGACGAGCCGGAAACCTCGGGTAATGCGCGTCGTCGGGGTGGGCGCCGGACCCGCAACGTTCGGGAGCGTGCGGCCAGTGAGCCGGCCGTGGTTGTCGCCGACGCCTTGCCGGTCAGTGCTCTGCCGAGCAGCTCGCTTCCGGCGGCCGCCAGCGACGCTGCGCCGGTTGAACCGGCCGAAAGCAAACCGCGCCGTGGGGCTCGCCGTCCGCGCAAGGACGCGGCGGCGAAGGATATTGCGGCGTCGGTTGCCGAGTCGCCTGTCGTGATCGCCGTTGCCGCTGTCGCCAGCAGCGAGGGCGAGGCCAAGCCGGCCAAGGCCAAGCGTCCGTCCCGTCCGCGCAAGGCGAAGGTGGTGGCTGAAGCGCCAGAAAGCTGAAATTCGACGGGGCGGCGCACCGGCCCCGTTTGCCTCAGATTACGTCGAGCAGCTTGGTGCGCAGGCTTTCCGCCTCACGCTTGCCTTCGCGTGACATGACGATGGCGTGATACCACTCGCTGTACATGGTGCGCAGTTCGACATGGCCCTTCGCTTGTTCTATACGGTCGAGCAGTGAACTGTTGCCAAGGGCTCCGCAGAAGGCATTCAGCGTGTTGGCCATGAAATTGCGGGCCTTCTGCAAGCGAATCGGGTCATTACTTGCTGGTAGTTCGCCGAACGCGGTAATCGATACCAGTGGCGCCTCCGGCTCCATCGTTTTCCCGGCAGCATTGGTGACGCTGGCCAGTTCGATGTAGCCCTCTTCTTCTAGCGTACCCAGGGTGTGCTGCAAGTCGTCCGACCGCAGCATGTCGCGCAACTCGTCGACAGTCCTTTTTCCGTCAACGAAGATCAATACCCGCCTGACGCGCGGTGTCAGTCCGCCGGCCTTCGTGGTGATTTCATCCTGCCCCTTGGGGGTCTTGGCGAAAACTACGCCCATGTTTTGTCTCCATTATTTGTGTGAATTTTTGTAGGGCATTGTACACAAAAGAAAAACCCGCCGGAGGGCGGGTTTTTACGTAGCGTGAATTAGTTCTCGATCAGGCTGCGGCCTGGACTGGAATCTTGTGACCGCGCCGCGTGATGCGGTTCTGCGAATCGACGTAGATCAGATCGGGCTCGTGGCGGGCCAGTTCGACTTCGTTATAGACGGCGAAGGTGGCGATGATCAGGATGTCGCCCGGGGCGGCGCGGCGGGCCGCCGAACC
>NZ_JAVHPH010000136.1:0-5066 GCF_036170495.1 Azonexus sp.
CGAAATAAACCGTCTGGAATCCCTTGGCTGAACTCATCAGCCAGCCGGACAGCGGGATGGCGAGCATCAGCCCATAGAGCGCCAAGTGGCCGGCGTGGGCGGCGAACTGCACGAGCTTCGGCATGCTCTCGGGCAGGGCCGGCGGGCGATGCGTGAAGCGCCAGAGCAGGCGAAAGCCGAGGAGCAGGAAGGCGCTGACGCCCGCCCATTTATGCCAGGAATAAAGCTTGAGCTTGTCCGGCGACAGCGGCAGGTCGTGCATGTAAAAGCCGAGCGCGAGCAGGCCGAAGAGCAGGATGGCCATGAGCCAGTGAAGGAACTTGGCGGTGCTGGTGTAATGTTGGATTGCCACGGTCAACCTCCTTTTTTCGGCAAAAATGAATAGGCATCCATGGCGATGACGTAATCGTCGATGCCGGCATGGAAGCGCTTGGCCTCGGCGTTTTCGCCACCAGCACCGAGTGCGACATACAAGGGCAGCAAATGTTCTTCGCTTGGCTGGGCTTGCGCGCCGCCGGGGGCTTGCTGGCGGTAGTCGAGCAGGGCGTCGATGTCGTTAGCATACAGATGATCGGCCAGCCAGTGGGTGAACTCGCGCACATAGGCTGGCGTCTGACCGGAGTTGCGGGCTGCCAACTGGTAGTCGCGCAGATTGTGGGTCAGGTTGCCCGAGGCAATGACGAGAAAGCCCCTGGATGTCAGCGGCGCCAGGGCCTGGCCCAGCTTGTAGGCTTGGGCCGGGCCGCCGCGGCTCTGGATGGAGAGCGGAATGACCGGTACGTCGGCCTCGGGAAACATCAGGCGCAGCGGCACCCAGGCGCCGTGGTCGAGGCCGCGATTGGCATCGGTGGCGACTGGCAGGCCGGCGGCCTTCAAGGCAGCGACGACTTCTTCGGAGGCCTCGCGGCAGCCGGTGGCCGGGTAGCGAATTTCATAGAGTTCATCCGGGAAACCCGAGAAGTCGTGGATCGTTTCCGGGCGCTCGGCGAAGCCGACGGTCGGTATCGCCGTATCCCAGTGGGCGCTGACGATGACAATGGCCCGCGGCAGGGCCAGCGATCCGGCCAGGGCCGACAAGGCAGCGCCGGCTGCGCCCGGGCGCAGCGCGAAAGTCGGCGCGCCGTGCGGAACAAAAAGGGCGGGTTGGATCTGTGTCATGGCGGCAATTCCTGTGTCGATGGGCGTACTTTAGGCCTGTTATTTGGAACGAAATAGCCGACAATGTGCAAATTACTATTGCTGGAGTTGCAACAATGGATCGCCTCGACGCCATGCATCTCTTCGTTCGGGTGGCCGAACTCGGCAGCTTTTCGGCCGTGGCGCAGCAATTGGGCGTCGCCCGTTCAGTCGTGACGCGGCAGATTGCCGCGCTCGAAGCCCATCTCGGCGTCAAGCTCATGGCGCGCAGCACGCGCCGGCTGGCCCTGACCTCGGGCGGCACGGCCTACCTCGAAAAATGCCGGGTCATCCTCAACCTCGTCGAAGCGGCCGAAACCGGCGTCGCCGAGGAGCGCCTGACGCCGCGTGGCAATATCCGCGTCAGTCTGCCGCTCAGTTACGGCATGAAACGACTGGCGCCGATCCTGCTCGATTTCTCGCAGCGCTATCCGGAAGTCTCGCTCGACATGGATTTCAGTGACCGGCGCGTGAACCTCATTGAAGAGGGCATTGACCTGTCGATCCGTATCACCCGGCGGCTCGAAGCGGGCGACGTAGCGCGCAAGATCGGCGCCAGTCGCCTGCTCGTCGTGGCCGCCCCGGAATACCTGGCGCGCCACGGTCAACCGGAAAAACCGGCCGATTTGGCAAACTACGTTTGCCTCGGCTACACCAACGCCGGCAGCAGTCAGCTCTGGCAATTCATGGTCGATGGGCAACTCGAAAGTTTCCATGTGCGCAGCCGCCTCAATGCCAACAACGGCGAGGTGCTGAGCGAAGCGACGGCACAGGGGCTGGGCATCAGCTGCCAGCCGGATTTCATTGCCGATCCCTTTCTGGCCAGCGGCCGGGTCGTCGAAATTCTTGCCGATTATCCGATTCCCGAGCTGGGCATCTATGCCATCCTGCCCAGCAACCGCCACGTCCCGCATCGCGTGCGGGTGCTCATGGCGTCGCTGGCCGAACGGCTGGCCGGGCAGTAGTGGCCAGAAAGGCGGTCTGCGCGGAACACAATTCTTTACCGAATCCTGCCAACCGTCATACCGGCCAAGCGTTATATTTCCGTGACAGGCATACTTGCGCCTGGCATTGAAAGTCACGTGAAAGGGGTTTGAACAATGGGAATCGTGTGGACCATTCTGGTCGGCCTTGTGGTCGGCATCATCGCCAAGCTCCTGCACCCCGGCAAGGACAACATGGGCTTCATGGCCACCATCCTGCTTGGCATTGGTGGCTCGTTCGTGGCCGGCATGGTCGGCCAGGCGCTGGGCTGGTATCGGGCCGGCGAGGGCGCCGGATTTGTTGCCTCCATCGTCGTCGCCTTCGTCCTGCTGGTGGCCTACGGCCGCTTGCGCGACAAGCCACAGCAATGAGCAAGGCGCTCGTTACGCTGCTCGTCGGCTGTCTCGCCGCGGCGCCAGCCCAGGCCGGCGCGCTGGTCGATCTGTCAGCCCAGGTCAGCCGCCCGGCCAGCAACGACATGGTGCGCGCCAGCGTGTACAGCGAAGCCAGCGGCAAGCATCCAGCCGAGCTGGCCCAGCGCGTGAACGCCGACCTTGCCGAGGCGCTCAAGCTGATTCGCAGCAAGGCCGGCATCGCAGTCAAGAGCGGCCAGCAGTCCACCTACCCGGTGTACGGTCAGGGGCAAAAAATCGATGGCTGGCGTATGCGCAGCGAGCTGATTCTTGAATCGAAGGATCTGGGCGGTGTGTCGGAGACGCTTGGCAAACTCCAGCAAATACGCCTGGCCGTTGGCGAAGTCAGTCTGCTGCCGTCGCCCGAAACCCGGCGCACGGTGGAAGACGAAGCCACCCGCGAGGCAATTCGCGCCTTCCAGAGCCGCGCTGCGTTGATCGCCGAGCAGCTCGGCAAGGGCTGGAAAATCAAGCACCTCAATGTCCAGCAAGGCGGTGGCATGCCCGTGCCGATGATGCGTGCCGTGCGTGGCATCGCGATGGCGGCAGAAGCCGCCCCGGCCCCGCTGGAGGCCGGCGAAAGCCTGGTCACGGCCCATGTCGGCGGGCAGATCGAACTGGACGACTGAATGCAGCAGCATAGAACTTCAAGCGCAACGCCCAGCGGGGTCGTTGCTACGGTCAACCGGAAATTTTGCCCGAATTTGAAATAGCTTTCCTTACTTATGGAATCGTTTAAAACATTGTTTCATTAAGGATTGTTGGCAAGTCGGCCATAAATTTTCTGGCTGGCAATGCACTGTGAATTTGTTCACAGACACCTCGGAATGCGCAGCGCAGAATGAATCCGTCAACTCAGGAAAACAGGAAAATGTCCCTCACCAGCACCAAGGCAAGTCCAACGCAAACTGGCAGCAAAGTTGCCAGCAAGGGGAATGCTCACGCTGGGGAAATCGACCTGTCGGTATTCAGCTTGCGTGACACCTTGAGCAACATCACGGTTCGCGAAGCAAACTTCAGTGAGTTTCTCACCGCGCTAAAACAGAGTGGTTTGATCGCTGCCAGGCAGTAAATTCGCCGGGTGGCGACGGCAAGCGGGGTGGTGCCCATGGGCAGGATCGAACTGCCGACCTCTCCCTTACCAAGGGAGTGCTCTACCACTGAGCCACATGGGCAACCTGGTGCTCCTGACGGGGTCAAAGTAACCGCCATATAGGCCGTGGTTACGTCGTTTCTTCTGATTCGATCTTTTGGATACCGTCAGAAATACCGTCAATTGCTATGCGCTTGGGTGTCCAAATAATTTCCGGATACCTGTAACGCGACTGGTGATCACGTTCAAGCGGGGCGCATTGTAACAGCGTAGTGGCCGTCGTGTTTGGCAAAATTAATGTTTGAAACGCTATGTTGCTTAAGGGATGGATTTCCGTGGGCGTTTCCAACGGACGCCTATTACTCACACCTGTTCCCGGCGCCTTTGTATCGTTCGCCAGGTTAGATGCAGTTATTTCAAGGAGCCACTTCGCTCCTTGCCAGATTGCCGTCTGAATTTGGTCGAAAAATGATAGCTTGGTATGTGTGCGAGCCAACAGACGTCGAGCCTGGTCAGAGTAGCCTTGGCGCCAACTGCCGAAAGGGCAGGTGTGGTAACGGGGAAAAATATGAGCAAGAAGATGGCTGCCCTTGTGCTGGCCTGGCTGGCGGGGTCTGCGATGGCCGCCGAGCCTTTGATGGGATGTGCCGACGAAGCGGATGACCGCCTGCGACTGGCCTGCTACGACAACGCCTACAAGCGACTGAAAGCCGGGAGCGAACCGATCAGTGATGCCCGGATCGATGCGCAGGTGGCCACCTGCGACAGCCAGCGCGAATCGTCGAATATGTCGAAAATCTGGGAGCTTGGCCCTACGGACAAGCGCAATACCTTCGTTGTTCGCACCTACCTGCCCAACTTCCTGCTGCCCATGCATTACACGTCGAACCTGAACCGTACTCCGCACAGTCCGACGCAGGCGGCCAGCGCGGGCAACCATGACTACCGCAGCGTCGAGGCCAAGCTGCAAATTTCCCTGCGTGCAAAAATTGTGGAAGACCTGCTGTTGCCGGGAGCCGATCTGTGGGCTGCGTATACCCAGCATTCACTTTGGCAGTTGTGGGATTCCGGGGATTCATCGCCATTTCGCAGCACTGACTACCAGCCGGAAATGATCTATGTCGTGCCCGTTCCCGAGAAATTCGGGAAACTTCCGCTGGGTTGGAACCTGCGCATGCTTCAGGTGGGCTTTGCCCACCAGTCGAACGGGCAAAGCGATCCGCTTTCCCGGAGCTGGAACCGGATTACCCTGGGCGCCGGTTTCGAGCATGGCGACTTCAGCCTGCAGATCCGTGACAATCAACGAATTCGCGTGCAGGGCAAGGATGACAACCCCGATCTTGTGGATTACATCGGGCGCGGCGAAGTCATCATGGCCTGGTTGCCGGGCACTTCTACGC
>NZ_JAVHPH010000137.1:0-1033 GCF_036170495.1 Azonexus sp.
CCGCTGTCCGGCTGGCTGATGAGTTCAGCCAAGGGATTCCAGACGGTTTATTTCGGCGTCCTGCCCATCCCCGACCTGCTCGAGAAAAGCAAGGAGCTCGGCGACCTCCTGCAGACCTCCCACATGAGCCTCAACCTGCTTTTCGTCATCATCCTCGCCGGCCACATCGGCGCCGCCCTGAAACATCACTTCATCGACCAGGACGACATCCTGATCCGTATGGCCCCCCGCCACGCCAAGGAGCAATAAACATGAAACGCCTCGCCTTCACCCTCGCCTTCGCGGCGCTGATACCGGTCGCTCACGCCGTCGAATTCACCCAGGTGCAAGCCGACAAAAGCGCCATCAATTTCGTCTACAAACAGATGGGCGTTGCGGTCGACGGAAAATTCAGGAAATTTTCCAGCCAGCTGAGTTTCGACCCGGCCAAGCCGACTGCTGCCAAGGCGAGCTTTAATGTCGACCTGGCCAGCGTCGACACCGGCGCCGCTGAAGGCGACGAGGAAGTCGCCGGCAAAGCCTGGTTCAACACCAAGGCCTTCCCGACCGCCCAATTCGTTTCCGGCAGCGTCAAGGCGCTCGGCGGCAACAAATATGAAGTCGCCGGCCAGCTGACCGTCAAGGGCAAGACGCAGGATGTCGTCGTCCCCGCCACCTTCACGGCGCAGGGCAACACGGGCGTCTTCGATGGCGCCTTCACCCTCCGCCGCGCCGATTTTTCCATCGGCGAAGGCGCCTGGGCCAAGTTCGACATCGTCGATAACGATGTCCAGATCAAGTTCCGCATCACCGCAGCAACGAAATAAACCCCAACCCATCACAGGAGAATCACCATGAAAAAACAACTCGCCACCCTCGTCCTCGCCATCGCTGCCGCCGCCCCGGCCCTGGCCGCCCCGGAAACCTTCACGCTCGACGGCACGCACAGCTTCCCGCGCTTCTCGTACAGCCACTTCGGCTACTCGGTCCAGCTCAGCCGCTTCGACAAGACCACCGGCACCATCGTCCTCGACAAGGCCGCCAAGACCGCCAA
>NZ_JAVHPH010000138.1:0-1033 GCF_036170495.1 Azonexus sp.
CGCCAGCAGTGCGGGTAGCTATGTTTGATTTTCTCGTTTTTTAACAGTCGACCGTGGGATTCGAGTTCCTGCAGCACCAGCGGATTCGCTTCCCAGACCGTCTTGCCGGCCAGTTCGCCGACCGACAGGGCCGGCGTGGTGCTGATGAAGCGGCCATCGTTGGCGACCGGGTTGTTGACCGGGAGGCCGTATTTCTTGCCGATGTTGTAGTCGTCCACACCGTGGGCCGGCGCCGTGTGCACCAGGCCGGTACCGGCCTCGGTGGTGACGTGCGTACCGCAAATGATCGCCACATCGCGCGGCTGGAACGGGTGCCTGAGGAGGATCTGGTCCAGCTTGTCGCCGCTCGTCGAAGCAATCACCGTCCCCGTCAATGCATAGCGCAGGAGCGCCGACTCGGCCAACTCGCGGGCCAGGATCAACGCCCCCTTTTCGGTTGCGATGAGGTCGTAGGTAAGGTCCGGATGCACACTGACTGCCTCGTTGGCCGGCAAGGTCCACGGCGTCGTCGTCCAGATCACGGCAAAGGCCGGGCCGGGCAGATGGCTCAGACCGAAAGCGTTGGCCAGCTTCTCGGCATGGTTTTCATGCACTTCGAAGGCAACGTCGATAGCCGGCGAATTCTTGTCCTCGTACTCGACTTCGGCCTCGGCCAGCGCCGAACCGCAGTCCAGACACCAGTTCACCGGCTTCAAGCCCTGGTAGAGATAACCCTGCTCAAGAATCTTGCCGAGCGCCCGGATTTCGCCGGCCTCGGCCGAAAAATTCATGGTCAGGTAGGGATTGTTCCAGTCGCCCAGCACGCCGAGACGGATAAAATCCTTCTTCTGGCGCTCGACCTGCTCGGCCGCATAGGCGCGCGACAACGCGCGCACCTGGTCAGCCGGAATAGCCTTGCCGTGGAGCTTTTCGATCTGGTGCTCGATGGGCAGACCATGGCAATCCCAGCCCGGAACGTAGGGCGCATCGAAGCCGGACAGCGTTTTCGAACGAACGATAATGTCCTTCAAAACCTTGTTGACCGCATGACCGA
>NZ_JAVHPH010000139.1:0-1033 GCF_036170495.1 Azonexus sp.
TGCTCGTCGAGGATGAGCCGATCAACCAGGAAATCGCCCAGGCCATGCTCGATGACGTCGGGCTGCTCGTCGATGTCGCCGACGACGGCCTGGCTGCCCTGCGCCTGTTCGGGCGTGACCGCTACGACCTGATCCTGATGGACATGCAGATGCCGCAGATGGATGGCCTGGCCGCGACGCGGAAGATTCGCGCCCTGCCGCACGGCGGTGCCATTCCCATCCTGGCCATGACGGCCAACGCCTTCGCCGAGGACAAGGCACGCTGCCTTGAAGTCGGCATGAACGATTTCATCGCCAAGCCGGTCGATCCGGGCCGGCTCTACGCGATGGTGCTGAAATGGCTGGGCCGGGCGGCAGGGTAGAGCGTGCTGCGTGCCATCGGGAACCTGCATCGTCAACGGGAAAGATTGCTCCCTCCCCTCGAAGGGCAGGGCAGGGGGGATGGGGTAAGAAGTCGAATGCAGCTCTTCCTCTACCCCTATCCCCCACCCAGCAGCCTTCCCCTTGAAGGGGGAGGAGCCGGGTGGCTAGCCCACTGCCCGGATTCAATTTTGGCCGTTTTTCCCGGTTGACCGTGGGAATGTGAATTCCCGTCAGGCGACGGTTGCGTGCGCCTTTTCGTATTCCCCGAGCAGGCGCTGGTGCAGGTCGCAGCCGGCGAGGTCGAGGCCGGGCGAGGCCAGTCCGAAGAAGCGCAGGTCGCCATCGAGCATGGCAATCGCCTGGTCGACCGTGGCTTCGCCGTAGAGGCTGAGCAGCGCAGCTTCGTAGGTGGCCGGGTCTTCCATGTCGACAAGGGTCTGCAGGCAGGCGTAGATACGGCGGCGGCCGGCGTCGAGCTGTTCGAACTGGCGCACCCACTCAAGGCCTTCGCGCAGGGCGTCGGGGTCGCCGCCGGCCAGGGCGAGCATGGTCTTTAGTTCGCCGACACGGAGGTCGGCCCACAGCGAGCCGGGATCGGCAGCGAGGCCGATCAGGGCGGCAACCGGGCGTTCGTCGGCGATGCTCAGTTCGTTGAGGGTGTCGAGCAGTT
>NZ_JAVHPH010000140.1:0-13967 GCF_036170495.1 Azonexus sp.
GAAATCGTCTTATTCTGTGACCCGCTGCGGCGGGTCGCCGCATTTTAAGGATTCAACATGCGTTTTCACTTCCCCGTCATCATCATCGACGAAGATTTTCGTTCGGAAAACACCTCCGGCCTGGGCATCCGGGCGCTGGCCGAAGCCATCGAGAAGGAAGGTCTGGAAGTGCTCGGCGTCACCAGCTACGGCGACCTGACCTCGTTCGCCCAGCAGCAGAGCCGGGCCTCGGCGTTCATCTTGTCGATCGACGACGAGGAACTGGCGCTGGAGCCGGAGGAGACGCTGGCCGAGCTGCGCGCCTTCGTCAAGGAAATCCGCAACCGCAATGCCGAGATTCCCATTTTCCTGCATGGCGAAACACGCACCTCGCGCCACATTCCCAACGACGTGCTGCGCGAACTGCACGGCTTCATCCACATGTTCGAGGACACGCCGGAGTTCATCGCCCGCAACGTCAAGCGCGAAGCGCGCGCCTATCTCGATTCGCTGCCGCCGCCGTTCTTCCGGGCGCTGGTTCATTACGCCGCGGACGGCTCGTATTCCTGGCATTGCCCCGGCCATTCGGGTGGCGTCGCCTTCCTGAAGTCGCCGGTCGGCCAGATGTTCCACCAGTTTTTCGGCGAGAACATGCTGCGCGCCGACGTCTGCAATGCGGTCGAGGAACTCGGCCAGCTGCTCGACCACACCGGCCCGGTCGCCGCTTCCGAGCGCAATGCGGCGCGCATCTTCAATTCGGACCACCTGTATTTCGTCACCAACGGCACCTCGACCTCGAACAAGATCGTCTGGCACTCGACGGTGGCGCCGGGCGATGTCGTGGTCGTCGACCGCAACTGCCACAAGTCGATCCTGCACGCCATCATGATGACTGGGGCGATCCCGGTTTTCCTGATGCCGACGCGCAATAACTTCGGCATCATCGGGCCGATCCCGAAATCGGAATTCCTCTGGGAGAACATCCAGAAGAAGATCGCCGCCAATCCGTTCATTACCGACAAGACCGCCAAGCCGCGCGTCCTGACCATCACCCAGTCGACCTACGACGGCATTCTCTACAACGTCGAGGACATCAAGCAGGAGCTCGACGGCAAGATCGATACCCTGCACTTCGACGAGGCCTGGCTGCCGCACGCCGCTTTCCACGACTTCTACGGCGATTATCACGCCATCGGCGCCGATCGTCCGCGTTGCAAGGAGTCGATGATTTTCTCGACGCAGTCGACGCACAAGCTGCTGGCCGGTTTGTCGCAGGCGTCGCAGATCCTGGTCCAGGATGCCGAGAACCAGAAGCTCGACCGCGACATCTTCAACGAAGCCTATCTGATGCACACCTCAACTTCGCCGCAGTACTCGATCATCGCGTCCTGCGATGTCGCCGCGGCAATGATGGAGGAGCCGGCTGGTAAGGCACTGGTCGAGGAATCGATTGCCGAAGCCCTCGATTTTCGCCGTGCCATGCGCAAGGTTGACGAGGAGTGGGGCGCTGACTGGTGGTTCAAGGTCTGGGGGCCGGACGATTTGTCCGAAGAAGGTATCGAAGAGCGCGAAGCGTGGATGCTCAAGCCGGGCGAGCGCTGGCACGGCTTCAACAATCTGGCCGACGGCTTCAATATGCTCGACCCGATCAAGGCAACGATCATCACGCCGGGTCTCGACGTCGATGGCGACTTCGCCGACGAATTCGGCATCCCGGCCGCCATCGTCACCAAGTACCTCGCCGAGCATGGCGTTATCGTCGAGAAGTGCGGCCTGTACAGCTTCTTCATCATGTTTACCATCGGCATCACCAAGGGTCGCTGGAACACGCTGGTCACGGCGCTGCAGCAGTTCAAGGACGATTACGACAAGAATCATCCGCTGTGGAAGGTGCTGCCCGAGTTCGTGCAGAAGAACCCGCGCTACGAGCGCGTCGGCCTACGTGACCTGTGCACGCAGATCCATAGCGTTTACAAGCACAACGACGTCGCCCGCCTGACCACCGAGATGTATTTGTCGGACATGGTGCCGGCCATGCGTCCGGCCGATGCCTTTGCCAAGATGGCGCACCGCGACATCGAACGGGTGCCGGTTGATGCGCTCGAAGGCCGCGTCACGGCGGTTTTGCTGACGCCCTACCCGCCGGGCATTCCGCTGTTGATCCCGGGCGAGCGTTTCAACAAGACGATCTGCAACTACCTGAAATTTGCCCGCGAATTCAATGCCCGTTTCCCCGGCTTCGAGACCGACGTGCACGGCCTGGTCAAGGGCAATGATGGTCGTTACTTCGTGGATTGCGTGCGCTGATTGGCCCTGCTTGTCGTTCGGCGCCGTGGGCTGACCACGGCGCCGCGGCGATGGGTTATTGCTTCTGGTAGCTCACGAAAGCGTAGCCAGACGCCTCGATTTTTGACGTTTTTTTCCAGTTGACCGTAGCAATCTCGGGAAACCATGCATCGCCCTCGGGCTCAAGGTCGACTTCGGTAATTTCCAGGCGATCGGCCAGCGCCATCGCCTGGGCGTAGATCTGCTCGCCGCCGATGATGAAAGCGGTGGCTGCGGTCGCAGCCCGTTGCAGGGCATTTTCCAGGGAATCGGCCAATTCGGCGCCGGGGGCGGCGTAGTCGGCCTGCCGGCTGATCACGATGTTGCGCCGGCCGGGCAGCGGGCGAAAACGCGGCGGCAGCGACTCCCAGGTCTTGCGCCCCATGATTACCGTGTGGCCAGCCGTCAGCGCCTTGAAGTGCGCCATGTCTTCGGGGATGGCCCAGATCAACTGGTTATCCTTGCCGATCACGCGGTTCTTCGCCACGGCAGCGATGATGACGACTTCAGTCATGGGGTTCGCTCCGGAAACGGCGCAAATGGTTGATCAGTCCGCGCGTCGAAGCGTCGAGACCGTCGGTCGGTGCCGCGTCGCGGATGCACGGGGCGAGCTTGCCGGCCAGCTGCTTGCCGAGCTCGACGCCCCATTGGTCAAAAGAATTGAGATTCCACAGCACGCCAAGGCAGAACACCTTGTGCTCATAGAGCGCGATGAGCTGGCCGAGTGTGAACGGGGTCAGTTCGGGCAGGATCAGCGTGGACGATGGCTGATTGCCGGGGAACCGGCGGAACGGCAGCAGGTGCTCGGGAATGCCGGCTGCCCGCGCCTCTTCGGCGGTCTGCCCGAAAGCCAGGGCCGACGACTGGGCGAGGCAGTTGGCGAGCAGGCCGCTGTGGTGGCCGGGCAGCGGAAAGTCGGATTTGCCCAGGGCAATGAAATCACAGGCGACCAGTTCGCTGCCTTGGTGCAGGAGCTGGAAAAACGAGTGCTGGCCGTTGGTCCCGGCTTCGCCCCAGAGGATTGGGTTGGTCGGATAGTCGACGGCCATCCCGTCGCGGTTGGCGCGCTTGCCGTTGCTCTCCATCTCGAGTTGCTGCAGGTGGGACGGCAACAGCGCCAGCGAGTGGCTGTAGGGGAAAACGCCGTTGCTGTGGGCGCGCAGAAAATTGGTGTTCCACAGCGCGATCAGCGCGAGCGTCAGCGGCAGGTTGGCCTCGGGCGCCGCGCTGAAAAAATGCGTGTCCATGGCGTGCGCGCCAGCCAGCAGCTGCTCGAAATGGCGGAAGCCGACGGCCAGCGCGATGGGCAGGCCGATGGCCGACCACAGCGAGAAGCGGCCACCGACCCAGTCCCAGAATTCGAAGACATTTTCCGGGGCGATGCCGAATTCGGCAGTGCCGCCCAGATTGGTCGAGGCGGCGACGAAATGGCGGGCGATGGCCGGCTCGCTACCCGCCGCGGCCACCACCCAGTTTCTCGCCGTGCGCGCGTTGGCCATCGTTTCGAGCGTCGTGAAGGTTTTGCTGGCGACGATGAACAGCGTGCTGCGCGGGTTGAGGCGGGTTAAGGTGCTGGCCAGGTCGGCGCTGTCCAGGTTGGAAACAAAATGGACCGTGACGTCGGGCTGCTGAAAGGCGCCGAGCGCCCGGACGGCCATGCGCGGGCCAAGGTCAGAACCGCCGATGCCGATATTGACGACATCGGTGATCCGATCACCCGAAAAGCCCCGCCATTGGCCGCTGTGAATCTGTTCGCAAAAACCGGCCAGGCGGGCCAGCACGTGCTTGACTTCGGGCGGTGCGGCATCCCCGGCGCGCAGGTCGGCATGGCGAACGGCGCGGCCTTCCGTGTGGTTGATCGGCTCGCCGGCGCGCATCCGCTCGATCCAGGTTGGCAAGCCGGCCTGGTCGGCCAGTTGCCGGAGCAGGCCCATGGTGTGCTGGTCGAGTCGCTGTTTCGAGTAGTCGAGCAGGAAATGGTCGGCTTGCACCGAGAAGCGGTCAAAGCGTGCCGGGTCGGCCGCAAACAACTCGCGCAGGTGGCGATGCTTGATGCTGCGCGCGTGTTCAGCCAGCGCGAGCCAGGCGGGGCGAAGCGGTACCGACATGCTCAGACCGCCACCGGGGCGGCGATATGCGGATGCGGATCGTAGCCGTCAAGCCGGAAATCGTCGAATTTGAAGGCAAAAATGTCGTTGACCGCGGGATTGATCCACATCGTTGGCAGCGGGCGCGCTTCGCGGGAAAACTGCAACCGGGCCTGGTCGAAATGGTTGGCGTAAATATGCGCGTCACCGAAGGTGTGAACGAAATCGCCCGGCTGGTAGCCGCAGACCTGGGCCAGCATCATCGTCAACAAGGCGTAGGAAGCGATGTTGAAGGGCACGCCGAGGAAGATGTCGGCGCTGCGCTGGTAGAGTTGGCAGGATAGCTTGCTGTCCGCCACATAAAACTGGAACAGGCAGTGGCAGGGCGGCAGCGCCATGCTGTCCACGTCGCCCGGGTTCCAGGCGGAAACGATGTGACGACGCGAGTCGGGATTGTTTTTGAGGCTGCTGACCAGTTGTGTGATCTGGTCGATCAGGCGGCCATCCGGGGTTTCCCAGCGGCGCCACTGCTTGCCGTAAACCGGCCCGAGATCGCCGTTTTCGTCGGCCCATTCGTCCCAGATGCGGACGCCGTTTGCCTTGAGGTAGGCGATATTGGTGTCGCCCTGCAGGAACCACAGCAGCTCGTGCACGATGGATTTCAGATGGAGCTTCTTGGTCGTTACCATCGGAAAGCCCTTGGCCAGATCGAAACGCATCTGCCAGCCAAAGACCGAGCGCGTGCCGGTTCCGGTGCGGTCGGATTTGTCGTGCCCGTTCTCCAGAACGTGGCGCATCAGGTCGAGGTAGGGCTGCATCGAGTCGGCTATCCGAGGCTGTCAATAAGCGACCTATTTTACATGGCGGGCACAATCAACGCCTGCCCGCTCGGCGGCGGTTATCCAATGGCAATATTTCGGAAGGCGAAAATTACGCGCGACTGAAGGCGGAATATCCGTCTAAACTGGAAAAAAACAGAAATTATTGAAGGAGATCAGCTGTGCTGAACAAGGTTGCCAATCTGGGCGGACTATTTGCCCAGAAAACAGATCACCCTCTGGCCAATGCCCGCGAATTTCGGCGGGTCCTTAGCGAGTTGCCGACGGACAATGCCTTCAAGGCGCTCGACGAAATTTCCGGCTGGCTGGAATCGCTGGAGGGGGTCAGTCAATTCCCGGCAAGCACCTTGTACGAGGTGCTCGAGCGGTTCGAAGAGGCCGCGCAGCCGCATCTGAAGCGGCTTTCCCGCGAATATTTCGGAGCGCCCCGACTGTCCAAATCGGAAGAAAACCGGCTGTGGTCGATCAACTATGGTTTTTGGTCCCGGCTGGCTGCGGCCTATGAGCGTTGCCTGCTCGCGGTCGGGGAGAAAAATCGGCCGGGCGAGCTGGCCAGGGTGGTGCTGCCGACCTTGTGCGTTCGTCTGATCATGGCGCTCGGTCGCGCCCTTAAATGGGAGCAGTTTCACTACGGCCCTTCGCCGGAGTCTTCCTGGCTGAGCCTCGGGCGGGCGCTGCTGAGCGCGGAAGAGGCGTGCGTGGCGAGCCGGGCGCTGGCCGTGCCGGGGCGCAGCGGCATGACCTCGCCACAGCAGGAGTACGAAAAAGTCATGATTTTCCAGGCGGCATCGCTCGATAGTCTGTTGCCGGTCGGCATCGAATTGGCCGAGCACATCATCGCCCATTTTCTACCCGGCTTCGTGTTTACCGCCGAGGCCCAGATTGACAGCGTTTACTGGGTCGATCTCAAGCTGGCCCTGCCGCCGCAACGGTTGGCCCGCATGCCGGCGCAGGCTGCGCCGACCCAGCGTTTTCTCAAGCCCGGCGCAGCCCATGCCGCCATGCGGACAGTGCTCGAGACGCTTGAACGCGGCGGCGACATGCCGCCCGAAATCAATCTCGGCGGCCAGTATCCGGTCAAACTGCTGGTCACGGTGTTTCGCCATTTGACCAACTACCTGTCGCCGATCCCGCCGCAGCGCTCGCACGACCGCCATCGCGTGACCCACCGGATGTCGGTGCTCAATGGGCTGGTCAACGCTTTCGTGGTGTTCTCCGATGAATTTGGCGGTCGCCCGGCCGGTTTGCCGAGCGAGGTCTGGGTGGCCGAAAATGTCAGCCGTGGCGGCTTCGGCGCCGTGCTCGACCGCGTTCCGGGCGAATGGCTGAAGGTCGGTGCCCTGCTCGCCATGCAGCCCGAAGGCGGCGATAACTGGCTGCTCGGGGTGATTCGCCGTTACCACCGGCTATCCGAAAAGGATGCCCGCGTCGGCATTCAGGCGCTGGCCACCAAGGCTGTTTCAATCGAGGTTCGGCCGCGCGGCTCTTCCATCTACATGGCGGCGGCCGGGCCAACGCCGGCCTTGATGCTGCTCGACGGCAACGAACCCGACGAGTTTCGGGTCATTCTGCCGCCGATGACTTTCGATCCGCGCGACAGCATGGAGTACGCCCGGGATGGCCAGCGCTTTCAGCTGACGCCGATAACGCTGATCGAGCAGACGGCTGATTTCGAATTGGCGCGTTACCGCCGGAGCCGGCTGGGCTGATCAGCGCTGTTCGGCCCGCATCGCCGATTTGGGCCGAAAGGCCTTGATCACCGTCGCGTTGGTTTCGGCGTAGGGGCCTCCGATGAGGTCGATGCAATAGGGCACGGCGGCGAAGATGCCGACGTGGGCGACCGTGCCGTCGGCGTTGCGGACGCCTTCCAGGGTTTCCCGGATCGACTTTGGCTGGCCGGGCAGGTTGATGATCAGCGCCTGCTTGCGGATGACGGCGACCTGCCGCGAGAGGATGGCGGTCGGCACGAAATTGAGGCTGATCCGCCGCATTTCCTCGCCGAAGCCTGGCATTTCCTTGTCGGCGACGGCCAGCGTGGCTTCCGGCGTGACGTCGCGCAAAGCCGGGCCGGTCCCGCCGGTGGTCAGCACGAGGTGGCAATTGCTACGGTCAACCAGAGAAATCAGCGTATTTTCAATGGTCTGGCGATCGTCGGCGATCAGCCGCGTTTCGGCGCGCCACGGCGTGCTCAGGGCGGATGACAGCCATTCCTGCAAGGCCGGGATGCCCTTGTCTTCATAAACGCCGGTTGACGCGCGATCGCTGATCGAAACGAGGCCGACGATCAGTTCTTCATTCATCGCCGGCTTCCTCTTCGGCTGGCGGAGTGCCTTGTTTGTCCAGTTCCTGGAGGATCTGGAAAATGGCCCGGAAGTTTTTGGGCGGCTTGTTATTTTCCTGCTCTTTCAGCGCATTGCGCCGGAGCTGGCGCATGTGCTGGAGATCGAGCTCCGGCCAGATGGCGGCGATTTCGGCGAGAAAACTTTCGTCTTCGAGCAACCGGGTGCGGAAGCGTTCCAGCCGATGCAGGCGGGCCGTTTCGGCCGACGATTCGCCGCGCAGCATGGCCAGACCGGCGCGGATCGGCTCGTCATCGACGCCGCGCATGAGCTTGCCGAGATAGGCCACCTGCCGGCGACGAGCGCCATGGGCGGTGATTTTCTGGCATTCGCGGACCGCTTCAAAAATGTTTTCCGGCAGTTTGATGGCCTTCAATTGGCCGATCGAAAGCTCGACCAGTTCGGCGCCGAGGTCGCGCAGTTCATGCATCGCTTCCTTCTTCTTGGTCTTGGAAGGGCGGCCGGTGTCTTCGGTGAAATCTTCTTCATGCATGGGGAGCGTCCGGTGCGGGCAATAACGGGCTGTTATGATAGCGACTTTCCCGCCCCGACGCCGCCTCCATGTCCGAAACCGCCGCATTTTCCTATTCTCACGCCACCCTCCAACAGCTCTCCGAGGACGTCCTCAAGCACGCCAAAAGCAAGGGCGCGACAGCCTGCGAAGTCGATGTATCCGAAGGTTTCGGGCAGTCGGTGACGGTACGTTGCAACGCGGTCGAGACCATCGAATTCAATCGCGACAAGGGGATCGGCGTCACGATTTACGCTGGTCAGCGCAAGGGCTACGCCAGCACCTCCGATTTTTCCGCTCAGGCATTGCGCGAAACGGTCGAGGCGGCGCTCGACATCGCTCGCTTCACGGCCGAGGACGATTGCGCAGGTTTGGCTGACGCCGCCTTGATGGCCAAGGATGTCCCGGATCTTGATTTGTTCCATCCCTGGGCGTTGACCGTGGAAGACGCTATTGAAACGGCGCGCCGCTGCGAACAGGCGGCTTTCGAGGCCAGTCCGCTGGTCAGAAATTCCGAAGGGGCATCGATCTCGACGCAGCAGGCCCATTTCGTCTCTGCCAACAGCCTTGGCTTCATGGGAGGCTACCCGACCTCGCGCCATTACATTTCCTGCTCGGTCATTTCCGGCGAACAGGATGCGATGCAGCGCGACGACTGGTACACAACGCATCGTGATGCCCGCCACCTTGACGATGCGGCGCAGGTCGGGCGGATTGCCGCCGAACGTGCCGTGGCGCGGCTGGGTGGGCGCAAGGTCAAGACCGGCGAATATCCGATCATCCTCGAAGCGCCGCTGGCCGGCGGCCTGCTCGGCAGTCTGGTGCATGCGGCGAGCGGCGGCGCGCTGTATCGCAAATCGTCTTTCCTGCTCGATCAGCTTGGCAAAAAAATCATGCCGGACTTCGTGCACATTGCCGAACGCCCGCATATCCCGTGCGGTCTGGGCAGCGCTTCCTTCGACAGCGACGGTGTGGCAACGCGCGAGCGTGACCTGGTCAGCAACGGCATCCTGCAGGGCTATTTCCTGAGCACCTACACGGCGCGCAAGCTGGGCATGCAGACGACGGCCAATGCCGGCGGCAGCCACAACCTAATCATCGAGCCCGGTGATCTCGACCTGGCCGGCCTGATGGCCAGAATGGGGCGTGGCCTGCTCGTCACCGAACTGCTCGGCCACGGCATCAACTACGTGACCGGCGACTATTCGCGCGGCGCTGCCGGCTTCTGGATCGAGGACGGCGAGATTGCCTACCCGGTCGAGGAAATCACCATCGCCGGCAACCTCAAGCAAATGCTGGCCGGCATCGTCGCCGTCGGCAACGATGTGCAGATTCGCGGCAGCAAAATCACCGGTTCCATCCTCCTCGACCGCATGACGGTCGCCGGCGAATAGGCTCAGGCGAGCACCAGGTCGCCAAGTCTGGCCGGCCACGGCCGGGGCGTCGCAGATGACTGTTCCCTGTCATCTGGCGTCCGCTTTGCCGCGGTTAACGGTGGGGAATTAGGGTTTTCCGCAACTCGTAATTGATCTCACTTTGTTAAACAATGCGCTCCACCGTCAGGTCTGACGCCTTAAATCAATCCAGAGGAGACAAGATGCAACGTCGTGATTTTCTGAAAAAAGCTTCCATTGGTGCTGCCGCTGGCGCCGCAGCCACCCTCGCCGCACCGGCGATCGCTGCCGATCTGCCGAGCATCAAGTGGCGCCTGACGTCGAGCTTCCCGAAGAGCCTCGACACCATTTACGGTGGTGCCGAGCAACTGGCCAATCGCCTGCGCGAACTGACTGGCGGCAAGTTCGACATCCGTGTTTTCCCGGGCGGTGAAATCGTTCCCGGCCTGCAGGCGCTCGACGCCGTGCAGCAAGGCACTGTCGAGTGTTGCCATACCGCTTCCTATTATTACGTCGGGAAGGATCGTACCTTTGCTTTTGGCACGACGATCCCGTTCGGCATGAACGCCCGCCAGACTAACGCCTGGATGTACCTGGGCGGCGGCCAGCAACTGCTTGACGAGTTCTATGCCGGTTACAACTGCGTTTCCTTCCCCGGTGGCAACAGCGGCTGCCAGATGGGCGGCTGGTGGCGCAAGGAAGTGAAGACCGTGGCCGATCTCAAGGGCATCAAGATGCGCATTGGCGGCCTCGGGGGCGCCGTGCTGACGCCGCTCGGCGTCGTGCCGCAGCAGATTGCCGCTGGCGACATCTACCCGGCGCTGGAGAAAGGTACGATCGACGCTGCCGAGTGGATCGGCCCTTACGACGACGAGAAGCTGGGCTTCTACAAGGTTGCCAAGCATTACTACGGTCCGGGTTGGTGGGAGCCGAGCACCTGCCTCGAGTTCTTCGTGAACAAGAAGGAATGGGACAAGCTGCCCAAGGAATACAAGGCCGCCTTTGCTTGTGCCGCCGCCGAAGCCAACGTGACGATGACCGCCGAGTACGATCACAAGAACCCGATCGCGCTGGCCAAGTTGCTGCAAAACGGCGTCAAGCTGCATGCCTTCTCCAAGGAGATCATGGAAGCCGCCCACAAGTCGGCGCAGCAGCTCTATGCCGACGAATCAGCCAAGAATCCGGCCTTCAAGAAGATCTACGACTCGTACAGCAAGTACGCCAAGAGCCAGCGCGCCTGGTTTGCCGTCGCCGAAATGCCGATGGACCAGTTCGCACAGTCGCATCGCTGATCGTTGCCGCTCAGCCACAAAAAAAGGAGCTTCGGCTCCTTTTTTTGTGGCTGAGTACCGCTAAACCACGGCGATTAGTGGGGTAGAGGGGGTTAGGGTTTTCCACTACTCGCATAAAATACACGCTTGGTGAAGAATGGATCGATCGCCATGAATGGCGACCCCTTACTTGGAGGAGACAAAATGCAACGTCGTGATTTTCTGACCAAGGCAGCCATAGGTGCTGCCGTAGCTGGTTTAGCCGCCTGTGGGAAAAAAGACGAACCCGCTTCTTCTGCGGTGCCCGCCACGCCAGCTTCGCCTGCAGCAGCGGCTCCGGCAGTCATTGGCGCGCTACCCAGCATTAAGTGGCGCCTGACTTCCAGCTTTCCAAAGAGCCTGGACACTATTTACGGTGGCGCCGAGGTGCTGGCCAACCGGGTGCGCGCGATAACCGGCGGCAAGTTCGACATCCGCGTTTTTCCGGGCGGCGAGATCGTTCCCGGCCTGCAGGCGCTCGATGCCGTGCAGCAAGGCACCGTCGAGTGCTGCCATACCTGTTCGTATTACTACGTTGGCAAGGACAAAACATTCGGTTTCGGTACCTCGATTCCGTTCGGTATGACAGCGCGCCAGATGAACGCCTGGATCTACTACGGCGGCGGCCAGAAGCTGCTCGACGAGTTCTACAGCAACTACAACGTGCTCTCTTTTGCCGGCGGCAATACCGGCACCCAGATGGGCGGCTGGTGGCGCAAGGAAGTGAAGACCGTGGCTGACCTTCAGGGCGTCAAAATGCGCATCGCCGGCCTCGGCGGTACCGTCTTCTCTGCCCTTGGCGTGGTGCCGCAACAGATCGCCGGCGGCGACATCTACCCGGCGCTGGAAAAGGGCACGATCGATGCTGCCGAGTGGGTGGGCCCGTACGACGACGAAAAGCTCGGCTTTTACAAGGTTGCCAAGAACTACTATTACCCGGGTTGGTGGGAGCCGGGCCCGGTCATCCATTTCTTTGTCAATAAGGCCGAATGGGCCAAGCTGCCGAAGGAGTATCAGGAAGCCTTCCAGGCTGCGGCCTATGAGTCCAACGTAACGATGATGGCCGAATACGACCACAAGAATCCGGCCGCGCTGGCCAAGCTGATGCAGGCGGGTGTCAAGGTCAAGGAGTTTTCCTCCGAGATTCTGAAAGCCACCCAAAAGGCAGCGATGGCGCTATACGCCGATGAAGCCGCCAAGAACCCGGCCTTCAAGAAAATCCACGTTGAGTACGAGAAGTATCAGCGAGCCCAGTCGGCCTGGTTTAGTCTGGCTGAACGGCGAATGGATGGGTTCCTGCAGACCGGGAAGTAGCGATTCCTACGGTCAACCGGAAAAAACCCGCAAAAACAAAACCCGCGAATTTCGCGGGTTTTTTTGCGGCTGGCCAATTGAGGATTTCAAATTTGGCCGTTTTTTACGTTTCACGTAGTAAACCCGGTTGACCGTGGCAAGCCCGGTGGGCCGGGGAAATCGACTATTCCAGCAGGCTGCGCAGCATCCAGGCATTTTTTTCGTGAATCTGCATGCGCTGGGTGAGGAGGTCGGCGGTCGGCTCGTCGCCGGCTTTGTCGACGATGGCGAAAATGCCGCGGGCGGTCTTGGTGACAGCTTCCTGGCCGGCGACCAGTTGCTTGATCATGTCCTCGGCCGAAACCTTGCCTTCGCTTTCCTTGATTACCGTGAGCTTGGCGAATTCGGTGTAGGTGCCGGGGGCAGCGACGCCGAGGGCGCGGATGCGTTCGGCGATGAGGTCCAGCGCATTCCACAGTTCGGTGTATTGGTCCATGAACATGACGTGCAGCGTGTTGAACATCGGGCCGGTGACGTTCCAGTGGAAGTTGTGGGTCTTGAGGTAGAGGGTGAAGGAGTCGGCGAGCAGATGGGACAGGCCGTCGGCGATTTTTTCACGATCCTTCTTGGTGATGCCAATATCCATGATGTTCTCCCTTCGTTGATCGGGTCGGCGGTCGACCAAAAAAATGGTCAGGCAACGATTGAATGATGCGCCTCTCGCGGGCGCACTGCCAATTCATTTTGGCTATTTTGACAATAGCCTTGCCCGCTTTCCACGGTCAACGGGAAAAATTGGCTATTTTTCAACGAAAGCGCGTTCGATCACGTAGTCGCCCAGTTTGCCGGCGTGATGGTTGCCGACCTCGAAGCCGCGCGCGTCGAGGAGGGCTGACGTGTCTTCGAGCATGGCCGGACTGCCGCAGATCATGGCGCGGTCGGTGGCCGGGTCGAGCGGCGCTTGGCCGATGTCGGTGAATAGCTTGCCGGATTCGATGAGGTCGGTCAGGCGGCCCTCGTTGCGGAAAGGTTCGCGCGTCACGGTTGGGTAGTAAATGAGCTTTGCCCTGACCCAGTCGGCGAAGTATTCGTGTTCCTTCAAATCCTGCTCAATGTAATCGTGGTAGGCCAGTTCATTGGTCCACCGGACGCCGTGGATGAGGATGACCTTGTCGAAACGCTCGTAAGTTTCCGGGTCGTGAATCAGGCTCATGAACGGGGCCAGTCCGGTGCCGGTGGCGAACATGAACAGCCGCTTGCCCGGCCTCAGATCGCGCAGAATCAACGTGCCAGTCGGCTTCTTGCTGATCAGCAGCGGGTCGCCGGGTTTGAGGTGCTGCAGGCGGGAAGTCAGCGGTCCGTTCTGGACCTTGATGCTGAAGAATTCGAGATATTCCTCGTGGTTGGCGCTGGCGATGCTGTAGGCGCGGGTCAGTGGGCGGCCGTCAACTTCCAGACCGATCATCACGAACTGGCCGTTGGTGAAGCGCAGGCCAGGGTTGCGCGTGGTGCGGAAGGTGAACAGGCTGTCGTTCCAGTGATGGACGGAGGTGACGGTTTCGGTGGCCAGATTGCTCATGCTAAGGCTCCTTCTGATAGGAAATGTGACCCATCTTAGGCGGTATCGTTTATTGATAAAAGCGGGTAATTTGTATATCAGTCATCTAAAATTCAGATATGAAAATCACCCTGCGCCAGATTGAAGTCTTTGCCGCCATCGCCCGTCTGGAAAATGTTTCGCGGGCGGCAACCCAGCTCAACATGTCGCAATCGGCGGCGAGCACGGCCCTGCTCGAACTGGAACGCCACTTCGATTGCCCGCTGTTCGACCGTGTTGGCAAATCGCTACGCCTCAACGGCAGCGGGCGGGGGGGGGGGGGGGGGGGGGGG
>NZ_JAVHPH010000140.1:13977-21757 GCF_036170495.1 Azonexus sp.
CATTGCTGACGGCGCTGCTGGCCTACTGGATCACGCGGCGCGGCCTGCTGCCGCAGGCCGAGGACATGCTGGCGCGGGCCGGCGAGGTCGAGGGCTACCTGGCTGGCGGTCGTCTGGCGCCGGTTGCCGTCGGCGCGACGCTGACCATCGGCAACTATCTGGCCACGCTGGTGGTTGTTGAATACCTGCAAAAAAATCCCGGCAGCCGGGTCGATCTCAGTGTCTGCAACACGCAGCAAGTGATTGAGCGCCTGTGCCGCTTCGAGCTCGATCTCGGCCTGATCGAGGGCGAAGCCAGTGATTCCGACCTGATTTTCGAACCCTGGCTTGATGATGAACTGGTCGTCTTCTGCGCCCCGTCGCATCCACTGGCGGCGGCCGGATTGGCGCGGTCGACCGGGCTGGCGAGGCAAAAATGGATCGTCCGCGAACCGGGGTCGGGTACCCGCGCCCTGTTCGACCGGGCCATGCGCGCCATCAGCGTCGATCCCGATGTCTGTCTGCAGCTTGAGCATACCGAGGCGATCAAGCGCGCCGTCGAATCCGGCCTAGGCGTCGGCTGCCTGTCCCGGCTAGCGCTGCGCGAAGCCTTGCGGCGTGGCAGTCTGGTCGAGATCAAGACGCCGGAACTAGCGCTGCGCCGCCGTTTTCAGTTTGTTCGTCAGCGCCAGCGCCATGTCAGTGGCGCGACCCAGAAGTTCATCGAAGAGTGCCGGCTTTTTTCGGCCGGAGCCACGGATACCAGCGAACTGGCCTTGCCCTTCATCCCCTGAGCCGGACGAAAAAAAGGCGGGGTCTACCGACCCCGCCCTGATGTGAATTGGCGAAATTACTTGCTGTCGCTCTGCAGGTTCTTGAGCAGATCGGCCGCTGAGCTGTCGTCGTCCTTCTTCACGTCGGGCTCCTCCTCGCTCTGTTTCATCAGCGAGTCGAGATCGACCGCAGCCGGCGCCTTGCCTTCCTTCTCCAGACGCTGCTGTTCCTTTTGCGCCGGGTCGCCGTAGCTGACGATGTTGGGGGAGATGATGATCAGCGAGACCATGATGATCTGGATGCAGACGAAGGGAATGGCGCCCCAGTAAATGTCGGTGGTCTTGATCGACGACGGGGCTACCGAGCGCAGGTAGAACAGCGCGAAGCCGAAGGGCGGATGCATGAACGAGGTCTGCATATTGACCGCGAGCAGCACGCCGAACCAGACCAGATCGATACCCAGCTTGTCAGCCACCGGGGCAAGCAGCGGCACGATGATGAAGGACAGCTCGAAAAAGTCGAGGAAGAAGGCCAGCACGAAGACCAGCAGGTTGACCACGATCAGGAAGCCAGCCTGACCGCCGGGCAAGCCGAGCAACAGGTGTTCAACCCACAGGTCGCCATTGACGCCGCGGAAGATCAGACCGAACACCGTCGAGCCGACGAGGATGAAGATGACAAACGACGACAGCTTGCCGGTGGTTTCCATGGCTTGCTTGAGCAGTTTGAAACTCAGGCGCTTGCGGGAGATAGCCAGAATCAGCGCCCCGGCTGCGCCCATGGCGCCGCCCTCGGTCGGCGTCGCGATACCGAGGAAGATCGTGCCGAGAACCAGGAAAATCAGAACCAGTGGTGGGACCAGCGTGGTCAGCACGCGGAGCAGCAGCTTGAAACCGCGCAGGGTGCGCGCTTCTGGCGGCAGCGCCGGACACGTGGCTGGCTTGACGATGGAGAGAATGAAGACGTAGCCGACGTATAGCGAGGTCAGAACCAGGCCGGGGATGAAGGCGCCTTCGTACATGTCGCCGACCGACTTGCCGAGCTGGTCGGCCATGATGATCAGCACCAGTGATGGCGGGATGATCTGGGCCAGCGTGCCGGAAGCGGCGATGACGCCAGAGGCCAGTCGCTTGTCGTAACCGTAGCGGAGCATGATGGGCAGCGAGATGAGGCCCATTGAGATGACCGAGGCAGCAACGACGCCGGTCGTCGCCGCGAGCAGCGCGCCGACGAAGATGACGGCATAGGCCAGGCCGCCGCGAATCGGGCCGAACAACTGGCCGATGGTGTCGAGCAGATCCTCGGCCATGCCCGATCGTTCAAGGATCAGCCCCATGAAGGTGAAAAACGGGATGGCCAATAAAGTGTCGTTGGCCATGATGCCGAAAATCCGCTCCGGCAGCGCTTGAAAGAGTGCCGGGTGGAGCAGGCCGAGTTCAATGCCGACCAGGCCGAAAAGGATGCCGTTGGCGGCCAGCGCGAAGGCGACCGGATAGCCGAAAAGGAGGAATAAAACGAGCGCGCCAAACATCAGCGGCGCCATGTTGGCAATCATGAACTCGGCCATTATTTGGCCTCCTGTGCTTTGGCGGCAGCAATGGCGGCGGCCAGTTCTTCTTCGGCCGTCGGGCCTTTTTCCTTGTGGTTCGGGTCGTCAATGCGTCCGGCCAGAAAGGCGATGCGCTTGATCAGCTCGGAAATGCCCTGCAGGGCGAGCAGAAGGAAGCCGATCGGCAGCAGGATCTTGACCGGCCAGCGAATCAGTCCGCCGGCATTGGCCGACATTTCCTGAATCTTGTATGACTCGGCGACCAGCGGCAGCGATAGCCAGAGTACGACGACGACCATGGGCAGCAAAAAGAAAAGGGTGCCGATGATGTCGATGACGGCGAGGCCGCGCGGCGACAGCTTGCCGGAGAGGACGTCGATGCGCACGTGCTCGTTTTTTTGCAGGGTGTAAGGCGAGCAGAGCAGGAAAACGGCGGCAAACAGGTACCACTGGATTTCCAGCAGGCCATTCGAGCTGTCGTTGAAAACAAAGCGGTAGCTGGCATTGCCGGCGCTGATCAGGGCCATGATCAGGACCAGCCAGAACGCGCTTTTGCCGACGTGCTCATTGAGCCAGTCGATCAGCTGCGAGAGCTTGAGCAGAAGGGTCACGAAAAGTTCTCCTCGATTGATAGAATTCCCGGCTTCTGAAGTGGCCGGGGTTAAATGGATAATCCCAAGGCTTGCAATTTACAGCGAAGGCGAACGACAAAAAATGGTGGAAATCCCTACAACCCGGCCAACACACATCTGTCTGGTGCGTCACGGCGAGACCGAATGGAATGCCGAGCGCCGGATCCAGGGGCAAATCGACATCGGCCTCAACCCCACCGGGGTACACCAGGCCATGGCGGCCGGCCGTTGGCTCAAGCCGGCCGGCATTGTCGCGCTCTACAGCAGCGATCTCCGGCGGGCGTGGACGACGGCGCAAGCGATCGGTGCCGAACTTGGGCTGCTCCCGACGCCGGTGCCCGAAATGCGGGAACGGCGCTACGGCGTGTTCGAAGGGCTGACCTACGACGAGGCGAAAGCCAGGCACCCAGACGGCTATGCTGCCTTCGAAGGACGCAACGCCGACTACGCTTTCGAGAACGGCGAAAGCCTGACCGCCATGTTCGAGCGCGTCACCGGCAAGCTCGAGGAACTGGCGGCCCGGCATCCCGGCCAGACCATCGCCATCGTCCTGCATGGCGGTGTGCTCGACATCATCAACCGATTTGTCCGGGGCAACCCGCTGGAAACGCCGCGCGACTTCCTGATTCCCAACGCCGGCATCAACTGGATTGCCACGGTCGACGGCCAATGGAGCCTGAAAACCTGGGGTGAAACCGACCATCTGGAGCCGGGCGCCCTCGACGAGCTTCCGGCGTGATAAAATCCGACCCCTTTTCAATGGCTTGAGGCATTCCCCATGTTTTCCGCGAAAGACACCCTGGCAAAAGTTGACCCTGAACTCTGGCAGGCCATTCAGGCCGAAAATCAGCGTCAGGAAGACCACATCGAACTGATCGCGTCCGAAAACTACGTGAGCAAGGCCGTCATGGAAGCCCAGGGCTCCCAGCTCACCAACAAGTACGCCGAAGGCTATCCCGGCAAGCGCTACTACGGTGGCTGCGAATACGTCGATATCGCCGAGCAGATCGCCATCGATCGCTTGAAAAAACTGTTCGGCGCCGAGGCGGCCAACGTCCAGCCGAATTCCGGTTCGCAGGCCAATCAGGCCGTGCTCATGGCCTTTGCCAAGCCGGGCGACACGATCATGGGCATGAGCCTGGCCGAAGGCGGCCACCTGACCCACGGCATGGCGCTCAACATGTCCGGCAAGTGGTTCAACGTCGTTTCCTACGGTCTCGATGCCAACGAAGCCATCGACTACGACAAGATGGAAGCGCTGGCCCGCGAGCACAAGCCAAAGGTCATCGTCGCCGGCGCCTCGGCCTACGCCCTGCGCATCGACTGGGAACGCTTCGCCAAGGTGGCCAAGGAAGTCGGCGCCATTTTCTGGGTGGATATGGCCCACTACGCCGGCCTGATCGCCGCCGGTTTCTACCCGAACCCGGTGCCCTTCGCCGACGTCGTGACCTCGACCACGCACAAGACCCTGCGCGGCCCGCGCGGCGGCGTCATCCTCATGAAGGCCGAGCACGAAAAGGCGCTCAATTCCGCCATCTTCCCCGGCCTGCAAGGCGGCCCGCTGGAACATGTCATCGCCGCCAAGGCTGTCGCCTTCAAGGAAGCCGCAGCGCCGGAGTTCAAGCGCTATCAGGAACAGGTCATCAACAACGCCCGCGTCATGGCCCGTGTGCTCGGCGAAGAGCGCGGCCTACGCATCGTTTCCGGGCGCACCGAAAGCCACGTCTTCCTGCTCGACCTGCGCGCCAAGAACATCACCGGCAAGGAAGCCGAAGCGGCTCTCGGCCGCGCCCACATCACGGTCAACAAGAACGGCATCCCGAACGATCCGCAGAAGCCGTTCGTCACTTCCGGCATCCGCATCGGCTCGCCGGCCATGACGACGCGCGGCTTCACCGAAATCGAAGCCGAGACGATCGCTCATCTGGTTGCCGACGTGCTTGAAGCGCCAAACGACGAAGCTGTGGCCGCTACCGTGCGTGCCAAGGTTGCTGCCTTGTGCGCGAAGTTCCCGGTCTACGGCGCGTGAAAATTCCAGCGCTTGCCCACACGGTGTTGCCTTGTTCGGGCGGCGCGCTGAAATTTTCAGGAGTTTGAGGTGAAATGCCCATTCTGCGGCCACGATGAGACGGCGGTCGTCGATACCCGCCTCTCCGACGAGGCGGACGTCGTACGTCGCCGCAGAAAGTGCAATGCCTGCGACAAGCGCTTCACGACCTACGAGCGGGCTGAAATTCAGCTGCCGCAAGTGGTCAAGAAAAATGGCCTGCGCACCGAGTTTAGCCGGGCCAAGCTGCGCGCCAGTCTGGAACTGGCGCTGCGCAAGCGGCCGGTGTCGATCGAATCGGTCGATGCGGCGGTGGCCGATATCGAAGAAAGATTGCGCTCGGCCGGAGAGCGCGAGGTGACGACGCAGCAGTTGGGCGAACTGGTCATGCGCGAACTCAAGAAGCTCGACAAGGTGGCCTACATCCGCTTCGCCTCGGTTTACCGCAATTTCGAAGACGTGGATGCCTTCTCGAAGGCCATTCGCGAAGTTTCGCCCGCGTCTGCCAGCACCCCAAAGAAAAAATGAGCTTTTCAGCCGTCGACCACGGCATGATGGCGCGCGCCCTGCAGTTGGCTGAACGCGCTCTGTGGACGACCTCGCCCAATCCACGCGTGGGCTGTGTCGTGGTTCGTGACGGTGAAATCGTTGGCGAAGGCTGGCACGAGAAGGCCGGTGAGCCGCATGCCGAAGTCCATGCCCTGCGCGCCGCGGGTGAGAAGGCCAAAGGCGCCACGGCCTACGTGACGCTCGAGCCATGCAGCCATCACGGCCGCACGCCGCCCTGTGCCGAGGCGTTGATTGCCGCTGGTGTTTCGCGTGTCGTGGCGGCGATGACTGATCCGAATCCGCTGGTGTCTGGCAAGGGCCTTGCCTTGTTGCAGGCGGCCGGCATAGCGACGGCGAGCGGTTTGCTGGAAAACGAGGCGCGCGAACTGAACATCGGTTTCATCTCGCGCATGACGCGTGGCCGGCCGTGGTTGCGCCTCAAGGCCGCCGCCAGTCTGGATGGAAAGACGGCTCTCAACAACGGCGTCAGCCAGTGGATCACCGGCCCGGATGCGCGCCGTGACGGTCACGCCTGGCGGGCCCGGGCCTGCGCCATCCTGACCGGTATCGGCACGGTGCGCGACGACGATCCAAGTCTGACCGTGCGCGATGTAGCAACGACGCGCCAGCCTTTGCGCGTGGTGGTCGATAGCCGGCTGGAAATTGCCCCGACGGCACGTATTCTGCAAGGGGAGCCGGTGCTGATCGTCGGCGCCGTCGACAATGCCCAAAAAATGGCCTTGCTACGGTCAACCGGAAATTTTGTCGAAATTCTAAATAACGGCAGCGGCAAGGTTGACCTCAAAGCCCTGCTCGAATTGCTCGCCCAGCGCGGCATCAACGAGGTTCACGCCGAAGCCGGCTTCAAACTTAATGGTTCGTTGCTGCGCGAAGGTCTGGTCGATGAGTTGTTGCTTTACCTGGCGCCCTGCCTGATCGGCCACGATGCGAGCGGGCTGTTCAATCTGCCTGAACTGACGTCGCTAGACGGCAAGCGGCGCTTGAAGATTCGCGACCTGCGTCAGCTTGGCGAAGATATTCGCCTGATCGCCCGTTTCCCTTAGCTCCGCACACGGCGCAATCGCCATCTTTTTTGAAGCGGACGGTGCGCCATTCCATGGTTAGCGCATCGAGCAGCAGCAGTCTCCCGGTCAGCGTTTCGCCAATGCCGGCCGCCAGCTTGAGAGCTTCGGCCGCCTGCATGGTGCCGATGATGCCGGTCAGCGGCGCGAAGACACCCATCACGGCACAGCGCACTTCCTCGGCATCGTCGCCCTCGGGAAACAGGCAGTGGTAGCACGGTGAATCGTCGCGGCGCAGATCGTAGACGCTGATCTGACCGTCGAAGCGGATGGCCGCACCGGATACCAGCGGTTTGCGGTGATGGACGCAGGCGCGGTTGATGGCGTGCCGGGTGGCGAAGTTATCGGTGCAGTCGAGGACGAGGTCGGCGCTGGCGACCAGCGCATCGAGCGCTTCGCCCGATAGGCGCTGCTGCAGCGGAACGATCTCGATGTCAGGATTGATGGCGTTCAGCGCCTGCCGCCCGGATTCGGCCTTGGCCATGCCGACGCGGGCCTGGGTGTGGATGATTTGCCGTTGCAGGTTGGTGAAGTCGACCGTGTCGTCGTCGACCAGCGTGATCTTGCCGATCCCGGCCGAGGCCAGATAGAGTGCCGCCGGCGAACCAAGACCGCCGGCGCCGATGATCAGTGCATGGGTGTCAAGAATGCGCGTCTGGCCTTCGATGCCCAACGCATCGAGCAGGATGTGCCGGCTGTAACGGAGAAGCTGCTCGTCGGTCATGTCGTCGGTAGTTGTTCGTTATTAGTCGCTAGTCGGGATCAGTTGCGAACGACTACTTGCTATCGACTAACAACTATTTGTATTCCCGCCACTCCGGCGGCGTGTCATCGTGGTCACCGTGCGGGTGGTGTTCCCAGGCGTTGACGTAGGCTTCCTGAGCCGAGCGCTTGAGGTGTTTTTCCGGGGCGCCGATGTTATGTAATTGCGTGTCTTCGACGTAGTAAATCAGGGCCCGGGTCAATTTCGTGAACAGCGTGTTGTCGAGATGAAAACCCTTGTCGACCAGATGCTCGTCCAGTTCGCGCAGGGTATGTTGTTGCAGGTCGTAGCTGACACCCAGCGAGCGTCTTTCAAACCGGGCCTGAACCTCAACTTCGTCCAGGTGCTGGAGATCATCGGCCGCCTCGGGCACCTGGCCCGGGGGGAACTTGGAGAACAGAATTT
>NZ_JAVHPH010000141.1:0-1031 GCF_036170495.1 Azonexus sp.
GACAGCGACGATTTCACCGAATCGAGCGTCATGGGGATCGACGTCAATCACGACGACGACCCGTTGCAAGCCTGCGTCGAACAGGTTGTCGTGCTCTACGCCAACGGTCAGGACGGCGCCGCCCGTTCGCTGCTCGAAACCTTTGTCCGCTCCTACCACGGCCGGGAAGGACGGCGCTTCTGGCTCCTGCTGTTCGATCTGCTGCAGGCGACCGGCGACCGGGCGGCTTTTGAAAAGCTCGGTGCCGATTACGCCGAAGCCTGCGAAATGTCGCCACCCACCTGGTCGCAGCAATCGCCGGCAGCCCACCAGGCAAATGGCGCAGTCGGCCCGCGCAAAATATTCCTGCAGGGCGTGTTGACCGTGGAAGGTACCTTGCCGGTCACCGAGTTGGCCAAATTGGTCGAACAAAAGGCTCAGGTTACCGTTGATTGCACCAAGCTGATCGGTTGCGATGACGAGGTGGCCGGGCAACTGGCCGATTTGTTCAGCCGGGCCAGAAAAACCCGGCTGTCGGTTGTGCTGAGCGGTACGGAGGTCTTTGTCGACCGTTTGAACAGCCGTCTGGTGGCGGGTGATACGGCTCACGAGCCGTCCTGGCGCCTGTTGCTGGAATTGTTGCAGCGGCACGGCACGCAGGATGCGTTTGAAGAGCGCGCTGTCGATTACGCGGTGACCTTCGAACTGTCTCCGCCGTCGTGGGAGCCACGCCCGGCCGCCGCCGCGCCTGCTGCGCAGTTAGCTGCCACGGCTCGCCCGGGCGACGACGCGCATTATTTGTCGGGTGAGCTCAAGGGCTGCCGCTTTGACGAGTTGGCTGTCGTCATCGAGGCGGCTGAACAGCCGGTTCTCGACTTTTCCGGCGTCCGTCGGCTCGATTTCGTTTCAGCCGGGCAACTGGTCAATCGTCTGGCGCCTTACAAGGCGGCGGGGCGCGACATTATCATCCGCTCGCCCAATCATCTGGTTGCCGAGTTGATGGCCGTGGTCGGCCTCAACAAGCAGGCGCGCATTCTCGTTCCCAAGTCTTA
>NZ_JAVHPH010000142.1:0-5032 GCF_036170495.1 Azonexus sp.
AGGCATGGAAGCAAGCCAATCCCATCAAGAGGACGACAAGGAAATGATCACCATGAACATCAAACAATTTATCGACGCCACCCGCCAGTATCTGTTCGAACTGGCCACCGCCCAGGCCCAGCCGGCGCTGGCCACCATCCCTGTCCGCGCCGATCGCTAATGGCCTTTGCGGACAACCTGCCGATCAGCGAATCCCTGGGTGTCTTCATCGGCATCACCGGATTCGACTGGCTGTCGGAAGGTCAGGCTGAACCGCTCAATGCTGCGGTTACCGCCGTTGCCGCCGGTGCGGTTATCGCCGTTACCCGCTATTGGTTGAACAGGCGCCGCAAACGCTGAACCGTTTTACCCTCCTCTCGAATTTCCCCCGATTCGAGAAACTCCCTGTTACCCCGCCCTCGTGGCGGGGTTTTTTTTGCCTTCTCAGCAATATGGCGGTCTAATCACCCACTCCCCTTTGATCTGTCAAAACATCCACGACCGGTAGCCGCATGAAGCCAGCCCTTTTCCCCGCTACGCCCCTGTTGACGGGCACCGATGCCGAACAGAAGCGTCTCCAGATCCTCGACTACTTTCACGCCACCTTCGACCGCTATGAGCAGTTGTTCGAAGTATTGACCTGCGACGAGGCGTATTACGTCAAACCGATTGCGCTGCGTCATCCGCTCATTTTCTACTTCGGCCACACCGCCACCTTTTTCATCAACAAGCTGGTCCTCGCCGGTCTGCTCGAGCGACGCATCAACCCGGGTTTCGAGTCGATGTTCGCCATCGGCGTCGATGAAATGAGCTGGGACGACCTCAACGACCAACGTTACGACTGGCCAGGCGTCGATGAGGTGTGCGCCTATCGGCAAAGCGTGCGCGCTACGGTCGACCGGATAATTCGCACAAATTCGCTAACCCTGCCCATCGGCTGGGAAGACCCGTTCTGGATCATCCTGATGGGCATCGAGCATGAGCGCATCCACCTCGAAACCTCGTCGGTGTTGATCCGCCAGCATCAGCTCAAATACGTGCAGAAGCATCCGGCCTGGGAACCCTGTCGCGACAGAGGGCCGGCGCCGGAGAACGCGCTGGTCGGCATTCCAGCCGCCGAACTGCGCCTCGGCCGCGACCGCAGCGACCCGAAAATCTATGGCTGGGACAACGAATTCGGCTGCCACGCGGCGTCGACCGCAGCATTCCAGGCCAGCCGTTATCTGGTGTCGAATCGCGAGTATCTCGCCTTCGTCGAAGCCGGCGGCTATACCGACAACACGTTGTGGCCGGAGGAAGGCGCCGCCTGGAAGAAATTCGCCAAGGCCGCCCATCCGACTTTCTGGATCAAGGACGGCACGCAATGGCGCCTGCGCCTGATGCTCGAAGAAGTCGCCATGCCCTGGGACTGGCCGGTCGAAACCAATTATCACGAGGCCAAGGCTTTCTGTAACTGGAAGGCGCGCGAGAGCGGTCAGGCCGTGCGCCTGCCGAGCGAGGATGAATGGCAGGCGCTGCGCCAGTTCGCCGGGGTTGCCGAGCTGCCCGGCGAGGTACCGGCGAATCTCGGTTTAAGCCACGCGGCATCGAGTTGCCCGGTCAATCGCTTTGCCCACGGCCCGCTCTTCGATGTCATCGGCAATGTCTGGCAATGGCAGGAAACGCCGATCTACCCGTTCGCCGGCTTCGAAGTCCATCCGATCTACGACGATTTCACGACACCGACCTTCGACGAGCGTCACAACCTGTTGAAGGGCGGTTCGTGGATTTCCTGCGGCAACGAAGCGGCGCCGGTCTCGCGCTATGCTTTCCGCCGCCATTTCTTCCAGCACGCCGGTTTCCGCTATATCGTCGCCGAGGCGCCGGCCACCCAGCCGGCTTCGCACTACGAAACCGACCGGCTGATTTCCGAATACATCGAATTCCATTACGGCGACGACTATTTCGGCGTCGCCAATTTCCCGCAAACCCTGGCCCAACTGGCCATTGCCGCCATGGGCAACAAGCCGGCCGGCAAGGCGCTCGATCTCGGCTGCGCCACTGGCCGGGCGACTTTCGAACTGGCCCGCCATTTCGACCAGGTCACCGGCATCGATTTCTCGGCCCGCTTCATCGGCGTCGGCACGCAACTGGCTGAACAGGGCCGGCTGCGCTACACGCTGACCGAAGAAGGCGAACTGGTCAGCTACAAGGAATGCTCGCTAGCAGCCTTGGGCCTGAGCAACATGGCGACCAAGGTCGAATTCTTCCAGGGCGACGCCTGCAACCTCAAACCGGTTTTCGCCGGCTACGACCTGATCCTGGCCGCCAACCTGATCGACCGCCTGTACAGCCCGGCGCTTTTCCTCAAAACCGTCCATGAACGCATCAACCCGAGCGGTTTGCTCATGCTGACCTCGCCCTACACCTGGCTGCCGGAACATACGAAACGCGAGGAATGGATCGGCGGTTTCAAGAAGGATGGCGAAAATTTCACCACCTTCGATGGACTGAAAGCCATGCTGAGCGAGCATTTTCGCCTGGTGGGCGAGCCTCAAGCTGTAGCTTTCGTCATTCGCGAAACGAAACGGAAATTCCAGCACACGCTGTCGGAAGTCACCGTCTGGGAGCGGATTTAGCAGGATGCGGCTGCGTCAGAATCGGTTACAAATGTTGCAAAAGACCGCCACAGACGCTATCCGCCCGGCTCGATAAAGTGAATCCGTCCTCACCCAACGGAGACTTCACCATGGAAAAGACGAAGCGCAAACTCAAGAAATTTTTCAAACTGGACAAGCTCGGTCAGCGCATTGCCCACGCCAGCAAAGCCTTCGACCGGCAACGCAAGGAGCGTCTGTTGCGCAACTACGAGCGGCAGATGATGCTGCTCAGCTAGGTTTTTTGTTCCGGGACGACGATTCCACGGTCAACCGGGGAAAAGGCCAAAAATCAAAATGGCGCGCTCACCCCGCGCCATTTTTCAGGCACTGGCGAGAGGCGGTGGCGCCTCGTTGAGCAGGCGAATTTCGCGCTGCGGGAAGGGGATGACGATGCCGTTGGCCTGGAAGGCACGCCAGATGGCGAAGTTGATGTCGGAAATGACGTTGCCCTTGCCCTTTTCCGGGTCGTCGATCCAGAAGCCGAGTTCGAGGTTGATGCTGCTGTCGGCGAACTGGGTCAGGAAAACCCGGGGCGACGGATCGGCCAGCACGCGTTCCTGAGCGGCGGCGGCCTCGGTCATGAGGCGGACGGCCAGATCGAGATCGCTGTCGTAGGCGACGCCAACGCTGGTCGTCAGGCGCAACTGGGCGTCCGAATAGGTCTGGTTCTGCACCGTACTGCTGATCAGCGTTTCGTTCGGCACAATGAACTCGCTGCCGCCCGGGTGCTTGAGCACGGTGTAGCGCGTCGTGATCTGCGTCACCTCGCCGGCATCGGTGCCGACCTGGATGACATTGCCGATGCGGATCGAACGGTCGAGCAGGATGATGAAGCCGGAGACGTAATTGCTGGCAATCTTCTGCAAACCAAAACCGAGGCCGACGCCGAGCGCGCCGGTGAATACCGAGAGCGCCGTCATGTCGATGCCGACCAGCCCCAGGCTGGCCAGGATCGCGATGACGGTCAGACCGGCCTTGGCGACGCGCACGCCGACGATGCGCAGATTGCCGTCGAGCGTCTCGACGCCCATCAGCCGCGCCTCGATGACGCCAGCGATCCACAGCGCGAAGACGACCGTCAGGAAGACGGTGGCCACGCCGCGCAGCACGGTCCATAAATCGATGTGCTGCTTGCCGACGTGAAATTGCACGCTTTCCAGGGCATCGATGACATCGGGCGCCAGATCGGTGATGTAAAGCGCCAGCCAGCTCCAGACGACGGCCGCGATGATGCGTTCCCAGGCGGTCAGCCAGGTCGCCCGCGGAAAAGCCTGACGGAGCACGAAAACAACGCTGCGCACCAGCGCCATCGAGCCGAACAGCGGCATGGCGAGCCGGAGCAGATTGACGCTGAAGAAGGAACCGAGCGTAGCGATGGCGAAGCCGGTCAAGAGCATGCCGGTGAGCGGAAAGGCGAGCCGGGAACTGGCGTCGGACAGCCGTCCTTCGCCTTCCGTACGACGGCCGCGCCACCACGCCGCAATCAGCGCGGCGAGGCCGATACAGGCAACCAGCGCGATGACCTGCCAGACGAAATCCGGATTGCGAAAATCCGCTACCAGATCGTTGATCAGGCGCAAGGCGTGGCTTTTTTCGCTCATGCCTTCTTTTCCAGCGCGGCGGCGAAGAAGCCGTCGGTATTGTGCTGATTGGGCAGCAGACGCAGCATCTCGCCGGCGAAGCCGATGCCCTGCTTGGCGAGCACGGTCGACGCCGGGAGTAGCGTGAATTCCGGATGTTTGGCCAGGAAAGCGGCGACGATGTCGTCGTTTTCTGCGGTCAACAGGCTGCAGGTGGCATAAACCAGACGGCCGCCGGGGCGGACCATGGTCGAAGCCGCTTCGAGAATGGACAATTGCTTGACGGTCAGTTCGGCCACCGAAGCTTCATCCTGACGCCATTTGAGGTCGGGATTGCGGCGCAGCGTGCCGAGGCCGGAACACGGCGCATCGACCAGCACGCGGTCGGCCTTGCCGGCCAGACGCTTGATCTTGGTATCACGCTCATGCTCGATGCGGGCCGGATGGACGTTGGACAAACCAGAACGGGCCAGACGCGGCTTGAGGTTGGCCAGCCGTTTGTCGGACACATCGTAGGCGTAGAGGCGGCCGGTATTGCGCATCAAGGCGCCGAGCAGCAGCGTCTTGCCGCCGGCGCCGGCGCAGAAATCGACGACCATTTCGCCGCGCTTCGGTTCGAGCAGGTAGCCGAGCAGCTGGCTGCCTTCGTCCTG
The DNA here is from genome assembly GCF_036170495.1 of Azonexus sp. GTDB lineage: Bacteria > Pseudomonadota > Gammaproteobacteria > Burkholderiales > Rhodocyclaceae > Azonexus. The sequence goes on from NZ_JAVHPH010000142.1 coordinate 4,852, forward strand.
AACCTCGACGGCGCCTTCGATGAACAGCGGGTGTTTGGCCAGCGCCGGCTTGTCGCGCAGACGAACGGCAATCGGCGACAACGGGCCGGGCATGGCGGCGATGCCATCTTCGGCTAGCTTGGCCAGCACGTCTTCGCGGTTGGCTTTGAGCGTATTGACGCGCAGGTCGAGCGGCGCCGGC
>NZ_JAVHPH010000143.1:0-5026 GCF_036170495.1 Azonexus sp.
AAATCATGGCTGACCGGCGCTTGCAGGTCTTTCATGCCGTCGCAAAACATCTGAGCTTTACGCGGGCGGCCGACGCCTTGTTCATGACGCAGCCGGCCGTCACCTTTCAGATCAAGCAACTGGAAGAGCAGTACGGCACGCGCCTGTTCGAGCGGCGGCACGGCGGCATTTCGCTGACGCCGGCCGGCGAGATGGTGCTCACCTACGCTGAAAAGATCCTCGCGTTGTCCGATGAAATGGAGACGCGGCTGGCCGAAAAGACCGGCGATATGCGCGGGCCGCTGCTCGTCGGGGCCAGCCCGACCATCGCCGAATTCATGCTGCCGCGCATCCTTGGTGAATTCAATGCGGCCTATCCGCAGGTCCGGGCCCGCTTGATTGTTGCCAACTCGGAAAGCATCGAGAGCCAGGTGGCCGAACATACCCTCGATGTCGGGCTGATCGAGGTGCCGGCCAAGCTCGCCGGCCTGACTAGCCAGGTCTGCTGCGCCGACGAGTTGCTGGTCATCTGCGCGCCCGACTACCCGCTGGCCGGCATGAAGTCGGTGACGCCGAAGGCGCTGGCCGAGTACGAATATATTTCTCGCGAACCTGGATCGGGTACGCGAGAAATTATCGATGCCTATTTTCTCGCCCATAAAGTTCCGCCGGCCAGCCTCAAGATGCAGATGGAACTGGGTAGTCCGGAGTCGTTGAAAGGCGTCGTGGCGACTGGCCTCGGTTTTGCTATCGTGCCGAGAGCCGTCGTCGCCAAGGAAATCCAGCTCGGCGAACTCATCGCCACGCCGCTCAAACCACCGCTCGAACGCAGCCTCTATCTGGTTTTCCAGAAAGATCGTTTCCAGTCCCGGCTGGCCCGGACCTTCATTCAATTTGCCCGAACAAAACTGAAAGAAATGGCTTCATGAAAACCTCGCGTCCCATTCGTGCGCGCATCGCACCGGCAGCGATTCTCGACAACTACCGGTTGGCCAAACGTCACGCCCCGCAGGCCAAAGCGTGGGCGGTGGTCAAGGCCAACGCCTACGGCCACGGCCAGTGGCGGGCTGTCGAAGCACTGCGCGGCGAGGCTGACGGTTTCGCCCTGCTGGAAGCCGAAAATGCCGTTGCCCTGCGCGAGGCCGGCGTCACCCAGCCGATTTTGCTGCTCGAAGGTGTATTCAGCGCCCGCGACGTGCGGGCCGTTATCGAACAGCGGCTGACCTGCGTTGTTCATTGCCTCGAACAACTCGAACTGCTCGTGCGCAATGGCCAGTTCACGGCGCCCGTTGCGCTTTATCTCAAGCTCAACACCGGCATGAACCGCCTCGGTTTCACGCCGGAAACGCTGCGCAAGGCCAGGGCAATTCTGCAGCAGTTGCCGCAGATTGAAGTCACGCTAATGACGCATTTCGCCGAAGCCGATGGCGAGCGTGGCGTCAGCGAGCAGCTGGCGCGCTTTCGACAAATGGCCGGCGACTGGCCCGGCCCGGTCTGCCTGGCCAATTCGGCGGCTATCCTCAATCACCCGCAAACGCACGGCGACTGGGTGCGGCCGGGCATCATGCTCTATGGCGCCAGCCCGTTTGCCGGGGTCAGCGCCGAGTCGCTCGGCTTGCAGCCGGCGATGACGCTGGAGAGCGCCATCATCGGCGTGCAGGATCTGGTGGCCGGCGACCGCGTCGGTTACGGGGGCATTTTCACGGCCGACCGGCCGATGCGCATTGGCGTCGTAGCCTGCGGCTATGCCGACGGCTACCCGCGCCACGCGCCAAGCGGCACGCCGATTGCCGTCATGGGGCGGCGGACGAAAACGGTCGGCCGGGTTTCGATGGACATGCTGGCCTGCGATCTAAGCGACCTTCCGGAAGCCGGCATCGGTGCCCCGGTCACGCTCTGGGGCGCGGGCATCGCCGGCAACGTGCCGGCCGATGAAGTCGCCACGGCGGCCGGCACCATCGCCTACGAACTGTTCTGCGCCCTGGCGCCGCGCGTCCCGGTGAGCCTCGACAACATTGCTACGGTCAACCGGAAATAATGGCCAAAATCAAAACAATTTATAGCTGCACCGAATGCGGCGCGACCAGCCCGAAATGGCAGGGCCAGTGCCCGGGCTGCAACGGCTGGAACACCCTGGTTGAAACGGTGGCCGAGAAAGCGCCGACCAACAGCCGTTTCGAATCGCTGGCACCCACCGCCCGACTGCTCAATCTCTCGGAAATCGAAGCGCGCGAAGTTGAGCGGATCGCCACCGGCGTCGGCGAGTTCGACCGGGCGCTCGGCGGCGGCCTCGTCAATGGCGCCGTCGTGCTCATCGGCGGCGACCCGGGCATCGGCAAGAGCACGCTGCTGCTGCAGGCTTTGTCCCACCTCTCGGTCGACAACAAGGTGCTCTACGTCAGCGGCGAGGAATCCGGCGAACAGGTCGCCCTGCGCGCCCGCCGGCTCGGCCTCGACACCCGGCGCCTGCAACTGATGGCCGAGATCAACCTCGAACGCATCCTCGCCACCTTGCAGGCGGAAAAACCGGTCGTCGCGGTCATTGACTCAATACAGACGCTGTGGTCCGACCAGTTGTCCAGTGCGCCGGGCTCGGTTGCCCAGGTCCGCGAATGTGCGGCGCAACTGACCCGGCTGGCCAAGCAGGCCGGCATCACTGTCATCCTCGTCGGCCACGTGACGAAGGAGGGCGCTTTGGCCGGGCCGCGCGTGCTCGAACACATCGTCGACACGGTGCTTTATTTCGAGGGCGACACCCATTCAAGCTTCCGCCTCGTGCGCGCCGTCAAGAACCGCTTTGGCGCGGTCAATGAGATTGGCGTTTTTGCCATGACCGAAACCGGCCTCAAAGGCGTCAGCAATCCATCGGCCCTGTTTCTGTCGCAGCACGGTCAGGACGTGGCGGGTTCCTGCGTGATGGTGACGCAGGAAGGGACGCGGCCGCTGCTCGTCGAAATCCAGGCGCTGGTCGATACGGCGCACGGCAATCCGCGCCGGCTGACGGTCGGCCTCGATCCGCAGCGGCTCGCCATGCTGTTGGCGGTGCTGCATCGTCATGCCGGCATCGTCTGCTTCGATCAGGATGTATTCGTCAATGCTGTCGGCGGCGTCAAAATCACCGAGCCGGCGGCTGACTTGGCGGTGTTGTTGTCGATTACATCATCGTTAAAAAACAAACCATTACCGTCGAAACTTATTGTGTTTGGTGAAGTTGGCCTGGCCGGCGAAATCCGTCCGGCACCGCGTGGCCAGGAGCGTTTGAAAGAGGCCGCCAAGCTCGGCTTCACCCGGGCGCTCATACCCGAAGCGAACCGCCCCAAACAGGCGATTGCCGGCATGCAGGTGATCGCCGTTAAACGCGTCGAGGAGGCGGTGGCGCGGATTCGTGAGTTGGAATAAGCTGCCCGCATCATCCTTCCGGCCACCATGTTCAATCTTTCGCGCTATTTCTCGACGCTCAGTTTTATTCTCATCGTGCTGGCCGCTGGGGTGCTCGGGCCGCTTTACCAAAAGCTCTCGCTGCAGCAGATGCAGGATCTGGCCGAGGGACGCAATGTCGCCATGGCCCAGGTTTTCGAGAATTCGCTGCATGATTCGCTGGCTTCACTGATGAGCGACTCAGTCGGCCGGAATGCCAATTTCCTCAAGCAATCGGCCGAGACCAGTCGCCTCCATGCCAGCGCGCTTGACCTGATGCGCAACACCGCGGTGATCAAGGTCAGGATCTACAATCGTCTTGGCAATACCGTGTTCTCAACCGATGTCGCGCAAATTGGTGAGAGCCAACTGGAAAATCCCGGATTCCGTGCGGCAATCAGTGGAACCGTTGCCAGCGAACTCACCCACCGCAACCGCATCGATGCCTTCGAGGGCGCGCTGGCTGAGGTTGATGTACTGTCGAGCTACATCCCCATTCGCGGCAAGGACCATTCGGTCGAGGGGGTTTTCGAGTTGTACCAGAACGTCACGCCCTTCGTCGCCCAATTGCAGCGCAACATGTGGCTGGTTACCGGTGGTGTGGCGCTGGTTTTTGCTGCGCTCTACCTCATGCAGTTTCTCGTCGTTCGCCGCGCCCAGGGGATCCTCGAAGACCAGGAAGGGCGCATCGCGGCCGCCCGTGACACGCTGGAAATCCAGGTCGCGGCGCGCACCGACGAGCTCAAGCGGACCAATACGCAGCTCGAAGGCGAGATCGTCGAGCGCCGGCAGGCGCAGAGCAAACTCAACTACCTGGCCTACCATGATCCACTGACCGGACTCTCCAACCGCCGCAGCTTTATCGAGCGGCTTGAAGAAAGCCTGCGCGAATCGGCCCGCCACGGCGAGCGGCTGGCCATACTATTCATCGATCTCGACCAGTTCAAACAGGTTAACGATTCGCTCGGCCACGGCGTTGGCGACGAATTGCTGGTGTCCGTTGCTGCCCGGCTTTCCGAGCATGTTCGGCTGATCGACATGCTGGCCCGGTTGGGCGGCGACGAGTTCATCTGCCTGATGGAGGGAGTGCGCAGCGAAAGCGAAGTCGTTATGCTCGCCCGCGAAATCATCGCTGCCTTCGAATACCCCTTCAAACTGGACGACCACGAGCTTTTCCTCAGCGCCTCGGTTGGCATCAGTCTTTCGCCCGGCGATGGCGACAGCGTGGTCGACCTCATGCGCAATGCCGACACGGCGATGTACCGGGCCAAGGCGCTGGGGCGCGGCAATTTCCATTTTTATACGCCGGAAATGACGCGCGATGCACAGGAACGCATCCGCATGGAAAACCTGCTGCGCCGGGCGCTCGATAACGGCGAACTGTCGGTCCATCTGCAACCCCAGGTCGAAACCCAAAGTGGCCGACTGGTCGGCGCCGAAGCGCTGGTGCGCTGGAACAGCCCGGAACTTGGCCTGGTCATGCCGATGCGTTTCATTCCGCTGGCCGAGGATTCCGGGCTGATCATCGGGCTTGGCTACTGGGTCCTGCGCGAAACCTGCCGGCAGGTCATGCAGTGGCGCATGAGCGGCTTCGATTTGCCGCAAGTCTCGGTCAATCTGTCGGTCAAGC
>NZ_JAVHPH010000144.1:0-5011 GCF_036170495.1 Azonexus sp.
TGTTCAAGGTCTGCGAACGCCTCAAGCGCATCGCCCCGACGCCGGCCACCGTGCTGCTCAGCGGCGAATCCGGCACGGGCAAGGAAGTCGCCGCCCGCGCCGTGCACCGCATGAGCCCGCGCGCCGGCGGCCCCTTCGTGCCGGTCAATTGCGCGGCGATTTCGGCCGAACTCATCGAGTCCGAGCTATTCGGCCACGTCAAGGGCGCCTACACCGGCGCCGCGCAAAGTCGCGAAGGCCTGTTTTATTACGCCCGTGGCGGCACGCTGTTCCTCGATGAAATCTCCGAACTGCCGCTCGGCGCGCAGGCCGAACCCGTCGCCCCGGAGATCAGGCTGATCCACGAGCAGGTCCAGCGCATCCGGCTGATCGTCGCCAAGCTGCTGCAATTCGCCCGGCCGCAGGATTACGTCGGCTATCTCGAACCGACCAACCCGGCCCAGCTCATCCAGGACAGCCTGCTCCTCGTCCGCCACCTCTTGAAGACCGGCAACATCGCCATCGAACAGCATGTCGATTCGGCCCGCCAGATCATCTGCAACAAAAACGAGCTGCAACAGGTCGTCATCAACCTGTTGGTCAACGCCATCCAGGCGATGCCTACCGGCGGCGTCCTGAGCATCGCCGTCGACGACTGGGACGAGGCCGACATGCCGCTCGGCATCCAGCTCGCGGTCGAAGATTCCGGCCCCGGCATCAGCCAGGCCGACCTCGAACACCTGTTCGAACCCTTCTTCACCGCCAAGAAACCCGGCGGCAACGGCCTCGGCCTGTGGGTCAGCAAGAATCTCATCGAACGCTACGGCGGCCACCTGACGGCGACCAGCCCCCCCGGCGCCGGTGCCCGCTTCACCGTCTGGCTGCGCTGCGAACCGTTGGGCTGACTCACTTAACCGGCGAAAGGGCCGCAGCACTCGGTTGATAACCGTTAATTAACGATTTACAATGCATCCATGATCAAATCGTTCATGCACAAGGGGCTTGAAGCCTTTTTCCGGACCGGGAGCAAAGCAGGCATACAGCCCCACCACGCCGGCAAGCTCCGTCTTCAATTGACGATGCTGGACAAGGCCAAGCAACCCGAGGACATGAATGCGCCGGGATGGCGCCTGCATGCTTTGGCAGGCGATCTGAACGGGCACTATGCGATCACGGTCAATGGCAATTGGCGCATCACCTTCCGTTTTGAGGACGGCGATGCGCTATTGGTGAATTATCAGGATTACCACTGAGGAACGACAATGAGCAGGATGCACAACCCAGCCCACCCGGGCGAAGTCCTCAAGGAATGGATTCCGGAAGGCATGACGGTCACCGCCGCCGCCGAGCAACTCGGTGTCTCGCGCGTCATGCTGTCCAAGATTCTGAACGGCAAGGCCGGCATCTCGGCCGAAATGGCCTTGCGTCTGGCTGCCTGGCTGGGCACCACGCCCGAGGTCTGGCTGGACATGCAATCGGCCCGCGACTTGTGGGAAGCCGAGCAGAAGCCGCTACCGGCGGTGGCGCCACTGCGGATAGCGGCGTGATTAGTACTCAAGCCGGCTTGGGCAAAGACAACTACTGTCTTAACCCCCAAGCCGACTAGCGCACGATGTTCGACAACCCGACAGACGAAGTGCTTCGGCGCCTCGGCCGCAACCTCGTTATCTTCCAACAAGCCGAATCTCTGCTGAAGAGATTGCTCTGCAACCACAATGTAGCCGGAACGTTTGAGAACTTTGCCGACAAGCACCAAAAACACGTTGAGAAGATCAATCGCACGACGCTCGGCAACCTTGTCGAAACCTACAAAAATGAAGTTTTGCAGGATGCCGGCGAAGACACCGCGTACGACCCGGCCAACGGCGAGGAAGCATTGCTGCGTTTTCGCTTCTCGGTAAGCATCGAGGACGAGCACATCGAATCGATGCGCGCAGAACTCGAAGCGATGAAGAATGAACGTAACCAACTCGTTCATCACTTCCTGCCCCGCTGGCAGCCCGGAAACGACGAGGTCATGCAGGCGACGCTGACTTACCTGGATGAACAACGCCAGCGAGTCATGCCCATCCTCGACCACCTGAAGGCGACGACCGAGGCGGTCGAGCAGAGCCACGAGGCAATGCGGTTATTGGTTCAAAGCGGCGAATTTGACCGTCACTACAAACTATTCTGGCTCCAGGGCAGCCCCCTGGTCACCTTCATGCGCGATGTTGCAAACCAGGTCTCGCGTAAGGATGGTTGGACATATCTTGCGTGGGCCGGAAAACTGGCCTTCGAAAATATACCCGACGAGTTGCAAGACCTGAAAGGACGCTACGGCCACAAGACGCTGAAGAAAATGCTCAATGCCAGCGAGCTATTCGACGTCTTTGATGAGCCACTGCCCAATGGCAAATTCCGTACGCTATATCGGCCAAAGTCCACGGTTTGCTCGTCAATACAAGCCGGCATTCAGCTACCGGCAGCAAGCGCTCCCCCAAAAAATCAATCCCTTGCCTTGGCAGCCGGCGGCGCGACCGGTAAACTACGGGTTCTGCCGAGGAGCGCTGCGACCTGACTTGATTCAGGCCAGGCTCGGCAATGATCAACGGCGCTCGCAAACCCAGCCGGTTTGTGGCGCCGTTCGTTTTTGCGGCGTGCCCGGCGTAATTTTGCTTTGCCGAGGTGATCATGCAGCAACCCGACCGTACCGCCGAACTTTCCGCCCTGCTTGCCGAGAAGATGCTTGTCCTCGACGGCGCCATGGGCACCATGATCCAGCGCCACGGATTGCAGGAAGCCGACTATCGCGGCGAACGCTTCAAGGATCACCGGCACGATCTCAAGGGCAACAACGACCTGCTGGTTCTCACCCGCCCCGACGTCATCGGCGGCATTCACCGCGACTATCTCGCAGCCGGCGCCGACATTCTCGAGACCTGCACCTTCAATTCGACCGCCGTGTCGCAGGCCGACTACAAGCTCGAAGCCATCGTCTATGAACTGAACCACGAAGGTGCCGCGCTGGCCCGCAAACTCTGCGACGAATTCACCGCCGCCAACCCGGCCAAGCCGCGCTTTGTCGCCGGCGTGCTTGGCCCGACGAGCCGCACGGCGTCAATCTCGCCGGACGTCAACGACCCCGGCTACCGCAACGTCACTTTCGACGGACTGGTCACCGATTACCGCGAAGCGATCCGCGGCCTGACCGACGGCGGCGCTGACATCCTTCTGGTCGAAACGATTTTCGACACGCTCAACGCCAAGGCGGCGCTGTTCGCCATCGAGCAGTTTTTCGAGACCGCTGGCCGGCGCTGGCCGGTGATGATTTCCGGCACGATTACCGATGCCTCCGGCCGCACGCTGTCCGGCCAGACCGCCGAGGCTTTCTGGAATTCGCTGAGCCACATCCAGCCCTTGAGCTTCGGCCTCAACTGCGCACTCGGCGCCAAGGAGTTGCGTCAGTACGTCGAGGAACTGTCGCGCGTCTGCGACTGCGCCGTCTCGGCCCACCCGAACGCCGGTCTGCCCAACGCGTTTGGCGGCTACGACGAAACAGCCGAGATGCTGGCCGATGAGATCGAGAGCTGGGCCAAGGCCGGCATCGTCAATATCGTCGGCGGCTGCTGCGGCACCTCGCCCGAGCACATCAAGGCCATCGCCGAACGGGTTGCTACGGTCAACCCGAGAAAAGTGCCGAAAATCGAAAAGAAGCTCCGCCTTTCCGGGCTGGAACCGTTCAACGTCGGCGCCGATTCGCTGTACGTCAATGTCGGCGAGCGAACCAACGTCACCGGCTCGAAAGCTTTCGCCCGGATGATCCTCGAAGGCCGCTTCGACGACGCGCTGGCCGTCGCCCGCCAGCAGGTCGAGAACGGCGCCCAGGTCATCGACATCAACATGGACGAGGCGATGCTCGATTCGGTCGCCGCCATGGACCGCTTCCTCAAACTGATCGCCTCGGAACCGGATATTTCGCGCGTCCCGATCATGATCGACTCGTCGAAATGGGAAGTCATCGAAGCCGGCCTCAAGTGCATCCAGGGCAAGGGCATCGTCAATTCGATTTCGATGAAAGAAGGCGAAGCCAAGTTCATCGAGCACGCCCGCCTCGCCCGCCGCTACGGCGCCGCGGTCATCGTCATGGCCTTCGACGAGAAGGGTCAGGCCGACACCTTCGCCCGCAAGACCGAGATTTCGAAGCGTGCCTACGACCTGCTGACGGGCATCGGTTTCCCGGCTGAAGACATCATTTTCGACCCGAACATTTTTGCCATCGCCACCGGCATTCCGGAACACGACAACTACGCCGTCGACTTCATCAATTCGGTGCGCTGGATCAAGCAGAATCTGCCGCACGCCCACATTTCCGGCGGCGTCTCCAACGTGTCGTTTTCTTTCCGCGGCAACGATGCCGTGCGCGAGGCGATCCACACGGTTTTCCTCTACCACGCCATCAAGGCCGGCATGACCATGGGCATCGTCAATGCCGGCATGCTAGGCATCTACGACGATCTCGATCCGGTGCTGCGCGAGAAGGTTGAGGACGTCGTCCTCAACCGCAACCCGGAAGCCGGTGAAGCGCTGGTCGATTTCGCGCAGACCGTGAAAGAAGGCAAGGCCAAGGACACCGGCCCCGATCTTTCGTGGCGCGAGCAATCCGTGGAAAAGCGGCTGGAACATGCGCTGATCAAGGGCATCACCGATTTCGTCGTGGCCGACACCGAAGAAGTGCGCGCCCAGCTCGAAGCCGAAGGCAAGCCGCCGCTTTCGGTCATCGAAGGCCCGCTGATGAACGGCATGAACCACGTCGGCGACCTGTTCGGCGCCGGCAAGATGTTCCTGCCCCAAGTGGTCAAATCAGCCCGCGTCATGAAACAGGCCGTCGCCCACCTGCTGCCCTACATCGAAGCAGAAAAGACCCGCACCGGGCTGGGCAGCAAGGGCAAGATCCTGATGGCCACGGTCAAGGGCGACGTGCACGACATCGGCAAAAACATCGTCGGCGTCGTCCTCGGCTGCAACGGCTACGACGTGGTCGACCTCGGCG
>NZ_JAVHPH010000145.1:0-1026 GCF_036170495.1 Azonexus sp.
CCGATTGCGGCACCCCGCCGAAGAAGGCGAAGGCATGAACATGGCCATCCATCCATGCCTCCGCCGTCGCCGCGGGATAGGCCCGCACGAAACAGCTATCGCTGTGCGGCAGATCCATGACGAAGAAATAAGCTTTCTGCTCGACCCCGCCGATGATGACGGTTGCTTCACCGAAATCGGCTTGCGCTTGTCCCGGCGGATGGGCCAGCGGCACGAACATCTCCTGGCCCCGCCGTTCGCGCTCCCGAACGTAATCCTTGATGATCGTGTAGCCGCCGGTGAAGCCATGTTCCGCACGCAACCGGTCGAACACCCGCTTGGCCGTGTGGCGCTGCTTGCGATGCACATCCTTGTCGCCGTCGAACCAGGCGTCGATGATCTCGGCGAAGCCATCCAGCTTCGGCCGCTTGACAGGCGCCGTCCGCCGGTAGCCGGGTGGCACCGAGAACGCCATGGCCTTCTCCACGGTGTCGCGTGAAATGTTGAAATGACGCGCAGCCGCGCGCATGCTCATGCCGTCGGCACAGGCCAGACGAACCTTCAGGTAAAGTTCCACGGTGTAGATCTCCACGCCCTCCATACAGCTGCATGAAGAGCAAAGTGGCCGGTTTTTGCGCCGCCCGCAGCAGGCCTATCCCGCCGCTACCGTGGCAGACTTTTGCACCGCCGTTCTCAGCTTTCAGCCCAAGCTGATCGAACTCCTGCATCGCAGCATCGATTTCCTTCCGAGTGAGGCGGTCCAGCAATGCCTGGTGTTCGGCCTCATCGGGGACACTCCTCTTGTCCGTCAGAAATGAGTGATACAGCTTCAGCGATTGCTGGAGACTTGCAAGGCCGGTGCGCAAGACACCATCAATGGGCACAGGTGACGGATTGGGGCGTTCTGCGCGTTCATCCTCGGCCGTGTAGGCAAATCTGTCCAGGATGGTGTCCCGATCCTCACGGGCGAACAACTCGTCCAGATCACCCAGATACTGTTCAACACGCTTGGCACTGCTCACCCGTGAGGAAGCGGTTGAATCCGTC
>NZ_JAVHPH010000146.1:0-4982 GCF_036170495.1 Azonexus sp.
GCCGACCACGTCGCCCGACGATTTGCTGGCGATGATGTGCAGGTGGCAGAAGGGTTCGCCGCTGTCGTCGGGAACGATGTTGCCGGTCAGGCCGAGCAGTTCGAGCGGCCCTTCGACCGCGTGCGGGGTCAGGCGGGCCGCCGTGATCGGCAACCGGGCGCCGCTCTTGATGTCGTTGAGGTGGACGTTTTTGACCGAGCCGACCGCCGAGACGATCACCGCATGACGGATTCCCTCGTGCTGGGTGAATCGGGTCAGGATGTCGACCAGGCGCTCGCCGGGGAGAATCTTCAGGAAGAAGCGGCGGCCGTGGCCGTACTCCTTGTAACGGTAACCGTTGTGGTTATTCATTTCGTTCATGACAAACCTCCAGCCCGCCGCAGGGCGGTTTCCAGGCGGGCCTCGATGGCATAGTCGAGGGCGCCGCGATCATTGACGCTGACCCGCGCGTTTTCGGCGCCGTGCTGGGCCAGGACTTGCTCCAGCTTGGCGCGGATCAGATGTTCGAACTGCTTCTTGACCGTCGATTCGATCTCGATGACCAGCCCGTCGGCCGGCTCGACGATGACCATCAGGTCACTCGACTGCATGGTGCCGGCCTGGCCCTTGCGTTGTATTTTCATTGACTGCCTCCGGGGGGGGGGATAGTGCGGACTTCGATGCCATGCGCCTCGAGAATAGGGGTCATGACAGCCTCGTCAGCGGCTGTTTCGGGCGTCGGTTCGGCGCCGGTATAGCGCCGGGCGATCCCGAAAAACGGGGCGATCCGCGTCGCGAACAGCGTCGCGTCGAGTTCGGCGCGGATTTTCGCCACCGGGTCGTCCGGCTTCAGGAAATAGGTCGGAAAGCTGGTGGCGCCGATCCGGTAATGGGCGAGGTCGAGCCCGACGACATTGGCGATGTCGCCCACGCCTTCCCGGACCAGCCGGTCGCAGTCTTGGCCAGTGACGAAGACGTAGAGGTGGTCCACCTGGCGCGCCGCAGTCTCGATCAGGTGGCGGTGGCCCGGGAAAAACAGGGTACCGGGTACCACCACGGCGCCGTTGACGCCGGCGCGACGCCGGGCATCGTTGGCGGCCAGCCAGTGCTTGAAGCCGTTGCCGAATTCGAGCAGCACCGCCTGGCCCTGGCCGGCGAGCAGCGTGAAATTGAGCGCCGCGAAGGAGCCGGCATGGCCGGGTTTGGTGAACACGAAAATCGCATCGAATCCGGCTTCGAGGCCGCGGGCAACCAGGGCGCTGACGATCTCGCCGAGCAAGGATCCGCCGCGGTGGGCGGGATCAATGGCGAGCATCTTGAGGACCCGTCCGGCCCTGGCGCCGACGGCGACCAGGCTGCCCTGGTCGTGGATGCCGACCAGGTCGTCGAAACCCGCCTGGAAGATGAGGCCGTTGCCTTCGATCAGCCGCCGGGCAGCGGCGACGTCAGCAGGGGCGATGAGGTTGGCGATCACGTGGAATATCCCGGGGAACGGGGTGGCCTGATGGAATCCGGCGCGTCAGTTGTAGCCCAGCTCGGCGACGGCCGAGACTTCAGGGGGCGCGTGGTCCTTGGCCGGCGCTCCGGTTTCGGGCCGAACATTCTGCGGCTGGCGGTCGGCTGGCGTCGCCAAAGCGGCTGGGTGGAGCGGGGCGGATGGGGGCGGGGCGGCATGGGCAATGGTCATGGCGGGTCTCCGGAGGTTGGGTGGTTGACAGCTCAGGCGCCGGGGGCGCGCTGGCCTTGCCAGGCGAGGTACTGACGACAAAGTGGCGGGGCGCAGACGGTGAGCAGCACGACGCGCAGCACGTGGGTGGCGGTGACCAGCGGCACGCTCAGATGCATGACCTTGGCCGTGACGCTCATTTCCGCCATGCCGCCGGGCGAAGCGGCGAGCGCCAGCGAGGGCAGGGGCAGATTGACGAAGCGGGCGAGCAGCCAGACGACCAGTCCGCTGAGCAGCAGCGCCAGGCCGGTGGCCAGCGCCGAGACGCCGAGAAAGCGGGGGGCGGCGCGAAAGAAGGAGGGCGAAAAGCGGCTGCCCAGCGCCACCCCGAGCAGCAGTTGGCCGCCATTAACCAGTCCGGGCGGCAGGCCGGAGAGCGGCAGGCCGAGGGCGGTCAGGCTACCGACGCAGGCCAGCGGCCCGAGCACCCAGGCATTGGCGATGCGCAGTCCGAGAAAGAGGAGGACGCCGGCCAGCGAGGCGGCAAACAGGATGGCCAGGCGCCACCCGTCGACCGCCGCGGCGAGCGGCCGGAATACTTCGTCGCCGCCCTGGCTCCAATGGACCAGCACGAAGGGCACGACGCTGACCACCAGCATGACGCGCAGGGCGTGGGCGGCGGCCACCCGGTCCACGGCGCCGCCCTGACGTTCGGCGAGGACGACCATTTCCGAAGCACCGCCGGGCAGCGCGGCGAAGAAGGCGGTGGCCGGTGAGACGTCGGTCCATCGGCGGATCATATGGGCACCGAGCAGGCCGACGGCAACCGCGCTGGCCGCGATCAGGGCGATGCTCAGGCCGTGGCGGCTCAGTTGGCTGAGCACGGCTGGTGTGAAATAGAGGCCGAGCGCGGAGCCGATCGCCCACTGGCCAACTTGCCGGCCGCCGGGCGGAGCTTCGAGGCGGGCTCCGGCCATGCGCAGGATGGCGATGGTGAACAGCGGACCGATCATCCACGGCAGCGGCGCGCGCAGACGCTCGGCCAGGCTGCCGGCCAGCGCGGCGAGCAGCAGGGCGGGCAGGATGCGCAGGAGCAGGCGGTGCTGCGGGGAGGAGATCGGCATTGCTACGGTCAACCGGAAAAAAGGGCAAAAAACAATCTGATAACCTCACCGCAGAGACGCCGAAGCGCAGAGAAATTCATGGAAACAACAACGTCCTTGAATCGTGGTTCTTACCTGCCGGATGCAACACGCCATCCGGCTCCTTCCTCTGCGCCTCAATTGAGTCAATAGCGGCCGGGGTTTCTGGATGGCCGGCCACTAATGACACATAAAAAAACTCAAAAGACCCAGACGGCTTCCGGCGGGAATTCCAGCCAGCGCTTGCCGGCCGTTTCCTGACGGTCGCCCCAGGCGCGCAGCAGGCTGTCGCCGGCGTGCAGCACGTACTCGAAACGGTCGCCGAGGAACATCGAGGTGGCCAGGTCGATCTCCGCCCGGTGTTCGCCCGGCCCGTCGGCCAGCCGGGTTTGCTCGACGCGGACGACGGCCGTGACTTCCTGGCCGATGCTGGCGTCGCTGCGCCGCTGGCCCCACAGACTCAGGCCGTCGCCGACGGCGACGAGGGCTTCGCCATCGCGGATGTCGGCGATGCGGCCTTTCAGGGTGTTGTTGCTGCCCATGAAGTCGGCGACGAAGTGGGTCTTGGGATGGCTGTACATGTCCTGCGGCGTCCCTTGCTGCTCGATGACGCCGCCGTTCAAGAGCAGGATGCGGTCGGACATCGCCATCGCTTCTGCCTGGTCGTGGGTGACGACCAGCGCCGACAGTTGTAGCTCGACGATCAGGTTGCGCAGCCAGGCGCGGGCTTCCTCGCGCATCTTGGCGTCGAGGTTGGAGAGCGGCTCGTCGAGCAGAATGACCGGCGGGTTGTAGACCAGCGCCCGGGCGATCGACACGCGCTGCTGCTGGCCGCCCGACAGCTGGTGCGGATAGCGTTCGGCGAGATGGGCCAGGCCGAGGTTTTTCAAGGCGGCCTCGACGCGCCGGGCGATTTCGGCCTTGGCCACCTTGCGCAGGACCAGCGGATAGGCGGCGTTGTCGAACACCGTCATGTGCGGCCACAGGGCGTAGGACTGGAAGACCAGGCCGAGCTCGCGCTTTTCGGCCGGGATGTCGACGCCGGTGGCGGCGTCGTAGATCGCCCGGCCGGCAATGGTGACGCTGCCCTGGTGCGGCTGTTCGAGGCCGGCGACGGCGCGCAGCAGCGTCGTCTTGCCGCTGCCCGAGGGGCCGAGCAGGGACACCACCTCGCCGCGGCTGAGGTTCATCGAGACGCCCTTGAGGATGGGGTTGGTGCCGTAGGACAGGGCGAGGTTGTCGACGGTCAGGATGGTCTTGTCAGTCATGAAGTTTTACTCCGAAACGCAGCGCCAGGGCGAGGCCGACGCCGACCAGCAGCATGTTGATCAGGGACAGGGCAGCGACCACATCGACGGCGCCGGAAGCCCACAGGGAAACGATTTGCGCACCGATCACCTCGGTGCCGGGGGAGAGCAGATAGACGCCGGTCGAGTATTCGCGCTCGAAGATCATGAAGATCAGCAGCCAGGAACCGAGCAGGCCGTTGCGGATCAGCGGCACCGTGATGTCGCGCGACACCCGGGAGCGCGAGGCGCCGACCAGGCGGCCGGCCTCTTCGAGTTCCGGGCCGACCTGCATCAGGGCGCTCTGGATCAGGCGCATGCCGTAGGCCAGCCAGACCACCGAGTAGGCAAACCACACCGAAAACAGCGTCGACCGTAGCGGCGCCAGGAAGGGCACGAAGAGGAACACCCAGAACACTGCCAGACCGGCCATCAGGCCGGGAATGGCGCGCGGCGTCAGGACGACGTAATCGACGAAGCGCGACAGGCCGTCCGGCTGGCGGTGGGTGGCCAGGCCGATCAGCAGGTAGCCACCGACGGCGACAGCGCCGCCCAGGGTGCCGATGACGATCGAATTGACGATTGAGCGGATCATCGTCGATTCCTCGAAGACGGCGCGGAAGTGGTCCAGCGTCAGGACTTCAAGGATATTGACCCCGGCCCCCCAACTGCTGACCACCGAGCGCAGGGCGACCCCGGCCACCGGCACGACAATGCTGAGGAACAGCCAGGCACCGATCACGGCCAGCGCTACCCACTTCCAGCCACCGAGGGAGAGCGGCCGCTGACGGGCCGACTTGCCCTTCATCGAGACGTAGCGTTGGGCCGACTTGAGCAGGAAGCGCTGCAACAGGACCAGCGGGAAGGTGATGGCGACAATGCAGGTCGCCACCGCCGCCATCAGGTGAT
>NZ_JAVHPH010000147.1:0-1021 GCF_036170495.1 Azonexus sp.
TGGCGGGCGATGTCGGCGTCGTCATTGATGACGACCAGCGCGCCATGGTCGTGCGCCAGCCGGCAAACAGCCTCGGCCAACCACCGGCGCTGCGCGGCAGGCCAGCCCTTGTCGCGCACCTGGATCAGGCGCAGCCCGGCGTGCAGGGCTTCTTCCAGCCGTTCGAGCTGGCGTTCGGTGCCTTCTGCTTCGGCGTTGGTGATGGCCATCGTCGTCGGCAGCGACAGGGCTTTGAGGATCGGATCGTTGGCCGGCAGGATGGGGGCGACGGAGGCTGGTTTTCCCGTTTTTTGCCAGTCGACCGCAGCATGTTCGAGTGGCCCCGTGATGCCGATTTCGCCGTCCCACGCCGTCACGCGCCAGAAGTTCAGGCGCACCGTGGCGTGCGGGTAGGTGAATTGCCGGATCAGCCACGGCGAGCAGGCGGTGACGGTGATGCCGAGTTCTTCCTGCAGTTCGCGGATGAGCGCGGCGCGGACGCTTTCGCCGGGCTCGACCTTGCCACCGGGAAATTCCCAGTAGCCGGCGTAAACCTTGCCTTCCGGGCGCTGGGCGAGCAGGAATTCGCGGCCGTCGGCGCGCAGCATGACGGCGGCGGCGACTTCGACGATCTGGCTCACTTGCCTTTCTTTCGCGTCGTTTTCTGCCGTCCGGCCAGGTCGCGGGCGAATTGCCAGGCGACGCGGCCGGAACGCGAGCCACGGCTCAGCGCCCAGTTGAGCGCCTCGCGCTCGCTGGCCGCGATGACTTCGTCGGCGACGCCGAGCTGGCGCGCCCAGTGATTGGCAATGGCCAGATAGTCGTCCTGGCTGAACGGGTAAAACGAAATCCACAGGCCGAAGCGCTCGGACAGCGAGATTTTTTCCTCAGTCGTTTCGCCGGGATGGATTTCGTCGTCGACGCGGTGCGTTTCGAGATTTTCCGCAAAATACTCCGGCATCAGGTGGCGACGGTTCGACGTGGCGTAGATCAGCACGTTGTCAGGCGGCGCGGCGACCGAGCCGTCGAGCACCGATTTGAG
>NZ_JAVHPH010000148.1:0-4974 GCF_036170495.1 Azonexus sp.
GCATCGGCAAATGCCCGAAATGCGCCAGCAACGTCTTCGAGCACGGCAATTCCTACGTCTGCGAAAAATCGGTCGGGCCGGACAAGACCTGCGATTTCCGCTCCGGAAAGATCATTCTTCAGCAGCCAATCGACCTCGGCCAGATGAAAAAGCTGCTGGCCGAAGGTAAGACCGACCTGCTCAAGGAATTCGTCTCCAATCGCACCCGCCGCAAGTTCTCGGCCTATCTGGTGGCCAAGGACGGCAAGGTCGGTTTCGAGTTCGAGAAGAAAGTGGCCAAACCCAAGGCGCCAGCCAAGAAGAAAGCCGAAGCGGCGACCTGATTCCCCGTCAGCCAAGCAGCAAAAAGCCCTCCGCCAACGCCGAGGGCTTTTTTTCTACCGTTCCACGTGAAACCTCAGCGCACTGCCGAAGCGCCCGGTAGCTGGCAGGAGAGCAGCGCGGCGCGGACGGCGTCGATGGCTTGCGGGCGCGGGAAGGTGATGCGCCAGACGAGGCCGACCGTGCGTTTGGGCTGGATCCCGGCAAAGGGCAGCACCTTGACCATCGGCTCCTTGGCGACCAGCGGATCGGCCGCCGTACTCGGCATGACCGCGACGCCGGCGCCACTGGCGACCATGTAGCGGATGGTTTCGAGCGAGCTGCCTTCGAGCGAATGTTCGAGGGCATCCGGCGCGCTCAGGCGGGGGCAGGATTCGAGCACCTGATCGCGGAAACAGTTGCCCTGGCCGAGGAGCAACA
This sequence comes from Azonexus sp., assembly GCF_036170495.1. Lineage (GTDB taxonomy): Bacteria > Pseudomonadota > Gammaproteobacteria > Burkholderiales > Rhodocyclaceae > Azonexus. Next base: position 742 of record NZ_JAVHPH010000148.1, read on the forward strand.
GGTTTTGGCCGTCGAGTTCGTCGCCATTGACATCCGAGCGGGAAGCCCACGGATGGCTGGCCGGGACGACGACGCGGAAAGGCTCGTCGTACACCGGCTGGGCGACCAGACCGGGTTCGGCAAAGGGCAGCGCGATAACGATGACGTCGAGCTCGCCGGCCTTGAGCGCGGGAATCAGGTTGGCCGTGAAATCTTCCTTGAGGAAGAGCGGCATTTTCGGCGCCTCGCGATTGAGGGCCGGAATCAACTGGGGCAGCAGGTAGGGCGCAATGGTGTAGATGATGCCGACCCGGAGCTGGCCGCTCAGCGGTTCGCCGGTTGCTTCGGCGATCTCTTCGAGCTTGACGGCCTCTTCGAGCACCCGCGTGGCCTGGGCGACAATGCGCTCGCCAAGTGGCGTGATGCGAACATCGCTGGCGCCCCGTTCAAAAAGCGGCGAGCCGAGCTGGCCTTCGACCTTCTTGAGCGCCACCGACAACGTTGGCTGGCTGACGTGGCAGGCCTCGGCTGCCTTGCCGAAATGCCGCTCGCGGGCGAGAGCCACGATGTAGCGCATTTCGGTCAGGGTCATTGCGAATAGCCGAGTTTTTTCAGGTCGACCGCTGAAAGCCAGCGCCATTCGCCCGGCTTGAGGTCGGGCGGCAGGGTCAGTTCGCCGACGGCTTCACGATGCAGCGCCTCGACGCGATTGCTGACCGCCGCCACCATGCGTTTGACCTGGTGGTACTTACCTTCGGTCAGGGTCAGACGGAGCTGGTTGGGACCGACGATCTCGGCCGCCGCGGCAGATATCGATTCGACCTCGTCGGCGAGCACGACGCCGGCCAGTAGCTGATCGATCTGCGCCTGATCGAGCGGATGTTTGGTCGTCGCGAGATAGACCTTCGGCACCTTGCGCTTGGCCGAGGAAAGCTGGTGGTTGAGCTGGCCGTCGTCGGTGATCAGCAGCAGACCAGTGGTGTCTTCATCGAGCCGGCCAATCGGCTGGACATCGCGTTCGCGCAAGGGCACCGGCAGCAGTTCGAGGACGCTGGCGTGGTGTTTCGGCTTGCGCGAGCATTCGTGGCCGGCCGGCTTGTTGAGCATCAGCGTGGCGAATTCGGCGTAGGGCCAATCGACGCCATCGACGGTGAACACCAGCCCTTCGGTATCGAGTTCGACGAAAGGATCGTCGCAAACCTGGCCACTGATCGCCACACGTTCGCGGCGGATGAGGCCCCGGCATTCCCGACGGGAACCGAAGCCGTGTTTTTGGAGGATACGTTCTAGTTGCATGGCCGGGATGTTAACACGAGCCAACTATTTCATCGCCCGGCTGACCAGTGCGCGAAGACAAGCCGCAGGCAGTGCGAATAGCACGACAAGGCGCGGTCGACAAAGCAATGGGCGGCCGGGCGATGAAATACAATATATCCATGAACTTCGAACATCTTATCCAGATCAACGACCCGGAAAACCCGCTGGTCGAGACCATGACCCGCGATCAGCTGTGGCTGGGCCTGCTCCATCGCGTCGAAAATGCCGTTCCTTTCCTGCCCGGACTGGAATCCTGCACCATTCTCGAACGGCAGGCCGACACCCTGCTCCGCGAGCTCGATTTCGGCCCGGCGGTGATTCATGACCGGGTGACGCTGGTCCACATGGTGTCGGTGCGCTTCGACATCCAGCCCTCCGAGGTCCATCCCGGCGGCGGCCTGATGATCACCATTGAGGAGCCGAAACCCGACTTCCTGTTCCTGCGCTTTGCTTACCAGACAACACTGGCGACCGATCCAAACTCTGAGGAACAGGCCTACATCGAGTACGTCAAGTCGGCCTATCACCAGTCTGACGTCGACTGTGTGCGCATCATCCGCACCTTGGCTGCCGGCGGCGAGGTTCAATAGAAAAAGGCCGAAAACGCAGTGCGTTTCGGCCTTTGTCGGTCAAGCCGGGCATGCCCACGGTCAACCGGAAAAACAGGCAAAAATTGAAATCCGTTGACAGCCTTGAGGGCTCTCAGCGGATGTTTTATTCGACGCCTAGCGAAGCCAGGTAGTCTTCGTAGCCACCCAGGTAATCAATGATCCGGCCGTCGTTCTTGACCTCGAAGACGCGAGTGGACAGCGAGGAGACGAACTCGCGGTCATGCGAGACGAAGACCAGGGTGCCAGGGAATTTTTCCAGCCCCGAGTTCAGCGCTTCGATTGATTCCATGTCGAGGTGGTTGGTCGGTTCGTCCAAGAGCAGCACGTTGTGTTTCGACAGCATGAGCTTGCCGAACAGCATGCGTCCCTGCTCGCCGCCGGAGATAACGTTGACCGGTTTCTTGACCTCGTCACCGGAGAACAGCAGACGGCCGAGCGTGCCGCGAATCAGCGTTTCGAGGTCGCCGCCGTCCTCGATAGTGGCGCGGGCGTAGCCGGCGATCCAGTCGGTCAGGCTCTCGGTGCCGGCGAACTGGGCGCTGTGGTCCTGCGCGTAGTAGCCAGGGAAGGCCTTTTCGGCCCACTTGATGGTGCCAAATTGCGGCGTCACTTCGCCCATCAGCAGCTTGAGGAAGGTCGTCTTTCCGACGCCGTTTTCGCCGATCACGGCGATCTTTTCGCCGGCGTTGATGGTCAGCGTCAGGTTGTTGAAAATCTTGCGCTCGCCGCCTTCGTAGGTGAAGGAAACATTCTCGATCTCGACGGCCTGGCGGTGCAGCTTCTGCTTCTCGTCGTAGTCGAAACGAATCCACGGATACTGGCGGGACGACGGTTTCATGTCTTCCGGCTTGAGTTTTTCGATCAGCTTGACGCGGCTGGTCGCCTGCTTGGCCTTCGAGGCGTTGGCCGAGAAGCGGCGGACGAAAGTCTGCAGTTCGGCGATCCGTTCCTTGGCCTTGGCATTGGCGTTCTGCAGGCGCTCGCGGGCGGCCTGGGCGGCTTCCATGAAGTCGTCGTAGTTGCCGGCGTAGGTCGTGATCTTGCCGTAATCGAGGTCGGCCATGTGGGTGCAGACCTGGTTCAGGAAGTGACGATCGTGGGAGATGATGATCATCGTCGAGTCGCGGGCGTTCAGGGTGTCTTCGAGCCAGCGAATGGTGTTGATGTCGAGGTTGTTGGTCGGTTCGTCGAGGAGCAGGATGTCCGGATTGGCGAACAGCGCCTGGCAAAGCAGGACGCGTAGCTTCCAGCCGGGCGCCACTTCGCGCATCGGACCGTCGTGCTGGCTGGTCGGAATGCCGACGCCAAGCAGCAGTTCGCCAGCTCGAGATTCGGCGGTATAGCCGTCGAACTCGCCAAACTGATGCTCGAGATCGGCGGCTTTCATGTAGTCGTCTTCAGTCGCTTCCGGATTGGCGTAGATGGCGTCGCGCTCGCTCATGCAGGCCCACATTTCCTCGTGGCCCATGAGCACGACGTCGAGGACGCGCATGTCTTCGTAAGCGAACTGGTCCTGCTTGAGGTAGGCCATGCGCTCGTGCTTGTCTTTCGAGACATTGCCGGCCGACGGTTCGAGCGCGCCGCACAGGATCTTCATGAAAGTCGACTTGCCGGCGCCATTGGCGCCGATCAGGCCGTAGCGATAGCCCTCGCCGAATTTGACATTGACGTTCTCAAACAGGGGTTTGACCCCGAACTGCATGGTGATGTTGGCGGCGACAAGCACGGTGATTCCAATCTGCAAAAAGCGGTAAAACGAAGGGCCGGATTTTACCTGTTTTCAGGGGGTTAACGGCAGTTGGTGGCCTGCTTGGCAATTAGCAGAACGTGAAAGCTGGTCTTTGCGTCCCTGGCGTTGTTGCTCATCCTCGCGATAGCAAAGGCTATCGCTGCGGTTCGCGCCTAGCCAGGAACACAAATCCGGCGCTTTCATCCAGTTCAGCTAATTGCCAAGCAGACCACAGGCGCACTTTTGCTGCACTGCGGTGTAAGATTTGCGGCCAAAAATAGAAAACCCGGATTGAGAGACAGCCCATGGTTCCCCACCTCACCACCGCCCTCACTGGCCCGCTGCTCGAGCTTGAACGGCGCTTCCTGGCGGCCAGCCCGCAGATTGAACACTGGCTGCGCGGCCAATGGCTCGAGCACACGCCGCCGTTTTATTCGTCGTGCGACCTGCGCAATTCCGGCTTCAAGCTGGCGCCGGTCGACACCAATCTTTTCCCCGGCGGTTTCAATAATCTGAACCCCGCCTTCCTGCCGCTCTGCGTGCAGGCGGCGATGAGCGCCATCGAGAAATTCTGCCCGGAAGCGAAGAGCCTGCTGC
>NZ_JAVHPH010000149.1:0-4974 GCF_036170495.1 Azonexus sp.
TCACGTCGACGGCAACCAATGCTTCCGTGTGGTCAATGACGATGGCGCCACCGGACGGTAGATTGACTTGGCGAGCGAAGGCGGTTTCGATCTGGTGTTCAATCTGAAAGCGGGAGAAGAGGGGCACGTCATCGCGGTAGCGCTTGACGCGATTGACGTTGCCCGGCATGACCGTGCCCATAAAGGCACGAGCCTGATCGTAGACTTCGTCGGTGTCGATGAGGATTTCGCCGATGTCAGGCTGGAAGTAGTCGCGGATGGCGCGGATGACCAGACTGCCTTCGAGATAGATCAGGAAGGCACCGCTTTGCTGCTGGGCGGCACCGTCGATGGCGGTCCATAGTTGCAAGAGGTAGTTCAGGTCCCATTGCAGTTCTTCGGCCTGGCGACCGATGGCTGCAGTACGGGCGATCAGGCTCATGCCATTGGGTACTTCGAGCTGGTCCATGACATCACGCAGTTCGGCGCGTTCGTCGCCATCGACACGGCGGGATACGCCACCGCCACGCGGATTGTTCGGCATTAGAACGAGGTAGCGTCCGGCCAGCGAAACGTAGGTGGTCAGGGCGGCGCCCTTGTTGCCACGCTCGTCCTTGTCGACCTGGACGATCAGTTCCTGACCTTCCTTCAGCGCATCCTGGATGCGGGCACGGCCGGCTTCTGTGCCCGGCTGAAAGAAGGCTCGGGAGACTTCCTTGAAAGGAAGAAAGCCATGTCGGTCAGCGCCGTAGTCGACGAAGCAGGCCTCGAGCGACGGCTCGATCCGGGTGATGACACCCTTGTAAATGTTGCTTTTGCGTTGTTCCTTGGCGGAGGACTCAATATCGAGATCAATCAGTTTCTGACCATCGACAATGGCGACACGGAGTTCTTCCGCCTGTGTCGCATTGAATAGCATGCGTTTCATTGTTTTCGGGCTCCAGCGCACAGCAGTACGCTGCAACGAAACGCCCGGGCAGGCAGCGACAGTTTCAGTTATCGGGTTGCGTCATGAATGATGGTGGGCAAAGGCGATGGTGAATGTGCTGATCAACAAACGGTCACGTGCTTTTTATTGAAATGCGTGGCCTGAAAATTCCTGCAACGGGCAATCCGTGCGTGCTTACAGTGGGCTTATCCATTAACATCACTACTTTTGGTGAGTGAACTTAACCAGTCGTTTTACGTTGGTCTGGCCTGGGCAGTTGGCACAGGTGAGACTTTCGAGCCTGCCGCCTAGCGGTCGCGCTTTTAGCGCGAGGGCATAAACGGTCTGATGGTTCGGCATCTCTTGCAAACCGAGACGTAGAACGCAGGCAGTATATTAGAAAATGACCGGGCCAGGTAACAATTCAGTCACGCACGTAGTGATCAGCGAAGAAGAAGAGGGGCAGCGCCTCGACAACTTTCTGATTCGCCGTTGCAAAGGGGTTCCGAAGAGCCATATCTACCGTATTTTGCGGAGCGGGGAAGTACGGGTGAATAGCGGCCGAGTTGATGCAACCTACCGTCTCTGCGCCGGTGATAGCGTGCGAATTCCGCCGGTCCGCATTGCCGAGCGGCCGCAAAACGAGGTCGATGAAGTCGCCAAGGAGCGTGTCGATTTGCCGATTATCTTTGAAGATGAGGCAATGCTCGTTATCGACAAACCGGAAGGTATTGCAGTGCATGGTGGCAGCGGCGTCAGTTTTGGCGTCATCGAGGCCTTGCGCCGGCAGCGTCCGCAAGCCAAGTTCCTTGAACTGGCGCACCGACTGGACCGGGAAACCTCTGGCGTTCTGCTCGTTGGCAAGAAGCGACTGGCCTTGACTGCCTTGCACGACATGTTCCGCGAACATGGGGCCGGCGCTGACAAGCGCTACCTGGTTCTGGTCAAGGGGCGCTGGATGAACGCCACCCAGCACGTCAAGCTGCCCTTGCTCAAGTACCTGACCGAAGGCGGAGAGCGTCGCGTTTCGGTCAATCCCGAGGGTAAGGCTGCGCACACCATCTTCCGCTTGCTGGCGCGTTGGTCGGATATGAGCCTGCTCGAAGCGCAGCTGAAAACCGGGCGCACACACCAGATTCGGGTCCATTTGGCGCATCTTGGCTTCCCGATTCTCGGTGACGAGAAATATGGCGATTTCGCGCTGAACAAGAGTCTCAAGCGCGATGGCCTGAAGCGCATGGCATTGCATGCCTGGCGGATGGCTTTTCGCCATCCGTTAACGGCCGTGCCGGTCGAGTGTATCGCACCGTTGCCTAACAGCTTTGGCAGTTACATTGCCACGGTCAACCGAAAAAAAGACCCGGAATTCAAATCCGAAAATCTGGACGAAATATTAAGCCATCGATGAAATATGAACTGGTAGTTTTTGACTGGGATGGCACGTTGCTCGACTCGGCTGGCGCCATTGTTCACGCCATCCAGGCGTCTTGCCGCGACTTGGGCTTGCCAGTCCCGGATGATGCCCGCGCCCGCCACGTTATTGGTCTGGGGTTGGCGGACGCCTTGCGCCATGCCGTGCCGGATTTGCCACCCGAAAGTACGCAGACTATGGTCGATCGCTATCGTCATCACTATCTGTCCGGCGATCAGAATCTGACCTTGTTCAACGGTGTGCCCGAGATGCTACAACGCCTCGCGGCGGCGGGGCATATTCTGGCCGTAGCCACGGGCAAAAGCAGGCTTGGTCTTGAACGGGCGCTCGACCATTCGGGGCTGCGTCCTCTGTTCCAAGCATCGCGCTGCGCAGATGAATGTCATTCAAAGCCGCACCCCCAGATGCTGCAGGAGTTGATGGCTGAGTTCGGCGTAGCCGCAGAATCAACAGTCATGATTGGCGACACGTCGCATGACCTGCTGATGGCGACCAACGCCGGCGTCGATAGCCTGGCGGTTACCTATGGCGCCCATTCGCACGACCACCTGCTGGAACACAAGCCAGTGACCTGCCTGCATAGTGTAAAGGAGCTTGATCGGTGGCTGCAGGATTGCGCCTGATCTGTGCCGGTTATGAGGTTGAAAATGCTGGGCGGGGGTTTCGTTTTACCGTCGAGCGCCACGGACGCTATGCTCCGGCATTTGTCATACGTTTCGATGGACTGGTCCATGCCTATCTAAACGAGTGCGGGCACGTTCCTGCTGAACTTGACTGGCAACCCGGCGAATTCTTTGATGATTCCAAGCTATACTTGATTTGCTCGATTCATGGCGCACTTTATGCTCCAGAATCAGGCAGATGTCTCGGTGGCCGCTGTCAGGGGAGGGGATTGAAACCCCTGAAGGTACAAGAGATCGATGGACAGATTTATTTAGAGCAAGAAAACAATCATGGATAGCCCCCAACCGCCCAACAATGACTCCGCCTGGGAACGGAAAACCCTCGAAAAACTGGTGTTTGCCGCTCTCGACGAGCAGCGTGCCCGGCGTCGCTGGGGAATCGCCTTCAAGGCACTTGGCTTCGTTTACCTTCTGGTCGTATTGATTGCCGTCGTTGATTGGGGGGCTGGCGCCGAACATCAGGAACGCCATACCGCCCTGGTCAACCTCAATGGTGTCATCGAAGCAAAAGGCGAGAGCAATGCAGAAAATCTCGTCGCTGCACTGAACAGCGCCTTCGAAGAAAAAAATGTGGCCGGAATCATATTGCGGATCAATAGCCCAGGCGGTAGCCCGGTTCAGGCTGGGATCATCAACGACGAAATTCGCCGTCTGCGCGGCAAGCATCCGGACAAGCTCCTGTACGCGGTAGTCGAGGACATGTGCGCTTCGGGCGGTTATTACGTCGCCGCGGCAGCCGACAGCATCTACGTCAACAAGGCCAGCATTGTTGGTTCCATTGGTGTGCTGATGGACGGATTCGGCTTTACCGGTACGATGGACAAGGCTGGCGTAGAGCGCCGCCTGTTGACAGCTGGCGAAAACAAGGGTTTTCTTGACCCGTTTTCTCCGCAGGCGCCACAGCACAAGGCTCACGCGCAGACTTTGCTCAACGACATTCACCAGCAATTCATTGATGTCGTCAAAACCGGGCGTGGTAAGCGGCTCAAGGAAACGCCAGAAATGTTTTCAGGTTTGATGTGGACGGGGGCTCAGAGCGTTCAGCTTGGGTTGGCTGACGATTTCGGTAGCGTCGATTCGGTAGCTCGCGATGTCATCAAGGCCGAGAAAGTGCTTGATTACTCGGTCAAGGACAATATTGCCGAACGTTTTGCGAAGCGCATTGGTGCGAGCACCTTTGCCGGTTTCTGGAAAGGCTTTTCGGAGAGCGCCGCTGGCGTCAGTCTTCGCTAGAAATCAGGCCAGCAACAGAAAAACCGTCGGACGTCGCTCGATTTCGGGCGGCGTTTGTTTTTTCCAGGCCATGATCGAGCGCGTCAGCACGAATTCGCCGGGCAGGGTCAGATCGGTTGCCACGGTCAGCCGGGTTGTTGGTAGGCAGGACTGAAGAATGGCGTCAAACATGGCCCGATTGCGGTACGGCGTCTCGATAAATATTTGGGTCTGCTGACGCCTTTTTGATTCGCTTTCCAGGTCGCGCAGCATTTTCGACCGCTCCGCTTCCTTGGCGGGCAGATAGCCCTGAAAGGCGAAGCGTTGCCCGTTCAGCCCTGAGGCCATCAAGGCCAGCAAGAGCGAAGAGGGACCAATGAGCGGTATAACCCGAATATTCTCGGCTTGAGCCAGCGCCACAAGATTGGCCCCCGGATCGGCAACAGCCGGACAGCCCGCCTCTGAAAGCAAGCCAACATCGTGACCGGCGCGTAATGGTTCGAGTAGACGGTCAAGTTCATTGGCTTTGGTATGCTCGTTCAGCTCCTGAAGTTGCAGTTCCTGCAAGGGCAAATTGGTTCCCGCAGCCTTCAGGAAAGCGCGCGCAGTCTTGGCCTGCTCGACGACAAAATGAGTTAATGGGCGGATAGTGGCGAGCACATTTGCCGGCAGCGACTCTTGCGGTGCAGTTGGGCCAAGCGGCACCGGTATCAGATAAAGATTGCCGGCCATCAGATGAC
>NZ_JAVHPH010000150.1:0-1014 GCF_036170495.1 Azonexus sp.
CCGTTGTGGAAAGCCTGGGCCTTGAACGGTTGAACCTGGGTGTTGATGAGCGACATTGTTTTCTCCTAAGTGGGTGTTGGAAATCGAACACAACGCCATATTAGGGGGGGCAACTTGATCAAGCCAATTGATTGGTCTAATACTGTAGATAGTCCATGGCTATTTTTGTTTGGCGGAGTGAGATACGCAAAAAGTACTAGTTATGGTTATCCATTAGAACTAGCTGCGACCCTTCGACTGAATGAAATTGATACATATCAATTGAATACTCGGCTGTATCGGGAACATTGCTTTCCGTGGCGGCGTTGGGCTGCCGAAGTTTGAGGAGGTCGGCCGGATGAACATTTCCAGCGCCATTATGTATGTCGCTCCGGAGCGCCTTTATGAGGCGTGTGAAGCACTTCTCCTGATGCCGGGTGTGGAAATCCACGCCCGAAGCCCGGAGGGGAAGGTGGTCGTCACTCTGGAGGATGACGACACGAATTCGGCTGCAGATAAATATGTAGCCCTGCATGGCGTACCCGGCGTCGCGTCGGTGGCCATGGTCTATCAATACAGCGACGACGAACCAGTAAGTACAGAGGAGGTGGAGGCGTGAAGCTTAATCGACGGGATTTCATCAAGGCCAACGCGGCAGCGGCGGCTATGTCAGCGGCAGGCTTGTCGGCGCCCGGTGCAGCAGTGGCCCAGGGCAAGGACGAGATTCGCTGGGACAAGGCCGCGTGCCGCTTCTGCGGCACCGGTTGCGGGGTGTTGGTCGGGACGCAGGATGGCCGCGTGGTGGCCACTCAGGGCGATCCCGATGCGCCGGTCAATCGAGGTCTGAACTGTATCAAGGGCTATTTCCTGTCCAAGATCATGTATGGGGCCGACCGCTTGAAGACGCCGTTGCTGCGCATGAAGGACGGCAAGTTCGACAAGAATGGCGAGTTTGCGCCGATCACCTGGAAGCAGGCCTTCGACATCATGGAAGAGAAGGCCAAGGCGACGCTCAAGGCCAAGGGGCCGAACGGC
>NZ_JAVHPH010000151.1:0-1314 GCF_036170495.1 Azonexus sp.
GATGCCGTTGATTCTTCGGTGATCGTTCCGATCACCTTTGCCTTGGAGTAGGAAAGGAAAAACATGCACGAACAAATGGGCCTCGCCCACTTCTGGAGCCAGGGCGACCTGGTTACCCACACCACCGCGGCCATTTTGGCCGTGCTCTCGCTGGCCTCGTGGTCGGTGATTCTCAGCAAACTGATGTCCACGTGGCGCGCCTCGCGGGCGCAGGAGCGGGCGCTGAGCGGTTTCTGGGCGGCCAATTCGCTGCCCGAGGCGCTGGAAATCCTGCGCCGCGACGATCCGTCCGGCATCTTCGCCGGCCTGGCGCTAACGGGTGCTCATTCCGCCCAGGCGCACCAGCAGAACGCTGCGCGCGGCATCGGGGCCGGGGTCAACGCCAGCGAATTCGTCACCCGCTCGCTGCGCTCGCACATCGTCAATACGCAGGCACGGATCGAACGCGGCCTGACTTTTCTCGCCTCCGTCGGGTCGACCGCGCCCTTCATCGGCCTCTTCGGCACGGTCTGGGGCATCTACCACGCGCTGGTTGGCCTCTCCGGCGCGACGCAGGTGGTGCTCGACAAGGTCGCCGGCCCGGTTGGCGAGGCGCTGATCATGACGGCAGCCGGCCTCTTCGTCGCCATTCCCGCCGTGCTCGCCTACAACGCCTTCACCCGCGCCAACCGGCTGGTCGCCGTGCAACTCGACGGCTTCGCCCATGACCTGCACGCCTACCTGACGACCGGCGTGCGTGTTGGCGGCAATGTCAATCTGGTCGACATCGGCGCCGCCCGCGCCAACCGGCAGGGCTGATCATGGCCTTCGGAAGCTTCGACGAGGCTGGCGTCACCCAGCCGATGGCCGAAATCAACACGACGCCGCTGGTCGACGTGATGCTCGTGCTGCTGGTCATTTTCATCATCACCGCCCCGCTCTTTCACCAAGCCGTGCCGATCGACCTGCCGCAGGTCAACGCCACCAAGCTGGACGACAAGCCGGAAGTGATCCAGCTCGCCATCGACATCGACGGCAAGATTTTCTGGAACGGCGAGGCCATGCACCGCGATGCCCTCGACGCCCGCTTTGCCGCCGCCAGCGCCCGCCAGCCGGAGCTCCACCTGCGCGCCGACCGCAAGGTAGCCTACGAAAAAGTGGCCGACGTCATGGCTGCCGCACAGCGGGCGAGCATTGTCAAGATCGCTTTTCTGACCGAATCGGCGCACTAGACGCCGCAGCTTTTCATCGCCTCGCAACGGGCGAATATTTTGGGGGTTCAACGTGAGTCACCGTAATTTCAGATTCAATGCGCTTTTTCTCTCTGTCGTCGCG
>NZ_JAVHPH010000151.1:1414-4910 GCF_036170495.1 Azonexus sp.
TCAGGGGCGGCGGCGGCGGCCGGGCAATATACGACCGTCACCGGCGCCGTGTATGACCTGAATACGGCCAACGCGCAGCGGGTGATTGTCGCCGGCACCAGCCTCGACCATACCGTCAAGGACGATGTCACCGTCAAGGTCGCCTACGATTTCTCGCCCTCGACGCGGGCGACCTACACTTTCAATGTCTGGCAAAACACGTCGGACAAAATGATCGAGAGCTACATCAAGGACGCGGCTGGTAACCCCGTATACGCGACGACCTCAGCGGCCGGGCTCTATCGTTACGTGCGTATCGATGGCAAGGATTACACCATTGGCACGGCACCGAGCGTCAGCAATACCGAGAGCGAGTACCACATGCACGGCCTGTCGCTGAAGTCCGATAACGGCGGCGCCTGGGCGTGGGACATCGTGGCCAGCTATTTCAATCAGAGCAAGGACATCGTCCGCGCTTCTTCCGGCAACACCGGTACGACGCCCTCCACCGCCGCGACGAAGGGAACGATCACCTACGGCGACGGGACTGGCTGGTACAACGTTGATCTGCGCGGTATCTGGCGTCCGGATGGCAATATCAGCAGCGCTCATCAGGTCAGTTTCGGCTTCCATACCGACACCTATACGACCAAGTCCGACAAATACAATCTGGTTTCCGGCAGCAACTGGCAATCCAGCGATGCCGGCGCGCTGAACACCAATTCCCGTGGAGAAACGACGACCAGCGCCCTCTATGTGCAGGACGCCTGGCAGATTACGCCGCAATGGAAACTCGTCGTCGGCGGCCGCGAAGAGCATTGGGAAGCCACGGACGGCAGCAACTATTCAACGACAAGCGGCACCGTGCGCTATGCGGACAGGAGCGTCCAGGCATTTTCGCCCAAGGCTTCATTGTCCTATCTGGTCAATGACGACTGGGCGCTGCGCGGTTCGTACGGCCGGGGGACGCGTTTCCCAACGGTCAACGAACTGTTCAAGAGTGCCACCATCAACGTCGCCGGCACCAGCACGGCAGCGTCGCCTGCTCAGATCGCCAGTTTCCCGGCACCCTATAACGTGGCCTTCACCAACAACCCGAACCTCAAGCCGGAAAGTGCCGATTCGTGGGAGCTCACCGTCGAGCGCTTCCTGGCCAACGGCCTGTGGCGGACCTCGCTGTTCGGTGAAGAAAAGCGCAATGCCCTGATTTCGCAAACCGACCTGACGACGCTCCCCGGCTTCAGCATCAGCAGCGTCCAGAACGTGGACAAGGTGCGCAGCTACGGGCTGGAAACCTCGGTACAGGCCAATGACGTCCTGGTACGCGGCCTCGACGTGATGGCTAGCGTGGCTTACATTCACTCGCGGATTGTCGAGAACGCTTCCAATCCGGGGCTGGAAGGCACCGAACAGACATTGCTCCCGGCTTGGCGCGCCTCGGCGCTTGCCGTCTATCACCAGTCGGATGCGCTGTCCTACAGCCTCGGCTGGCGTTACAGTGCCCGTCAGCACGGGTCGCTCTACAACACGGCGACCCAGCAGTACAACGATCCGAATGCCGATACTTACTTGGGGCGCGGCAGCTTCAGTGTTTTCGACGCCAAGGTGGTTTATAAAATCGCCAAACAGTGGTCGGCCTCGCTGGGCGTCGACAACATCGGCAACAGCCGGAACTTCACGTACTACCCCTACGCGCAGCGAACCATTTTTGCCGGGGTCAAGTTCGATCTCTGATCCATGCGAGGTGACATGAAACGCATCAACGCTTTTCTTCGGCCCATGTTCGGGAGCCTGGCTCTCGGGCTCGGGCTGCTCGCCACGGTAGCCGTTGCGGCGGATGCCATGCCTGCCATGGCCAAGAAGGCGCGGCCGGAGCTTGGTGCATCGGCCGCCTTTGCGCCGGACGGCAGCCTGCTCGTGGCGGCCAAGCAGGGCGAGCACGTGATGATTTACCGCAGCGCCGACGAGGGCCAGACCTGGTCGGCGCCAGTTGCGGTCAACGCGCAGCCGGAGGCCATTTCCGCCGATGGTGAGAACCGCCCGAAGATCGCCTTTGCAGCCGATGGCGGCTTGCTCGTTTCGTGGACGCATCCCTTTCCCAAGCCCAACACCGGTTCGGTCCGCCTGGCCCGTGCCGATGACGGCCAGCGTTTCTCGCCGCCGCTGACCGTGCATCAGGACACGGCGATCATCACCCATCGTTTCGAGTCGATGCTGACCCTGCCCGATAACCGGGTCATCCTGGCCTGGATCGACAAGCGCGATCTCGAAGCGGCCAAGGCGAGCAAAACGCCCTACACCGGGGCGGCGATTTATGCGGCGATGTCGACCGATGGCGGGCGCAGTTTCCAACCCGAATACAAGCTGGCCGACCACTCCTGCGAGTGCTGTCGGGTGAGCAGCGCAATCGACCGCGACGGCGCGCCGCTCTTCATGTGGCGCCATGTCTTTGCCCCCAACGAGCGCGACCACGCGATGGCCCGCCTCAAGCCGGACGGCACGGTGGAGAGCGTGCAGCGCGCCACCTTTGACCGCTGGCGCGTCGATGGCTGCCCGCACCACGGCCCGTCGCTGGTCGTCGATGAACAGGGCGTCCGGCACGCCGTCTGGTTCAACCAGAAGGACGGCGAAGGGCGGGTTTTCTACGGTCGACCGGAAATTTCAGGTAAAAATGAGGTCGCCGGTCAGCGCCCGATCGGCCGCCCTGGCGCGGCGCATGCCGACATGGCAGCGGCCGGCGGCAAGCTGGCGATTGCCTGGAAGGCGTTCGATGGCGAGCGCACGCAATTGCGCGCCATGCTTTCCCGCGATGGCGGCCACAGCTTTACCGACATTGCACTCGCCAGCACCGATGGCGCCTCCGATCAGGCCCGCGTCATTCGCCGCAAGGACCAGCTATTCACCTTCTGGCGCACCGAAAAAGAAGGCTTCCGGGTGTTTCCGTTGCCATGATCCGTCGATTTTTACCGCTGTTTTTCCTGCTCGCCACCGCGCCGCTGGCCGCTGCCGATTTCACGCCGCTCGACCGCCTGACCGCCAGGAAACTGCTCAGTCCGGAAAGCCACCCGCAAGCGACCATCGTTGCCTTGTGGTCGTCCGACTGCAATTACTGCAAGCAAAACCTCAAACTGCTGTCCAGTCTGGCCAAAAGCAACAAGAAGCTGCGTCTCATCACCGTCACCGCCGAGTCGGAAAGCGCCGAGCTCTGGCCGATGCTCAAGCCCTATGCGCTAAGCGGGCCGCGCTACGCCTACGGAAACGACAATCCGGAAGCGATTGCCTATGCCATCGACCCGACATGGGGCGGTGAATTACCGCGCACTTTCCTCTTCGACGGGCGAGGTGGCAGGGTAGTTGTCGCCGGTGTCGTCTCGGCAGCCGCCGTCGAAAAGGCCACCGGTCTGCGTTTCTGAGCTCAGGTGGCGGCCAGATCGAGGCGGAAGCTGCGCGTCGCGTGCACGCCGTCGACCTTGATCGGCCGCAATACCTTCGTCCGCTCCAGCGTCTTGATAATGCG
>NZ_JAVHPH010000152.1:0-21389 GCF_036170495.1 Azonexus sp.
TCCCTACGCTTTGTAGGGGTGACGACAATGCGTCGAGCGCAAGCGAGACAAAACCGGTCTCAGGAGACGACAGTCTCCTATCTGACTCATTGCGGGGCAGCGGCGGCCTTCAGGCCGGAGCAACTCACAATGCGTCGAGCGCAAGCGAGACAAAACCGGTCTCAGGAGACGACAGTCTCCTATCTGACTCATTGCGAGGCAGCCCCGGGCTTCAGACCGGTGCAACTGACAAAGCGACACTCCCCCGCGACGCTCGTTTGCCGATCAATCGCTGCAATCTGCCAGCCGTCGTCCTTGGCGGCCTGACCTATCAGCAATACCCCAGCCCCTTGTTGATTGACGGCGTTGCCGAATTGCACAGCGATTTGTTCCGGCGCCTCAATGCGGCCACGCCGGAAGCGCGGGCCGACGTCTTTCGCGATTACCTGACCATCCATTTCCAGCTCGAGTGGCCGGAGGAAATGGGATTCACCGGGCACAAGAAAAGCCGGGCCAAGGCCAATTACATCAGGATGATTCGTGGCTGGAGCTTCGATTCGGACAGCCGCGAAGGCGCCGTGCTCAAAGGCTGGGTCGAGTCACGCTTTGGCCTGATGCCGCGCTATCACGGCCAGCCGTTGCGCGACCCGGCGGGGGAGGGCTATCAGCGCTACCAGGAAATGCGCTCGCACGGCCTGTACGGCACCAGCGCGCTCGAGGCCCAGCTCGACCTGCTGTACACCTTCAGTCAGTTCGAACTGGCCCAACGTCATCATGGCGCCCGGCATGTCACGCTCTATCGCGGCGTCAATCGCCTGGCCGATCATGAGGTGCTGGCCAAGGGGCAGGGCGGGCAGCACGTCGTCCTGCTCAACAACCTCAATTCATTCACCTGCAGCCGCGACCGCGCCTGCGAATTCGGCGACTACATACTTGAGGTCAATATTCCGCTGACCAAGATCTTCTTCCAGTGCGGCCTGCTGCCCGGGGTGCTGCAGGGGGAGGATGAGTTTCTGGTGATCGGTGGCGTCGTCGATGTCACGTTGTCGACAATTTGACGCCTTGTCTGTTGTCAGCTACCTCCTCACCGGGCACAAAGCAGAGAGAGAAACAGGCGCCGCGAGGCGCCTGTTCTTTTTTGACGGCGTTGTAGCTAGGCACTGACAGCCTCCCGCAAATTTCAATTTTGGCCGTTTTTTCCCGTTGACCGTGGAAGTTGTCCGGCGCGGCTGCCGGGCAAAATTTGCTCGCTGAGCAGGCCGGTCATGGCGTGCCGCCTTGTCGATCGATCGCGCTCGGCACGCTGAAAAGCACCCCATCTAAACCAAAGTCTAATAGCCGCCCTCTTTCTTCCCTTGTAACTTTAGCCACATGCGGAATCTCGATATTTTTCAATTTGCCGTGTGACCCTGGCGACAGAGATCGCTTTGATTCGGGAAGTGCGGGATCCCCAATCCTGCTACAAAGAAGGAGACATTGATGGCTGTACTAAACAGAATGGACTGGTATGACCTGGCCAGGACCACGAACTGGACCCCCACGTATGTGACGGAAGATGAGCTGTTTCCGCCGCTCATGTCAGGCAATTTCGGTCTACCGCAAAACGCCTGGGAGAAATACGACGAGCCCTACAAGCAGACCTACCCGGAATACGTGAAGGTTCAGCGCGACAAGGATGCCGGCGCCTATTCGGTCAAGGCGGCGCTCGAACGCAGCCGCATTTTCGAAAATGCCGATCCGGGCTGGAAGTCGGTCATGAAGGCCCACTACGGCGCCATCGCCCGCGGCGAATACGCCGCCGCCAGTGCCGAGGCGCGCATGATGCGCTTCTCCAAGGCGCCGGGCATGCGCAACATGTCCACGCTGGGCTGTCTGGATGAAATCCGTCACGGCCAGATGCAGCTCTACTTCCCGCACGAACACGTTTCGAAGGACCGCCAGATGGACTGGGCCTTCAAGGCCTACGACACCAACGAGTGGGGCATGATCGCAGCGCGTCACTTCTTCGACGACATCATGATGACGCGGGATGCGATCAGTGTCTCCATCATGCTGACCTTCAGCTTCGAGACCGGTTTCACCAACATGCAGTTCCTCGGCCTGGCCGCTGACGCCGCCGAAGCTGGTGACCACACCTTCGCCAACCTGATTTCCAGCATCCAGACCGACGAATCCCGTCATGCCCAGATCGGTGGCCCGGCGCTCAAGATTCTGATCGAGAACGGCCAGAAGGCCGAAGCGCAAAAGCGCGTCGATATCGCCGTCTGGGGTGCCTGGAAGCTGTTCTCGGTGCTGACCGGTCCGATCATGGACTACTACACGCCGCTCGAGCATCGCAAACAGTCGTTCAAGGAATTCATGGAGGAATGGATCGTCGCCCAGTTCGAGCGCGCCCTGACCGACATGGGCCTCGATCTGCCCTGGTACTGGGACATCTTCCTCAAGGACATCGCCGAAACCCACCACGGCATGCACATGGGCTCCTACTTCTGGCGCCCCACCGTGTGGTGGAACCCGGCTGCCGGCGTCACCCCGGACGAGCGGGCCTGGCTCGAAGAGAAATACCCCGGCTGGAACGACACCTGGGGCCAGTGCTGGGACGTCATCATCGACAACGTGGTCGACGGCAACATGGCCATGGCCTACCCGGAAACCCTGCCTTACGTCTGCAACATGTGCCAGCTGCCGATTCTCGGCACGCCGGGCAAGGGGTGGAACGTCAAGGATTACCCGCTGGAATACAACGGCCGCCTCTATCACTTCGGCTCCGAAGTCGACCGCTGGTGCTTCCAGCAAGAGCCGGAGCGCTATGCCGGCCACCTGAGCATTGTCGACCGTTTCCTGGCCGGCATGATCCAGCCGATGGACCTCGGCGGCGCGCTCGCCTACATGAACCTCGCGCCGGGCGAATGCGGCGACGACGCCCACAACTATGCCTGGGCCGAGGTTTACCGCGCCCTGCGGGCAGAGAAAAAGGCCAGCTGATCGCAGCTGCCATGCAAGCCGGCGTCTGCGGACGCCGCTTCCAGAGAACAAAGGAGATTCAAGAAATGGCGTTGTTTCCAATTACATCCAACTTCGAAGGCGATTTCGTGCTGCAACTGGTCGCGGTCGACAGCGAAAACACCATGGACGAGGTGGCTGCGGCTGCAGCCGTGCATTCGGTTGGCCGGCGTGTCCGGGCGCGTCCGGGTTACCTCATGCGGGTCCGCCGTCAGGGTAGCGAGGAGTTTCTGCCGCGCACCATGCGTGTTTCCGAATCCGGCCTGAAGCCGACGGAGACCGTCGAAATCATCTGGGAGGCACCCAAGCACTGAGTGCTTGCGGCGTCGCCACGCGAAACAGGAATCATCAGGAGTCAGGAATGGGTTTCACAAAGGTATGCACGCTCGACGACATCTGGGAAGGGGAAATGGAGTCCTTCGAGGTCAATGGCCAGGAAATCGTGCTGGTCTGTGCCGAAGGGGGCGACATCAAGGCTTTCCAGGGTATGTGCCCGCATCAGGATATTTCCCTGAGCGAAGGGAGCTTTGATGGCAAGAAGATCATTTGTCGGGCTCACCTGTGGCAGTTCAACGCCTGCAATGGCAAGGGCATCAATCCCGATGACTGCGCCCTGGCCGAATATCCGGTCAAGGTCGATGGGGATGATGTCCTGGTCAAGACGGAAGGCATCGAACCTTTGTTTGCCCATACCTGACCGTGCTTCCTTCACTTATTAAAGGATGAATCGCATGGGTATTTTGAATTGGCTGGGGAGCTTACTGGGCGGCGGACAAGCGCAGCCGGAACTGGCTTGCCCTTCCGGACTGGCCAGCAGTATTGGTGCGCCGGACTTGAAAGAAATCGAGGAGAAAAAAATGAGCACGACAAGTTCCGCGCAGGCCTATCACAACAATCTGGTCGGGCCGGTCATGCGCGCCGGTGACCTCGCCATGGCGGTCATCGAGGCGGCCAAAATCGACAACCCGGGCAAGGAAGTCTTTGTCGATGACAAGCGCGCCTATATCCGCATCCACACCGATCACGAGATGGTGCTGCACCGCGCCACCATTGAGGACGAGCTCGGCCGCCCGTTCAAGATGAACGACCTGGAAGTGGACCTGAGTTCCTTCGCCGGCCAGATCGAAAGCGGTGACAACTCGATCCGCTTCTATTTTGCGAAAAAGATGTAAGGGCAGGCCAAACGCAACACCGGCCAGCTAACACCAAAAAATCAAGGAGACAAGAATGTCGGAAGTTCAAGTACTGAAGCCGCTCAAGACCTGGAGCCATCTCGCCGCCCGCCGTCGCAAGCCGAGCGAATACGAGATCGTCAGCGCCAATCTGCACTACAACGACAAGCGGCCCGACTCGCCCTACGAGCTGTCGCCCACCATGTTCATGAACGAGTGGTACAAGAAGAACACCTTCGGTACCGCCCTCAAGCACCCGGACTGGAATGCCTTCCGCGACCCGGAAGAGGTCGTCTACCGCACCTACAACATGATGCAGGATGGCCAGGAAACCTACGTCTTCGGCCTCTTCGACCAGTTCAATCAGCGTGAACACGACACCGCCCTCGACCCGCGCTGGGCCGGTACGCTGGCCCGTTTCTATACGCCCTCCCGCTACCTGTTTCACACCATCCAGATGGCTTCGGCCTACGTCGGGCAGGTCTCGCCGGCCAGCACCATCACCAACTGCCATTATTTCCAGATGGCCGACAGCCTGCGCTGGCTCAGCCACACCGCCTACCGCACCAAGGAGCTGTCAATCGCCTTCCCCGACAAGGGTTTTGCGGTGGACGAGCGCACCTACTGGGAAACCGATCCGGTCTGGCAAGGCTTCCGCGAGCTCATGGAAAAGGCGATGACCGTTTGGGATTGGGGCGAGGCGATTGTCGTCCTCAACCTGGTCGCCAAGCCGGCAATCGATGAAGCCGTGCTGCGCAAACTCGGCGAATCCGCCCGCCACAATGGTGACACCCTGCTCGGGCTGGTCACCGATGCCCAGTTGATCGATTCGGCGCGTCATCGCCGGTGGATTTCAGCCTTCGTCAAGATGGCGCTAGAAACCCCGGGCAACCTCGAACTGATGCAGGGCTGGATCGCCAAATGGGAGCCGCTGGCCGACAAGGCCATCGATGCCTATTGCTCGACCCTGCCCGACGTGGCGGGCGGTGCTGGAGCAGCCAAGGCGGCAACGCGCGACTTCCGTCGTTCGCTCGGCCTGTAATCGTCAAGCAACCAGAGTTTGGCCTGCGCCGGCAGGCGCCGGCCAAACTCGACCTTCACATTGGCGCAGCCATGACCAATCCAACAATCCGAAATGAAAAAGACGGCTCTGTCTGCGAGCAGGAGGATGGCGACACCATCCTGCGGGCAGCATTGCGCGCCGGGCTGGGCTTGTCGTACGAGTGCAACTCGGGCGGCTGCGGCGGTTGCAAGTTCGAGCTCGTTGATGGCGAAATCGAGACGCTGTGGGCCGATGCGCCGGGCCTGACCGAGCGTGATCGCAAACGCGGTCGCCATCTCGCCTGCCAGTGCCGGGCTCTTGGTCCAGTGACCATCAAGGCAGCGACGGCGCCAGAATACAAGCCGAAGGTTCTGCCCAAACGACAGCGCGCCCACTTGATCGGCACGCGGGATATCACGCACGACATCCGCGAATTCCGCTTTCGTTCGGAGGACGATGCCGAGTTCCTGCCCGGCCAGTTCGCCATGCTCGATCTGCCCGGCATCGCTTCCTCGCGTGCCTATTCCTTGTCGAACACGGCCAATGAAAAGCGTGAGTGGCATTTCCAGATTCGCCGCGTCCTGCATGGCCACGGCACCCACGTACTTTTCGAGAAACTGGCCGAGGGTGACGAGATCGGCCTCGATGGCCCCTACGGCGTCGCCTACCTGCGCACCGAATCGCCGCGCGACATGGTCTGCGTGGCGGGGGGCTCCGGCCTGGCGCCGATGATCTCGCTGGCCCGCGGGGCCGCCGAGGCCGGGTTGCTGGCCGACCGAAAGCTGTATTTCTTCTACGGCGCGCGAACGCCTCGCGATGTCTGCGGCGAGGAAATGCTGCGCGTCCTCGCCGGCTTCGGCGACCGGATTGTTTATATCCCGGTCGTATCGCTGCCCGGTGACAACGGCGACTGGCATGGCGAGACCGGTTTCGTCCATGACGTCGTTGCCCGTGCCCTGCCAGCCGAGCTGGCCAGCTACGAGTTCTATTTCGCCGGGCCGCCGCCGATGACCCAAGCCTTGCAGGAACTGCTCATGGTCGACCACAAGGTGCCTTTCGAGCATATCCATTTCGACCGCTTCTTTTGACGTGCGCTTCATACCGCTAACACCGGGGATTCAACTGTTTCACATTCCAACAACAGAGGAGATGACGGGGATGACGACAAGAAAAATTGTTGTATCGGCGCTGGTTTCGGCGCTGGCTGGAGGGCCTCAACTGGCCCAGGCGACCGATGTTTTTCGCCTGGAAGGTTTCGGCGCCGTATCGCGCGCCATGGGCGGCACTGCCGTCGCCCATGACGTCGGCCCGGCCGGCATGATGACCAATCCGGCCACGCTGTCGCTGATGCCGGATGGAGATCAGGCGATGGTTGGCCTCGATCTGGTGACGACCGATATCAAGGTCACGAACAAGGCAACCGGCGAAAGCGTTTCTTCCGATACCCATTCCAATAACCGGGGCCCCTACATGGCACCCGAGGCGGCCTACACCAAGCGGATCGGGGGCTGGTCATTCGGCGTCGGCGCTTTCGCCCAGGGCGGGTTGGGTACTGAGTACGGAAATAACAGTTTCCTGTCCAGCGCCACCGGCGGGCTGGCTACCGGGCTCGACAATTCGAGCCGCTTGCTGGTGCTGAACATTCCGTTTGCTGCCAGCTTTCAGGTTACCGATAAGCTGACTATTGGCGGCAGCGTCGATGCGATGTGGCAGGGTCTCAACCTCGATTTGCTGCTTGGCGCTGATCAAGTCGGTAGCCTGATCGGTGCCGGACGGGCCACTGGTTCGCTGGTGGGTGCCTTGGGCGGCCTGCCGGACCTGCGCGGAGCGCATTTCAGTCTGACCAAGGACAAGTTTTTGGCCAGCGGTGTCGATGCCTGGGGCTATGGTGGCAAATTGGGGATGATCTACCGGGCCACGCCGGAAACCATATTGGGCGCCTCCTACACGATCAAGAGCCAGATGAACGACATGGAAGGTCGGGCAACGCTGACGGCCATCGACGGTATCGCCGGCCAAATCGCCTTTGCCGGGAAAATCCAGATCACGGATTTCCAGATGCCCTCCCATCTCGATCTGGGTGTCAGCCATCGCCTGACCCCGCAATGGACAGTCGCCGCCGACATTTCACGGGTCTTCTGGAAAGACGTGATGAAGGACATCAAGGTTGCCTTTGTTGCCGATGCCGGGGGCGACATCAACATCCTCTTGCCGCAGGACTACAAGGACCAGACGATTCTTTCCTTGGGCGCAGCTTATGAAGTCAACGACAGTCTGACGGTGCGCGGGGGCTTGCGTTTCGCCAGCCAGGCCTTGTCTTCCTCCACCCTGTTCGCGGTTATTCCGGCAACCCCGAAAAAGCATCTTTCGGCCGGCTTTACCTACGCGTTCTCGAAACAGAGCAAGCTTGATTTCGCCTATTCCCATGCTTTCAAGGAAACCATGGACAACACGAGTTTGCCGAATACCTCGGCCCCGATCGAGGTAACGCACGCCCAGAACAACGCAACCATAAACTTCCGCTACAGCTTCTAACGGTTTACCCATCCTCCGATGGTTTTTGGCGAGTTTTTAACTCGCCTTTTTTGCTTTCTGGTCAAGGCTGCAGTTCCCGTCTGAAACCGCGATGGAAAGACATTGCCAACTTTTTTGCTCGTATAGTCGAGAAATGGCTAGGTGCACCATCTCGTGCCGGCCATGAACGTGGATTCTGGAGTGTGGATGAGAACTGAATTTCTGGCTCAGGACGAAAGCCTGCAAGCCTCCGTAAAAGGCGTGATGCTGGCTGCCGACGACAGCACAGAGGTGCGCCGGCAGAAGCTGGCGCGCGTCATTCTCGATGCCATGTACCAGTTTCTTGGGCTGCTTGACGTCAATGGCACCGTGCTTGAGATCAACAAGGCGGCATTGGAGGGGGCGGGCGTCTGCCTTGACGATGTGGTCGGAAAGCCTTTCTGGGAGGCCCGTTGGTGGGCGGTTTCCGAGGATTCGAGCAAGCGTGTTCGGGAGATGGTCGAGCAGGCCAGGCGGGGCGAATTCGTGCGCTGCGATGTCGAGGTCTATGGGGATCTTCACGGGGAAAAAACGATCTTCGTCGACTTTTCGCTGACTCCGATTTACGACGACGAGGGGCGTGTCGCCTTCCTGCTGCCCGAGGGCAGGAACATCACTGAAAAGATCGCCATCGAAGCCGAGCTGACGCGCAAGAACGGTGAGTTGCAGTTGGCGCTCGAAAAGCTGCGCGAAATCGATGGTTTCAAAACGAAATTCTTCGCCAATGTCAGCCACGAACTGCGCACGCCGCTGGCCCTGATTCTCGGGCCGGTCGATCAACTTCTCAAGGAAGCCACGCAGTCGGGTGAGCGCGAACGCTTCCGGCTGACGACCATCAAGCGCAATGCCCAGTCCCTGCTGCATCAGGTCAACGATCTGCTCGACCTGGCGCGTATCGACGCGCAGCAAATGCCTTTGGCCTACGTCTGCGCCAATGTCAGCGCCATGCTGCGGGATGTCGCGGCCAGCTTTGCTGCGGCGGCCGAAGAACGCTCGATTTCCTTGCTGATCGAAGGGGCGGATGAACTCTACGCCGACGTCGACCGGGCCAAATTGGCGCGCGTCCTGGCCAATCTGCTCTCCAACGCCTTCAAATTCACGCCAGCCGGCGGCCGTATTTGCTGTTCGATCACGCGCGTGGCGAATCGGCGATTTTTGCTGAGCGTGCAGGACAACGGGCCGGGTGTGCCACCGCAAATGAAGGAGCAGATTTTTTCCCGCTTCGCTCAGGGGCAGGATGGCCTGTCGGGCAGTGGCAGCGGCCTCGGTCTCAACATCGTCAAGGAATTTGTCGAACTGCATTTCGGCACGGTGGTGGCCCTCGATGCACCAGGTGGCGGGGCGATCTTCCAGGTCGAAATGCCGATGCGCGCCCCGAAAGGCGTCTTTGTCCGTGAAAGCAATGAAGAGACTGGCCTGGGCGCTTACCAGCCCATCGATTTCGGCGATCCGCAGAGTCAGCCGGCCCGGGATGACAAGCCGGGCGTTTGCCGGATTCTTGTCGTCGAGGACAACCCGGACCTGCGCCATTTTCTCTACGACGTACTGATCGACGACTACAACGTCACGCTGGCCGAGAACGGTGCAATCGCACTTTCATCGGCGCTGGAGAATCCGCCGGATCTGGTCATCACCGATCTGATGATGCCGTACTTCGATGGCGAGCAATTCGTCAGGGCGCTCCGGGCCAGCGAGCGTTTCCCGAATGTTCCCGTGCTCGTCCTCTCGGCCCGCGCCGACGATGCGCTGCGCGAGACGCTGCTTGACGAGCTGGTCCAGGATTACCTGACCAAACCCTTTTCGCCGCAGGAATTGCGAGCCCGCGTCCGCAATCTGGTCATGGTCAAACGCACCGTCGACATTCTTCAAAAGGAGCTCAATTCCCAAGCTTCCGACGTTTGCGAATTGACCGCCGGTCTCGTCTCCAGCCGAAAATCCCTGCAGGATGGCCTGGTCGCCTTGCAGATATCGGAGCGCCGCTGGCAGGGACTTTACAAAAACACGGCGGTCGGCATCGCCCTGGCTGACAGGGAGGGGCGGATATTGAAGGCCAACCCGGCCTTGCAGCGCATGCTCGGCTACGACGAGGCCGATATCGTTGGCGTCTCGTTCGTCGATATTTCCGAAGAATCCCAACGTGCAATGACCAAGCAAAACGTTGACGGCCTGTTCGACGGCGTTATCGACAACTATCACGTGCAGAAGCGCTATGAAAAAAGGAGCGGCGGCTTCCTCTGGGTCAATGTCAGCGTCTCGCTGATCCCTGCCGTTGACCGTGAGGGGCCCCGGCTGGCCGTTATCGTTGAAGACGTCACCTCGCGCAAACAGGCCGAGACCTCGCTGGCCGTCACTCAGGCAGAGCTGGCCAGGGTGGCGCGTTTCACGACCATGGGGGAACTGGTCGCCTCCATCGCCCACGAAGTCAATCAACCGCTCTCGGCCATCGCCACCAATAGCCAGGCGGCGCTGCGCTGGCTGGCTCGGGAGACGCCCGACCTCGACGAGGTGGTCGCCGCCCTCCGCCGGGTCAACCGCGATGCCTGCCTGGCCGGCGAGGTCATCACCCGCATCCGGAGTTTCCTCCGCATGGGCGGCATCAAGCGCGAAGTGCTCGACGTCAAAAGCATGCTCGGCGACTTGCTGCAGATGCTGCAAACCATGCTGCTCGAATCCGGCGTCGAGGTTGACGTCGCGATTGCGCCTGACTTGCCGGTCGTGCATGCCGACCTCGTTCAGTTGCAGCAGGTCATGCTCAATCTGGTCGTCAATGCCGTCGATGCCATGCGTCATCAGCCGGTAGCCGAGCGTGTTCTGAGCATTTCAGTCACGGACCATCCGCAGGAAGGGGCGTTATTCAAATTCAGCGACACCGGGCCCGGCATTCCGCCCGACATGAAAGAGAAGATTTTCGACGCCCTGTTCTCGACCAAACGCGACGGTCTGGGCATGGGCCTGGCGATCAGCCGCTCAATCATCGAAAACCACGGCGGCCGACTTCGCTTGGAAGCAGCGGCCCGTGGTGCAAACTTCGTCTTCAACATTCCGATCAGCCAATGACTGCCAGCCTGACTTCGCAACTTCCCATCGTCTATGTCGTTGACGACGACGCCTCCGTTCGTGAATCACTGAGCAGTCTGATTCGCTCGGTGGGAATGGCCGTCGAGGTCTTCGCCTCGCCCTTCGATTTCCTGGCCAAGGACAAGCTCAGCGATTTCGCCTGCCTCGTCCTCGACGTCCGCATGCCGGGCCTGGACGGGCTGGCGCTGCAGGAAAGAATCGCCGAGCTGGGCGTCGAGATACCGATCATCTTCATTACCGGCCACGGCGATGTGCCGCTGGCGGTCCGCGCCATGAAGGCGGGCGCCATTGATTTCCTGAACAAGCCGTTCGATGACACCGATCTGCTGAAAGCCATCGCCGTCGCCTTGTCGCGGGTCAGCGCTAAGGTCAATGAGCGGTCCGAACAGGCCGATTTATGCCAGCGTTTCGACGCCCTGACGCCGCGCGAAAAACAGATCATGTTCGCCGTTGCCCAAGGCAAGCAGAACAAAGCCATCGCCTATGACTTGTCGGTGACGGAAAGCACCGTCAAAGTGCACAAACACAACGTGATGAGCAAGATGAACCTGCGCTCCGTCGCCGAGTTGACGCTGGCCATTCAGCAGCTAAAAAGCGTCGGCAAGAAAGCCCCGGCGGGCTAAAGAATCGGGAGCGGGCGACTACGGCCAGAATGTAATTTCAATTTTGGTCATTTTTTTCGGTTGACCGTGGCAATCACAAAACAACCGGGTCGCTGACCACGCCGGCCGTTGCCAGCCTTTCAATTTCTTCCGCCGACAGGCCGAGCGCGGCGAGGCGTTCGCGCGAGTGTTCGCCGAGCAGCGGGGGCGGGCTCTGGATGGCGCCGGGGGTGCGCGAGAGGCGGGGGGCGGGGGTGGGTTGCCGGACGCCGGCGACGTCGGCGAAGGCTTGGCGGGCGACGTTGTGCGGGTGGGATGGGGCGTCGGCCATGCTGAGGACGGGCCAGACGCAGTCGTCGGTGTCGTCGAACAGGGCGGTCCAATGGTCGCGCGGCTGGGCCTTGAAAATGGCCGTCAGGCGGTCCTTCATGACCAGCCAGCGCGTCGTGTCGTATTGCTTGCCGCTGAAGTCGGGGTCGCCGACGAGGCCGAGGCGTTCGACGAAGGTCTTGTAGAACTGCGGTTCGAGCGGGCAGACGCTGATCCACTCGCCGTCGGCGCATTGATAGACATCGTAGAACGGGGCGCTCGAGTCGATGGCGCACTCGCCTTTCCATTCGCCTAGCGCTTCGAGGTTGAACAGGCCGTGGGCGAGGAGGGCGGCGCCTTCGCTCATGGCGGCGTCGATGACCTGGCCTTTGCCGGAGCGTTGCGTTTCGATCAGGGCGCAGGCGATGCCCCAGGCCAGCATGAGGCCGCCGCCGCCCATGTCGCCGACCAGCGTCGGCGGTGCCCACGGTGCGCCGCCGTGGTGGCGGCCGGTGTCGAGCACGCCGGCAATCGCCGCGTAGTTGGCGTCGTGGCCGGCGCGCGGGGCGAGCGGGCCGGTCTGGCCCCAGCCGGTCATGCGGCCGTAGATCAGGCGTGGATTGCGGGCCAGACATTCGTCCGGGCCGAAGCCGAGGCGCTCCATGACGCCGGGGCGGAAGCCCTCGATCAGCACGTCGGCACCTTCAATCAGCTTGAAAACGAGCGCCTTGGCTTCCGGGTGCTTGAGGTCGATGCACAGCGATTTCTTACCACGATTGGCTACCGCCTTGCGCCCGCCGCCGAACAGTTGCGAGGCAAAGGTGCCGCCGGCGCGCTCAAGCAGCGTGACCTCGGCGCCCATGTCGGCAAGCAGCATGCCGCAGAACGGCCCGGGGCCGATGCCGGCGAATTCAACGACCTTGATGCCGGCCAAGGGGCCGCGGGATGGGTTTTGAGTGGTGGTTGGCATGGTTTTGGCGAGAAGCTGATTCGGATGGAGGAAGAACATATCACCCAATGGGCATGGGCTGCGTGCGGGGCGGTGGCGTTTTTCTCCTCCCCCTTTATGGCCCGCAGGGCCGGTATCCTCTGGGCAAGGGGGAGGTCGGGATAAGCAGAGACTTGGCCGCCGTTGTTTGGCGGCTTAGTCGGTTGCTTAGTGGCTTCATCAGGGGGATGGGTGAAAGCTTCGTTCCTCTTGCAATGGTCCTGCTGTTTTAAACCCATCCCCACCCCAGCCCTCCCCTTGAAGGGGAGGGAGTCGCGATCGTCTGCAGTGTAGGTCGTGCACCGAAAAACACTGTCGCAAACATGACAATCCGTTTCCCGTGTGCCCGGAAAGGCAGGCCAGATCGGGAAGTGCATTCAGGCGTGGAATTTGCTGAATAGGGCTACACCCCCTTTCAGAGCATACAAAATGACCCCAGAACTGCGCGAAAAACTGCTGGCCGGCCTCAAGGATGGCAGCATCGTTCCCTACCTTGGCCCTGGCGTTTTGGCCGATGTGAAAAATGCGGCGACCGGCGCGCCGATTCCGGCCGACAGCGATTCGCTGATCTACGCCATGAACGACGGCAAGCCGATGGCGCCGAAGCTCATGTACGAATTCCCGCGTGCTGCCATGAACGTCGAACTCAAACGCGGCCGCAGCGCCGTCACCAAGTTCCTCAACCGCACCTACGGCGAAACCGCCTGGACGCGCGGCGCCGTGCATGACTGGCTCAAGGGCATCGCCCCGCATTACGTCATCGACATCAACCGCGACACGCAGTTGCAGGACTCCTACGCCGACGTCCCGCACAACCTGATCGTCGGCATCGCGCGCCTCGGCGGCACCGATTTCCGCTACAAACTGTATTTCTGGGATGGCGTCGCCTACCAGAAGACTGAGGTCATCAACGCCGCCCTGCCCATTCTCTACAAGCCGATGGGTACGCCGAAGCCGGAAGCCAACTACATCGCCTCCGACGCTGACTACGTCGATTTCATCACCGAACTCATGGGCGGTTTCTCGATCCCGCCGGAAGTCAAGGAACTGCGCAAGGGCAAGCAATACCTGTTCATGGGCCTGCGCATGAACCGCGACACTGAGCGCATGGTGTTGTCCGATGTCATCTACGCCGCCGCCGAACCGGCCGGCTGGGCGCTTATCGCTAACCCGACCGACAAGGAACGCCGCTTCTGCAAGAAGCAGAAACTTGAAGTGATCGAAGCCGACGTCTTCGACCTGATCGGTGCAGCGATTGCCGCCTGATAGGCAGCCTAATTCATTCAATCCACCAAGGAAGCAGCATGTCGCTTGACCGTTACGAACCCCTCTTCTTCAACGCCAACTTCAAGGAAGCCGCCAGCTCCGGTGGCC
The DNA here is from genome assembly GCF_036170495.1 of Azonexus sp. Taxonomy (GTDB): domain Bacteria; phylum Pseudomonadota; class Gammaproteobacteria; order Burkholderiales; family Rhodocyclaceae; genus Azonexus. The sequence goes on from NZ_JAVHPH010000152.1 coordinate 14,101, forward strand.
TCGTCGCCTATCGCGGCGAGCTCGTCCTCAAGGAAGGCGAAGTGGCCGATGCCAATGGTCGCCGCAAGCCGCCGACGGAAGTCCTCAAGCAGGCCGTCCTGCTCGGCGATGCCGGCGGCCTCAAGCTGGTTGCCGGTTCGCTCGACGAACTGCAGCAATACCCGCTGGTCGTTGAAAAGTTTGGCGCTGAATTCAATGCCGGAACGATTGCCGTCTTCTTCACGGTCAATATCCCCCTGGGCTTCAAAACGACCACCAACGGCGCAACCGTCGCCTTCATCCCGCTCGTTCAGGGCATGGTGTGGACCGAGTTGAGCGATCTGGTGGCGCTCGACAAGGGCGATTTCAAGGGTCTGAGCGCTGCCGACAAGGTCGTGACCGTCTTTGACGCGCTCAAGAGCTTCAAATTCAAGCTCGCCGAGAACAGCGTCGACGAAGCCCTGAAGACGACCAACAACGCCAAGCGCGAGACGCACGGAGCCATCTGATGGCCTGGGACGAAGCCCGTCATGCGCTGGGCGTCCCCGAAATGGACGACACCCATCGCGAATTCGTCGAGCTGGCCTATGCTTTGCTCGTCGCGTCCGACGAGGACTTCCCGGCGCTCTTCGTTCGTCTGCACGAGCACACCCGCCAGCATTTCGAGCACGAAGGCAAGCTCATGAAGTCTTGCCGTTTTCCCGCCATTGGTGAGCACAACAGCGAGCACCTGCGGGTCCTCGGTGAACTGGCCCACTTCGCTCGCGGCGTGGCAGCCGGCCGGCTGGGAACGGCGCGTGAATACGTGCGCAACCTGCCAACCTGGTTCGCCGGTCACCTGGCGACGATGGATTCGGCCCTGGCGGGGTGTTTGAAAAAGGCGTGATGGCGGACCGCGTCGCGCCCAAGTTTGCCGTCTGCCCGAGTGCCGAACTGGCCGACGGCGAGCACCGCAAACTGACCCTGACTTTCGAAGGGCGGGAGGAAGAATGCCTGCTCCTGCGCTTCGAAGGGCAGGTTTACGCCTACATCAACCTCTGCGTGCACATGCCGCGCCGGCTTGATGGCGAGGAACCGCAAGTTTTCGACCATACGGGACGCTACCTGCGCTGCTCAATGCACGGCATCGTCTATACCCCGCAAACCGGCGCCTCGGTCAGCGCCATGTGCGAAGGCGAACGCCTGCGGGCGGTGGATAGCTACGAGGATGGAGGGGAAGTTGGGATTGCCGATTTTCGGGTGAGCGCCATTGGTGCCTCCGTCAATTAAGCGCGTCGCGCCCGCGCAAGAAACCGTGGTCCCCTGTTATTTATCCCAAACCGCGATAGCGCACGGTTCCACGGTCAACCGGAAATATGGATCAAAATTGAACATTGAAGCCTTGGCTGGACGCAGATCAGCTATTGGGAAGCGTCCAGCTGAGCTTGCCGGCTTCAATCCTTTGCCACCACCGTGTCGTACAACCCGTAGTGACTCAAGCCCTCGTGACTCTCGATACCTGTGTAGCGTAGCGATGCATCTTCATAGCGACGGAAGGCAAAGACGGCCTGGTTCATCTGCTCGGTGTTGAAAACCTTGAGGCGGACAAGCAGGTGGAAATCCTGCACCGTCAGCCCGGTAACGGCCAAAAATAAGTCCGGTTCCAGCTTGGTGATGACATCCCGCAGCGTGTTCTCGCGGAAGTCGGTGAGGTACATGAAGGCCGGAATGCGGGTAGCGAACTTGATCAGCTTTTCCTGAACCAGCTTGCGCTTGGACTTGTATTCCTTCTCCTCGGCGGTGAGCTCCTTCTTCTCCTTGGCTGTCAGCTCGCCATCCCCGGCTTTGTTCTTGAGTTCCTTGACCTTTTCGCTCTTGTTGATGATGGTCTCGATGATCTTGTCGCCCAGCGCGCGCCAGCCCTCGATGCGTTCCACGGCCGCCATCGCCTCGGCGTTGTCCATGATGCGCCGGAGCGTGTCGTTATCCACGTTCACCAGCAACGCGCTTTCCCACTTGCGCGCCAGCAGCGTGGCCGAGGTGCCCGCCATCGCAATGTCGAGAATGCCGCCGGCGTCGATCTGCGTCATGTTCGCGCCGTCGTAGGCCAGCACGGGCAGGAAGGAGACGAGTTCCTTGACCGCGTTCTCCGGGTTCGACTCATTCGGCGACAGGCCGATCCCATATTCCGAAAGCTGCCGCAGGGCACGCGTCGGCGCAAAATCGAACACGAAGCACACCGGCTTGAGGATTTCTTCCTCGCTCGGGTTGTCGCCGTTTGGGTTCTTGATCGACCACGGCGACTGCACGCGAAATGCCGCCTGAAAATAAGTCTCCGGCGATTTGAGATTGCGCAGCATCAGGATGGACGACCACTGCGCCACGGTGACACCGGTAGTCAGTTTGCCGCACGACAGCGTGATGGTCTTGCTCTCAAACCCGCTGCCTATGGCCTGGCGCACGGGCGGCAAGGCATCCAGGCCAATGCCCGCCGACGCGCCAGCCGCAACCAGCACATCGTAGTAATGCCAGAAAGTGTTGTGCTTTTCCGCCAGCAAATTGGCCATCGCATGGCAGGCCGCGACGTTGGGCAGGAACCAGAACGAATGTTGCAGGTAAGGCAGCAGGCGCACGTCGGAATACGGAAACGGCGGCCGCGTGCCCGTCTTCAGATGCTCGACCGATTTTTGCGCGTACCCCCCGCGAATGATGTCCAGCCACTTCTGCACATCGCTCTTGTGCTTGAACTGCGCAGCACTTCCTGAACCCGATGCCTCGAAAAAAGCGTTGAGATCGAATTCGTCAAACTCTCCGGCGCTGGCAATGGCCACCAGCTCGTCCGGCATCTGGTAGGTCAGCAGCCGCATCTGCGGCAACGCCCCATAGGGATTGCGCTGACCGGGGTTTTCCAAGGCAAACGTCTCCTTGGCGCGCTGTTCATCGGTATAGGTCCAGTTGAAAATCTGTTCCTCGATAAACTCGCCAGTCGCCAGCGCCTTGAACGGCGTGCCGGAAAGGTAGAGGTACGCCTGGGTGGTAATAGGCAGGAACTCGGTTTCCTTCTCCGAGAGCACGGTGAGGTCTTCATTCATGTCCTCCAGCCCGCCGGCGTATTCGAGCTTGGCCTCCTTCTTGGCGACGGTCTCCTCCTCGCCCTCGAACAGCTCCTTCGCCGTCTCGCGCCAGGCCCCGAAATGGTATTCGTCGAAGACCACCAAGTCCCAATTCACCGCATGTATCCACTCGTTTTTGGGCTTGATGTTCCCCGCCGTATCGCGGCCAAGCAAATCCTGAAAGGAGCCGAAATAGACGACTGGCTGGTTGCGGTCAATCTGCGTCGGGTCGCCCCCGGATGCCTTGGACAGATACTGCCAGCCGTTGAAGTCCACGTGACTCTCAAGGTCCGTCTGCCAGGCATCCTCCACCGCCGGCTTGAAGGTAACGACCAGCACGCGTTTCGCGCCGAGCTTCCGGGCCAATTGGTAGGCGGTGAAAGTCTTGCCGAAACGCATCTTCGCATTCCACAGAAAACGTGGCGCGGCGTTCCGGTTCTCGGCCCAGATCGACTGGTAATAATCGAAAGTCTTGTCGACCGCCTCGGCCTGCTCGCGGCGCATCGGGAAAGCTTCGTGATGCGTCCCCGTGAACCGCTGGCCCGACCGCAGTTCGGCCAGCACAGTCTGCACGTCCTCGACCACACAGCGCATCCACTCCAGTTCGACGTTCTCGAAGCCCTTTCGGGCCAGCGCTGCACGCACTTCGTGATCGCTGAAAATACTGCCATCGTCACGCTCGGCGGCTTCGTCGAGTTCGATCCGGTAATTCTTGATGGCGGCCGTCTTGAGCTGCTCGGCGACGCGCTGCTTCACATTACGCGTCGTCTGCCCGACCTTGAGAAGACCCTGATGCGCCACATCGGCAATCGAGTAGGCGTAAATGCGGGGGCGAGCTTCCGGCCTGGGCGTCAGGATTTCTTCGATGCTCTTACTCATCGCCATCCACATCCAACACCTTGGGTACCGAACCCGGCGGCAGGAAATTTTCACCCGTCACCACACTACGCCCGGTCTTGTCTTCCAGCGCCTGTCTCGCCTTTTTGGCGATTGTGCCGCCTTTGCGGCCCGCCTCGGCATTTTCGGCCACGCCGGTAGCGTCGATACTTTCAGCAATCTGGCGTGTGGAAAGCTCAGCCAGCGCAGTAAAAATCAGCTCCGCTTCGTTCATGTGGTCACGCAGGTTTTGGCTTTTCAACCCCTTCAAATCCTTGTGTTGCTTGACCGACACCCCGCTCCACTCCTGATGAATCAGGTTGGTCAACATGGCGTATTCCCTTTCGCCCGTAACCGCGTGATCCCTCCAGTAATCGGTCAGCTTGTTGCGGGTTCCTCAACAGACTTGGGATCAAGACTGGACTGACGAGACTCTCTACAAAAAGTACGGCATCACGAACGACGAAATCGCCTTCATCAACAGCATGATCCGCCCGATGGGAGCGGGTGATGAATAAGGAACAAGCGTTGGCGGTTTTCGAGGATTTCAACATCCGCCGCATTTACGATGAGGCGTCGGAAACCTGGTTTTTCTCGGTGATCGATGTGGTGGCGGCCTTGACCGACAGCGCCAATGCTCGGGACTACTGGTTCAAGATGAAAATCCGCGTCAAGACGGAGGGCGGGCTTGAACTGTCGACAGTTTGTCGACAGTTGAAAATGCGCGCGCCCGACGGAAAGATGCGCCAGACCGACTGCGCCGATGTCGAGGCTTTGTTGCGCATCATCCAGTCCATCCCCTCGCCCAGGGCGGAGCCTTTCAAGCAATGGCTGGCCAGGGTGGGTTACGAGCGCATCCAGGACATGAACGACCCGGCGCGTTCTCTGGATCGCGCCCGCGAATTTTGGCAACAGCATGGCCGCAGCGAGAAGTGGATTCAGCAGCGAATGATGGGTCAGGAAACCTTCAGCACTGAAGGCTGACGAACCGGTGAGAACGTCAAAGCGGAAGTCGCGCCGCTGGAACTTGCCCTTGCCGAGATAGCCCCATTCCGCAAAGGTGATCGGCTGGCCATCGCTGTTGCGCATCGTCAAAGCGTCGCCGTGGACGAGGTTCCGGGAAAGGACGTAAAAGGCGGCCTGATATAGGTCGTCCGACTCATCGATATTCAGGTAGTCGGAGAGAATTCCCAGCACGTTGGCTCGGCACTCGACAATGTTGTCCGCCAACAGCTCGATGCCGTAGATGCACATCAGCCCAAGCAGTGCATAGTGCCGTCGCTCGAAGTCCGATTTGCCGTACTTGAGTTCGACCGCAGCGAGCTTGCGTTGCAGCACCCGAACGAGAAAATTCCCGCTGCCGCAGGCCGGCTCCAGGAAGCGGGAGTCGATGCGCTCGGTTTCATCCTTCACGAGGTCGAGCATGGCATCGACCATCCACGCTGGGGTGAATACCTCGCCGTGATCGGCAACGCGTTTTCGGGACTTGATCAGACTCATAGGCAAAGGGCTTCGGGCTGCGATAGGCAAGAATCTTGGCATTATGCCTCATGCCTCCGAGTGCCCCGATGCTGTTAAGAGGCTTGACGGCTCTTGTTGCGAGATAGAGCAAGGAGGTAATTGGCCGATGCCACCCTGATGACAGCTTCATTGTCTCTGTGCCAATCTGCTGAGGCGTCAGATATTTGCTGACCACCGTCCATGAGCAACGATGGTCAGTTCAGGTCATATTTCGCCCTCAAGCTTCCGCTGTCAGCTTTTCCAGCAACAGTGGTTTGACCTGGGCCAGCCAGGTGGTGATGCGCTCGTCGGTGAACATGCCTTGGGTGCGCTGGTCGATGAGCAGGCCGATGAAACGGCCGTCGACTTCGGCGGCGGAGTGGTCGTAGGTGTAGCCATCGGTCGGCCAGTCGCCGATGATCTCGGCGCCCCAGCCCTTGAACTTCTCGACCAGTGCGAACAGCGAGCTGCAGAAGCGGTCGGCGTAGCGTTCCTGGGCGCCGAGGCCGAAGAAGGCGATGCGTTTGCCGCTGAAGTCCACGTCGGCCGGGAGCAGGGCGAGGAATTCTTCCCAGTTCGGCTCGAAGCAGCCGGACGAGGCGCCCTTGCCGGGGATTTCGCCGATGCCGTAGCTCGGCGTGCCGAGGATCAGCGCGTCGTATTTGAGCATGTCTTCCGGGGTGATGCGGTTGACGTTGACCGGCTTGTCGCAGACGTCGTCGCCGAGTTGTTTCTGCATTTTCTTGGCGATCAGGCGGGTGGTGCCGGTTTCGGTGCCAAAAAATAGTCCGATTTTATTCATGGTTTTTCCTGGATGGGGTTTGAAAGTTGAAAGGTGCGGACTTGGCACGGCCGTTGCGAAGATGGGTAAAAGCAGGCTGCCGACGTCGACTTTGCGACAGGGCAGCAGACCCAACCCCAACGGAGTTCGCCATGAGTGCCACCACCATTGATTGCAAGGGACAGATCGTCAGCCTGGGCGACAAGGTCCGCGTTCTCGAAGTCAGCGTCGATCCCGGGCTGGATGAGGACGATCTGGATATGTTCCGGGACATGGTCGGCGCCATCTGCGACATCGAGCGTATCGATGGCGAAGGCGCCGCCTGGGTGGCGCTGTGGTGGAATGGCGACGAGGGGACCATCCTGACCCAGGTTGGCTTGGCGCCAAGGCAGATGGAAAGGGTGGCGGCCTGAGCCGCCTTTAACCGACTCATTCGTCGATTTCCGCCGCGCTGTAGTTTTTCAGCCGCTTCTCGGCCGAGACGCCGAGAACCTTGAGCAGCCAGGGCGGCGGCGATTCGACCATGGCTACCTGGAAGGGCTGGAGGATGTCGAGCGCCGGCCCACCATCGGGGATCTTGATCGGGTAGATGTCGGCGCGGATGACCTTGGCGGCAGCCGGGCCGCCAATCGAGACGACGTAGCAGACGTGACAATCGCCGATCAGCTTGGCGCGCCAGAGGTTCTTGTCTTCGGCGAACTCGGCATCCATGGTGTCGCGGATATCGACGAGGCGGATTTCGGTCGGCGATACCTGATAAACGAGAAAACGCAGGCAGGAGCCGAAGTGGCCGGAGAGCAGGTCGCCCTTGTCCGAAGCGATGGCAATGCGCACCGAGCCGGGCATTTCGCCGTCCTCGTAGGACTCGATGCGGGGCAGCGAATCGTCGCCCTGCGTTTCACCCCACAGGATGCGCACGGCCAGTTTCATGGCCTCGAGGCCGATGCCGATATCTTCGCCATCCTCCTCGCCGTCGGCGCTGGCAAAGCCGGTTTTGAGCATGGTTACCGTCGTCTGGCGCAGCTTTTCCTCGTCGATGTCCTCGCCGAGCCGGCGTTGCA
>NZ_JAVHPH010000153.1:0-1008 GCF_036170495.1 Azonexus sp.
GGCGCCGGTGCGGTCCATGCCGCCGTTCATCTCGTGCGCTTCCGCCGGACAGGGCGAGCCGCAGAAGTGGCGGATGGCGCAGTCACGACAGGGCGAGAAGGTGTCCACATCACGTCCCGTGACAAGGCGAAAGCCGTCCGACTTGAGCGCCGCCTCAACACTATTGGAAAACAGGTTACCGCCGCTGAAGCGCGGCAGGCCGATGAACTCGCTGCAAGGATAGAGATCGCCATCGGCGGCGAGGGCAAAGAAGGCGCGGCCACCACCGCAGGGCGAGATGTCGCACATCAACCGTCGCGCCGACGGCGCGAGAATGGCAAGGAGGATATTCGCAAAATCAGCCACCACCAGCTTGCGCCCGGTTTCCCGGTACAGCGCATGGTTGCGGTCGAGCGCGGCGAAGAAGGCGCGCGCCATATTGGCGTCGGTCGGTTTCACGTTGCGGGCACCGGGCAGCGTGCAGCGGACGGTGTTGAGCAAGCAGGTTGGCACCTCGTGGGCGTGAAACAGCTCGATCATTTGCGTCAGATAAGCGAGGTTCTCGGTGGTGCAGGTGGTGATCACACTCCATGCGTCATAACCGCGCAACTTATCCATCGCCGCCAGCACCTGTTGATGGACGCTGCGCCCACTCCAGGTATGACGCGTCGCGTCGGTGATGGCCGCCTCTGGTCCATCAAGGGAGAGACCGATGCTGACTTTGCGCTCGGTGAGAAAATCGACCGCCGACTGATCGAGCAAGGTGCCGTTGGTCTGAAGACCGAAGACAAAATCATCGCCGAAGGCATCGATGGCATTGAAGACCCCCTGCCGGTTCAGCAGCGGCTCTGAGCCATGGAAGATGATGCGCGGGCGGCGTCCTTCGGGCATCACCGTCTTGAAGTAAGCGCGCAGCTTGTCCAGTGCCGCCAGCAACTTGTCTTGCGACATATGGCTGCCGTCGCGGCGCATTGCGCCGGGCAGGTAGCAATAGGTGCAGTTGAGATTGCAGCGTTCGGTGGGGTTCAC
>NZ_JAVHPH010000154.1:0-4883 GCF_036170495.1 Azonexus sp.
TAAATTGCGACAATTGGCTTGAGCCAAAGAATTCCTTGATTGCAGCGCTGATCGGTTTGGCATTGATCAGGTCGTGCGGCATCAGGTTGTCGGATTCGGCTTGCGAAAGGCGTTCCTTGACGGCACGTTCAACACGAACGAGACCGGCGCGGAATTGATTTTCAGCCAACTCACCAACAGAACGAACACGACGATTACCCAAGTGGTCAATATCATCGATCTCGCCGCGTCCGTTGCGTAATTCAACGAGAATCTTGATAACCTCAACAATGTCACGAGGCGACAGGGTTAGTTGTTCGCGAACTTCAACGTTGGCACCGAGCGGCTTGATCTTTGCAGACAGCGCCTCTGCTTCTGCCAACGTCACGTTTTCAACCATGGCACGGGCGCCAAATGGCATCAAACCGACTAGATCTTGAATGGCAGCCAGCGCAAAACCAGAAGCTTCAGCCAGATTTTTCAGCGCAGCTTCGGCCTTGGAAGCCAAGCCCTTGAGCATCAGCTTGTACTCAATCACATCAGGACGAGCCAGGCGCCGATTGAACTTCATCCGGCCAACCCCAGACAGGTCGTAGCGTTCGTCAGAATAGAAGAGTCCGTTAAACAGGATTTCAACCGCCTCTTCCGTCGGCGGTTCGCCTGGACGCATCATTCGATAAATGGCAACACGAGCAGCTTGGCGGCTTGCTGTTTCGTCGGCGCGAAGTGTGTTTGAAATAAACGCTCCACGATCGAGTTCATTGGTGTACAGGGTTTCGATCGTCGAAATCTCGGATTCGCGCAGTTTGGTGAGCAATGTTTCAGTTATTTCGTCATTGGCGTTGGCAATGACTTCGCCCGTCGCCTTGTCAATGATGCTCTTGGCAACGACTCGCCCGACCAGAAACTCCTCCGGCACTTCAATTTGCTTGATGGCGACTGTAGCGATGTCACGGATATGCTTGGCAGTAATACGCTTGTCTTTGGCGACAATCACCTTGCCATCAGGGCCAACAAAGTCAAATCGAGCAACTTCTCCACGCAGCCGCTCGGGAACCAGGGTGAACTCGACTTTGTCTTTGGACAGCAGGAAGGTATCAAACTCGAAGAACTGAGCTAGAATTTCCTCGGACGACATGCCAATGGCCTTCAGCAGGGTGGTGACCGGCATCTTCCGACGACGGTCTACGCGGAAAAACAACGTATCTTTCGGATCGAATTCGAAATCCAGCCACGATCCACGATAAGGAATGACCCGCGCAGAAAAAAGCAGCTTACCCGAGCTATGAGTTTTGCCACGGTCATGCTCAAAGAACACACCAGGTGAGCGATGCAACTGCGAAACGATAACCCGCTCGGTTCCGTTGATAACAAAAGAACCGTTGGTCGTCATCAAGGGCATTTCGCCCATGTAAACTTCCTGCTCTTTGACTTCCTTGACGGTATCGGGTGCTTCACGATCCATGATGACCAAGCGGACCTTCGCACGTAGCGAAGATGCGAAAGTAAGGCCACGCTGCTGGCATTCCGTAACATCAAATGCCGGCTCACCCAGCATGTAGCTTACGAACTCCAGGCGAGCGTTGCCGGAATGCGAAATGATCGGAAATATAGAGGTGAATGCGGCTTGCAAGCCCTCGTTTTTCCGCCGCTCTGGAGCGACCCCGTCTTGCAGAAAATCCTTGAAAGACTGCAACTGGGTCGCCAACAAGTAGGGGACGTCAAGCACGCTGGCGCGCTTGGCGAAGCTCTTGCGGATGCGTTTCTTCTCGGTGAAGGAGTAAGTCATGGTAACTCCGTGAGGATGGAATCAAACGTTGAACCTGAGAAAACAGGCAAACGCAAACGAACTCTCCTCCCCAGAGGGGAAGAAGAAAGCATCGTTTGCGTTTGCCAACTGGCGTTATTCAAGTTCGTTTTTGGGGTGTATTAAGCCTGCAATACAAAGCACAAAAGGGCTGGCGACAAAGCCGCCAGCCCGCTTGCGAAACGTCTATTACTTAACTTCGACCTTGGCGCCAGCTGCTTCCAGTTGGGTCTTGAGGGCTTCTGCATCAGCCTTGGAAACACCTTCCTTGACTGCCTTCGGAGCACCATCAACCAGATCCTTGGCTTCTTTGAGGCCAAGACCGGTCACAGCACGAACGACCTTGATGACTTCGACCTTCTTGTCGCCGGCTGCGTTCAGCATGACGGTGAATTCAGTCTGCTCTTCGACAACAGCAGCAGCACCAGCCGGGCCGGCAACAGCCACGGCAGCAGCGGAAACGCCAAACTTCTCTTCGAATGCCTTGACCAGGTCATTCAGTTCCATAACGGTCAGGGAGCCTACGGCTTCCAGAATGTCTTCTTTGCTAATTGCCATTTCAATAAACTCCTAAATCAGTTCGTATGCGGTAGGGATCAAGCGGCAGCTTCTTCGCGCTGGGTAGCCAGGGCAGCCAGACCGCGGACGAAGCCGGCGACCGGAGCTTGCATGACGTACAGCAGCTTGGAGAGCAGCTCTTCGCGACTCGGGACGGACGCAAGCGCCTGCACACCAGCCTTGTCGAGCACATTGCCGGCGTAGGAGCCAGCCTTGAGTACCAATTTGTCGTTGGTTTTAGCGAAATCGCTAAGCACCTTCGCGGCAGCCACGGGATCGGCGGATACGCTGTAAATCAGCGGTCCGACCATGTGATCTGCCAGGCCTGCGAACGGGGTGTCCGCGACGGCGCGACGCACCAAGGTATTCTTCAACACGCGCAGATAGACGCCAGATTCGCGAGCCTTTTTGCGCAGCACAGTGAGGTCACCGACCTCAATGCCACGATATTCGGCAATCGCGATAGTCTGGGCGTTGGCTACTTGTGCCGATACCTCAGCTACAACCGCTTTTTTGTCGTTCAGATTGAGACCCACAGGTCTTTCCTCCTTTCAAGTCATAACACGACGGGAAGAATTTCCCGCCGCACCTACGGCGACCTGAACCAGAAGCTATGCCGCCCGTTTCCGGTCAGCAGAAAATCTTGTTCTGGGACACCGTCTGCGCAGGGTGCTTTCGCGATTAAGCCTCGTTGCCAAGGCGCCTGCGGTCTTTGACGATCTGCTGGTGACTGCCTAGGCAATCACCAGCAGCCCAAAGTACTTTTAGCCAATAAGAGTGGCCTGATCGACGCGAACGCCGGGGCCCATCGTGGCAGCAACTGCAACCTTGCGAAGATACTGGCCCTTGGAAGAAGCCGGCTTCGCCTTGTTCAATGCATCAATCAGCGCCTTCAGGTTGGACTCGAGGCTCTCGATCGAGAAGGAGGCACGGCCGATGGTGGCGTGAATGATGCCAGCCTTGTCAGTACGGTATTGAACCTGACCAGCCTTGGCGTTCTTCACGGCAGTGACGACATCCATCGTCACGGTACCGACCTTCGGGTTCGGCATCAGGCCACGCGGACCGAGTATCTGGCCGAGTTGGCCAACGATCTTCATGGCATCCGGCGTCGCGATAACGACATCAAAATTCAGGTTACCCGCCTTGACTTCAGCGGCCAAGTCGTCGAAACCGACGATTTCCGCACCGGCGGCCTTGGCGGCCTCAGCCTTTTCGCCCTGGGCGAAAACGGCCACACGGACGGACTTGCCGGTACCAGCTGGCAGAACGACAGAACCACGAACAACCTGGTCCGATTTACGTGCATCGACACCCAGATTAACAGCAACGTCGATGGACTCGTCAAATTTGGCGGTTGCGGTTTCCTTGGCCAGAGTCAGTGCTTCCTGAACCGGATACAGCTTCATCGCAACAATCTTGCCCGCTTGGGCTTTTTGCTTTTTGGTGAGCTTAGCCATGATTACAGACCCTCTACCGTAATGCCCATGGAACGGGCGGAACCAGCAATGGTGCGAACGGCTGCATCCATGTCTGCGGCGGTAAGATCAGGCATCTTGGTCTTGGCGATTTCTTCAGCCTGAGCACGCGTGATCTTGCCCACCTTGTCTGTATGCGGCTTGGCCGAACCGGACTTGATACCAGCAGCCTTCTTGATCAGGATGGTGGCCGGGGGCGTCTTCATCACAAAAGTGAAGGACTTGTCCGCGAATGCAGTGATCACAACAGGAATCGGCAGACCCGGCTCGACGCCTTGCGTCTGGGCATTGAATGCCTTGCAGAATTCCATGATATTCAGTCCGCGCTGACCCAGCGCCGGACCGATTGGGGGCGACGGATTTGCCTTGCCAGCAGGCACTTGCAGCTTGATATAACCAATAATTTTCTTGGCCATAATTGCTCCTTATTGATGAGTGTTAGCGCGCCTTCACGGAAACACTTCCGCTACCAACGCTCCTCTTGCCGAAACGGAGGGCTTTCGGCTTGCCCTAAAACAGCGATCAGGCTTTTTCGACCTGGCCAAACTCCAACTCGACCGGCGTAGCGCGACCAAAGATAGTCACCGAGACGCGGATGCGATTTTTTTCGTAATTAACGTCTTCGACGGCACCATGGAAGTCGGTAAACGGACCTTCCTTGACGCGCACAACTTCGCCAACCTCAAACAACACCTTCGGACGGGGTTTCTCAACACCCTCCTGCATTTGCTGCATGATTTTTTCAACTTCTTTTTCGGAAATCGGCGTGGGCTTGGTCGCCGTGCCGCCGACAAAACCGGTTACTTTGGGCGTATTCTTCACCAAGTGCCAGGAATCATCGTCCATTTCCATTTCGCACAGCACATAGCCCGGGAAGAACTTGCGTTCAGAGATGGCCTTCTGGCCATTCTTCATTTCAACCACTTCCTCAACCGGCACCAGAATGCGGCCAAATTTGTCTTGCATACCTAGCCGCTCTATGCGCTCCAAAATGGCACGCATGACACTTTTTTCGAAACCGGAGTAGGCGTGAACGACATACCAGCGTTTGCTCATGATTT
>NZ_JAVHPH010000155.1:0-1005 GCF_036170495.1 Azonexus sp.
AGATCATCGGCCGCCTCGGGCACCTGGCCCGGGGGGAACTTGGAGAACAGAATTTCGCGGTTTTTCTTGAGGTCTGTGTTGGTCATCATCCCTCCCGATCAATGAACTATTGCGCTTTATTTTGCATGATCTGAAGACCCTTGAGAAGATTCAGCGCCTGCTGGAACTGGTAGTCGCCCTTGGTGGCGTATTCCAGCCGTTGCGGCATGTCGTCCTCGGTGTCCTCCTTTTTGTCCTTGCCGTTTTTGGGCGGTTTGGCGGAGCTCTTGGCTTCCGGTTTTGCCGCTTCCTTGGCGGCTTCCTTGTCGCGGTCGTTGCTTAGGTGACGGTCGAGATCGGCCTCGCGCACGCGCATGCCGGGGCTGGAGCCGTTGGCGCTCTCTTCGACAACGATGTCCGGCGTGATGCCCTTGGCTTGAATCGAACGGCCTTCCGGCGTGTAGTAGCGGGCCGTGGTCAGCTTGATGGCGGTGTTGCCCGGCAGGGGCAGAACGGACTGCACCGAGCCTTTGCCAAAGCTCTGGGTGCCGACAATGATGGCGCGCTTGTGATCCTGCAGCGCGCCGGCGACGATTTCCGAGGCCGAGGCAGAGCCGCCATTAACCAGGACGACCATCGGCACCTTTTTGGCTTCGACGGGCATGCTCTTGAGCGGATCTTCCTTGTTGCCGCGCAGGTAATCCTGCGCCCTGGCCCTGAATTCCTGCTTGGCATCGGCGGTGCGGCCATCGGTCGACACGACCTTGACGTCGGGTGGCAGAAAAGCCGCCGAAACGCCGATGGCGCCATTGAGCAGGCCGCCCGGGTCGTTGCGCAGGTCGAGCACCAGACCGTTCAGCTTGTTGCCATCCTTGTAGAGGGCGGAAACATGTTTGGCCAGTTCGGCCACGGTGTTTTCCTGGAACTGGGTGACGCGCACCCAGCCGTAGCCGGGTTCGACCAGCTTGGATTTGACGCTCTGCACCTTGATCACTTCGCGGATCAGGGTCAGCTCGATCGGCTTGG
>NZ_JAVHPH010000156.1:0-4863 GCF_036170495.1 Azonexus sp.
TGATGGCCGTGGTCGGCCTCAACAAGCAGGCGCGCATTCTCGTTCCCAAGTCTTAGAGGCACTGAGAAAATGCCCCTGGCGTCGTTGAGCCTCCTCGCCGTACCGCTTGTACTGTCTTTGTCGGCCCGCCTAGCCCGGGCCGCTTCGCTGCATTTTGTCAGCGCCTCTTAATTCAGGAAAAAACATGGAGCAATATCACGGCACGACGATTCTGTCGGTGCGCCGGGGCAATTCCGTCGCCATGGCCGGCGACGGCCAGGTCACGCTCGGCAACATCGTCATCAAGGCCACCGCCAGGAAGGTTCGCCGCCTCTACAACGGTCGCATCCTGGCCGGCTTTGCCGGCGGCACGGCCGACGCTTTCACGCTGTTCGAACGTTTCGAGGCCAAGCTCGACAAGCATCAGGGCAATCTGCTGCGTTCGGCCGTCGAACTGGCCAAGGACTGGCGTTCCGACCGTGCCCTGCGCCGGCTGGAGGCGATGCTGTCGGTGGCCGACAAGGAGGTTTCGCTGATCATCACCGGCAACGGTGATGTGCTCGAGCCGGAGCAGGGCATCGTTGCCATCGGTTCCGGCGGTTCCTACGCGCAGAGTGCGGCGCGGGCCCTGCTCGAAAATACCGAATTGAGTCCGCGCGACATTGTCACCAAGTCGCTCGAAATCGCCGGCGACATCTGCATTTACACCAACCGCAATTTCACCATCGAGGTGCTGGAATGAGCGCGATGACGCCGCAGGAAATCGTTTCCGAACTCGACAAACACATTGTTGGCCAGAAGAACGCCAAGAAGGCGGTCGCCATCGCGCTGCGTAACCGCTGGCGGCGGTCGCAGGTGGCCGAGCCGTTGCGTCAGGAAATTACGCCGAAGAACATCCTGATGATCGGCCCGACCGGCGTCGGCAAGACCGAAATCGCCCGCCGTCTGGCTCGCCTGGCCAACGCGCCGTTCATCAAGATCGAAGCGACCAAGTTCACCGAGGTCGGCTACGTCGGCCGCGATGTCGAGACGATCATCCGCGACCTGGTCGAGATGGCCATCAAGTCGCACCGCGAGCGGGCCATGAAGACCATGCGCGCTCGCGCCGAGGACGCGGCCGAGGAGCGCATCCTCGACGTGCTGCTGCCAACGGCGCGCGGCCCCAACTTTTTTGCCGAAAATTCCGAGTCGACCGCAGCGGAGAACACGACCCGCCAGAAATTCCGCAAGAAGCTGCGCGAAGGCGAGCTCGACGACAAGGAAATCGACATCGAAATCGCCGCGTCGGGCATGCAGGCAGAGATTTTTGCGCCGCCCGGCATGGAAGAGCTGACTCAGCAGATCCAGGGCATGTTCCAGAACATCGGCGGCGGCAAGAAGAAATCGCGCAAGCTGCCGATCAAGGAGGCGCTCAAGCTGCTCACCGACGAGGAGGCCGCCAAACTGGTCAATGACGAGGATGTGAAGCTTGAGGCGGTTAAGGCGGTCGAGCAGAACGGCATTGTTTTCCTCGATGAGCTCGACAAGATTGCCAGCCGTTCGGAGATGCACGGTGCCGATGTCTCGCGTCAGGGCGTCCAGCGCGACCTGCTGCCGCTGGTCGAGGGGACGACGGTGTCCACCAAGTACGGCATGATCAAGACCGATCACATTCTGTTCATCGCCTCCGGGGCCTTCCACCTGTCCAAACCGTCGGATCTGATTCCCGAGTTGCAGGGCCGTTTCCCGATTCGTGTCGAACTCGATTCCTTGTCGGTGGCTGATTTCGAGTGCATCCTGACCCAGACCGACGCCTGCCTGACCAAGCAGTATCAGGCGCTGCTCGAAACCGAAGGCGTGCTGATTGAGTTTGCCGACGATGGCATCCGCCGGATGGCCGAAATCGCCTTTCAGGTGAATGAGCGGACCGAGAATATCGGCGCCCGCCGCCTGCATACGGTGATGGAAAAACTGCTCGAAGAAGTCTCGTTCGATGCTGGCAAGGTCGGCCTCGACCAGATTCTGGTCAATGCCGCCTACGTCAATGAAAAGCTCGGCGAAGTCGCTGCCGACGAAGATCTGTCGCGCTACGTGCTTTGAAATTTAGGGGTAATCCCTGCTGTGCGGGCGCCCCCGGCGTCCGCACAATCCCATCTGTTGCCCACCCCCATTTGAGGCCTTCCGTTTGGACGAGCAAAGCCTGAGTTTCCGTCTGCTGGCCATTCTTTTCCCCATCTTCGGGATCGTTGCCGCCGGCTATTTCTACGGTCGCAAACACAAGCCGGAAATGGCGGTGGCCAACCGGCTGAACATGGATATTTTCATCCCGGCCCTGGTCTTCGCGGCGATGGCCGGCAAGTCCTTCGACCTCGCCGCCTACGCCCCGCTGGCCCTCGGCGGCTTTCTTGTTCTCGCCACCTGCGGCCTGCTCGCCTGGCCGCTTGCCCGGCTGTTCGGCATCCAGCCGAAAACGCTGGTGCCGCCGATGCTCTTCAACAACTCCGGCAACATCGGCCTGCCACTCGCCGTGCTGGCCTGGGGCGAAGCGGCGCTGCCGGCGGCGGTAATCTTGTTCATGGTCGAAAACACGCTGCACTTCTCGTTCGGGGCTCGTCTGCTCGACCCAACGACACGGCTGCTGACGCTGTGGCGTATCCCCGTGGTTTTTGCCGCGCTGGCCGGGTTGACCGTGGCGCTGGTCAAAATCCCGATGTGGACGCCGCTGATCATCGCCATCAAGATGCTCGGCGACGTTTCGGTGCCGCTGCTGCTCTTCTCGCTCGGCGTGCGGATGACTGACGTATCGTTCAGCGAATGGAAGGTGGCGGTCGGCAGCGCCGTGCTGCGCCCGGTGGCCGGCATGCTGATCGCCGCCGGCGTCATTCAGTTGCTTGGGCTGCAGGGGCGCGATGCGGCCATGCTCTTTGTTTTCGGCGCCCTGCCGCCCGCCGTGCTCAACTTCCTGTTCGCCGAGCGTTACAAGCAGGAGCCGCAGCGCGTGGCGTCGATCGTGCTGATCGGCAACCTGGCGGCGCTGCTTTTCCTGCCGCTGGCGCTCGCTTACGTACTTTGATTTTGGCCGTTTTTTACGGTTGACCGTAGCAAGCCCGGTTGACCGTAGCAAGCCCGGTTGACCGTGGGAATGCGTGTCTACCGGCCGTAACGGTCCATCTGGCGTCGGTCACGCTTGGTGGGGCGGCCGTGGATGTCGGCCGCCGGGTCCTGAACGAACTGCCGGCTTTCCCGCGCCGTTTCGCGGGCGCTGATGCTTTCCGGCGTTTCTTCGTAAAGCAGCCGGGCTTCCGGTGCCGGGCCGCGTTTGTCGGAAAGCGCTTTGACCGTCACTGCCCAGCGCGTTTCGCTGTTGGCGATGTCGAGCTGGTCACTGACCTTGACCTCACGCGCCGGTTTGACGGCGGCGCCATTGACCTTCACCTTGCCGCCGCTGACCGCGTCGCTGGCCAGCGAGCGCGTCTTGAAAAAACGCGCCGCCCACAGCCATTTATCGACGCGCAGGCCGCTCACTTCGGGAGAATGGACTCGCCGGCGTAAAGCTGTTCGACGGTTTCGCGCTGGCGAATGACATGGATCTGGCCGCCATCGACCATGACTTCGACCGCGCGCGGCCGGGTGTTGTAGTTCGAGGCCATGGCCATCCCGTAGGCGCCGGCCGACATGACAGCCAGCAGGTCGCCGGCTTTGACGGCCAGCGACCGGGCCTGGCCGAGGAAGTCGCCGGTTTCGCAGACCGGGCCGACGACGTCGTACTCGGTCGCGGCACCCGTGCGCGGCGCGACGGGCAAAATGTCGTGCCAGGCTTCGTAGAGCGCCGGGCGCATCAGGTCGTTCATGGCGGCGTCGATGATGGCGAAATTCTTCGCTTCACCTTCTTTCAGGTATTCGATGCGGGTGAGCAGCAGGCCGGCATTGCCGACCAGCCGGCGACCCGGTTCGAGCACCACCTGCAGGCCGCGCCCGGACAGCTTGTCGAGCAGCGGCGTCAGGTAGGAAGCGACGGTCGGTTGCACCTGTTCGGCGTTGTATTTGATGCCAAGGCCGCCACCGAGGTCAAGGTGGTGAATGTGGATGCCTTCTGCGGTCAACTGGTCTACGAGGGCCAAAATGCGGTCAAGGGCTTCGACGAAGGGCGACGGATCAAGCAGTTGCGAGCCGATATGGCAGTCGATGCCGGTGACTTCGATATTCGGCAGGGCAGCGGCACGGCGATAGAGTTCGAGCGCGTTGTCGTAGGCGACGCCGAACTTGGCGCCCTTGAGGCCGGTCGAAATGTACGGGTGCGTTTTCGGATCGACGTTCGGATTGACGCGCAGGCTGATCGGCGCCCGCTTGCCGCACTGGCCGGCGACGTCGTTGAGACGCTCAAGCTCGGCGGCGGATTCGACGTTGAAGCAAAAAATCCCGACGTCCAACGCCAGCTTCATTTCATCAGCCGTCTTGCCAACGCCAGAAAAAACGACTTTTTTCGGATCAGCGCCGGCGGCCAGCACGCGCTGCAGTTCGCCGCCGGAAACGATGTCGAAGCCAGCACCGAGGCGGGCAAAGACGTTGAGGACGGCGAGATTTGAATTGGCCTTGACAGCGTAGCAGACCAAGGCGCCCTGGCCGGTCGGGTGTCCGCCCAACACGTCCTGGAACTCGCGCAGCGAGGCTTCGAGGGCGGCGCGGGAATAAACATAGGCCGGCGTACCGAATTGATCGGCAATGGCGGGCAGGGCAACGGATTCGGCGTACAGCACGCCGTTTTTCAGGGCAAATTGGGTCATTGGGTGTTGGGGCTGGTGGTCGTGCTAACATCCTTGGCGGCTGGCTTGGCGTGACCAAGCAGCGGATCAGAGGCCGGGCCGGGCGGCATTTCAAGCCGGCCTTTCATGCCGCAGGCGGCAA
>NZ_JAVHPH010000157.1:0-4848 GCF_036170495.1 Azonexus sp.
ACAAGCTGATCGATGGCGTGGTCTGGGACGGCAAGGATCCGGCCAAGTATGCCGATGGTTTCAAGATCAAGGCTTAAGGCAAGCCCGGAGCCGTCATTCTGGCTTTCGCAGGAATGACGGCTCACCAAACGCTTAGGAGAGAACCATGAGCGCACTGACGATGAATGTTGAATTTGGGGCAAAAATTCCGGTTGACCGTGGGATTAGCGGCCCGCCGGTCATAGAAGCGGCTATCGAGCCTGCCAAGGAAAAGAAAATGGAAAAAACCGTAACCGCCCCGGCCGAGCCGGGCACGCCTTTCAGCGAAAGGCTGGCCAGCATTGGCCGGGCCGTCTTGCCGCCGCTGCTCGGCATGGTGGTGCTGATCGGCATCTGGTACATCGCTACGATGAAAGGCGGCAGTATTCCCGGCCCGGTCAAAACCTGGGATGCCGCCACCATCCTGTTCGCCGATCCGTTCTACAGCAACGGCCCGAACGATCAGGGCATCGGCTGGAATATCCTGTCCTCGCTGCAACGCGTTGGCATCGGCTTTGGCTTTGCCGCGCTGGTCGGTATTCCGCTCGGCTTCATCCTCGGCCGCTCGGCATTTTTGTCGGCCATGATCAACCCGATCATCAGCCTGCTCCGTCCGGTTTCGCCGCTGGCTTGGCTGCCGATTGGTCTGCTTGTTTTCCAGCGGGCCGACCCGGCGGCGACCTACACCATTTTCATCTGCTCGATCTGGCCGATGATCATGAACACCGCCCAGGGCGTCCAGCGCGTACCGCAGGATTACCTCAACGTCGCCCGCGTCCTCGCGCTGTCCGAGTGGAAGGTCGTCACCAAGATTCTGCTGCCGGCCGTGCTGCCCTACATCCTGACCGGCATCCGCCTGTCCATCGGCACCGCCTGGCTGGTCATCGTTGCCGCTGAAATGCTCACCGGCGGCGTCGGCATCGGCTTCTGGGTGTGGGACGAGTGGAACAACCTGAAGGTGGAGCACATCATCATCGCCATCTTTGTCATCGGCATTGTCGGCCTGGTTCTCGAGCAAAGCCTGATCCTGCTCGCCCGGAAGCTGACCAAGGAATCGTCATGAGCGGAGCGCACAACATGGATAAGTTCGTACAAATTCAAACCGTTGGTCAGACCTTCGACACCAAGAAGGGCAAATTTGTCGCCCTGCGCGACATCAACCTGACCATCAAGCAAGGCGAGTTCGTCGCGCTGATCGGCCACTCCGGCTGCGGCAAATCGACGCTGCTCAATCTCATCGCCGGCCTGACCAAGCCGACCGATGGCGTGCTGCTACTCGAAGACCGCGAAATCGCCGGCCCCGGCCCGGAACGCGCCGTGGTTTTTCAGAACCACAGCCTGCTGCCCTGGCTGACCTGCTTCGAGAACGTCTATCTGGCCGTCGAAACTGTTTTCGGCACCAAGGAAGGCAAGCAGAAACTGCGCGACCGGACGGCCGCCGCGATCAGCCTGGTCGGCCTCGACCACGCCAGCAGCAAGTATCCGCATGAAATCTCCGGTGGCATGAAGCAGCGCGTCGGCATCGCCCGGGCGCTGTCGATGGAGCCCAAGGTGCTGCTCATGGACGAGCCGTTCGGCGCTCTCGACGCCCTGACCCGCGCCAAGCTGCAGGAGGAACTCATGCGCATCTGCGAGGCGACCCAGGCGACCACGGTCATGGTCACCCACGATGTCGACGAAGCCGTGCTGCTCTCCGACAAGATCGTCATGATGACCAACGGCCCGGCGGCAACCGTCGGCGAAATCCTGGCGGTGAATCTGCCGCGCCCGCGTCATCGCCTGACCCTCGCCCACGATCCGGCCTACATCGCCTACCGCGCAGCCGTGCTCGAATTCCTTTACGAAAAACAGGCGCACGTCGAAAAGCAGGCCGCCTGAACCGAGTCAATCGATTCATCGTCGCGGCGCGCTCTCCGAAGCGACTTTTGCCCGCCGGGTCAAACCGGCGGGCTTTTTCTTGATCCATCTCCTTTGCTTTCCCCCGGGCTGGGCGCTAAGGTTAGGCCATTCGATTTTGGGACAATGATTGATGCTGGCCAAACCGGGCAAGCTGTCGCGCAAGATTATCGGCATACTGGTCGCCTTTTTTCTGGTGGCCGCCTCGGTCATCGGGTTGACCCTGCTCATTTCCTGGCAACTGGAAGGGGTCGCTGCGGCGATTAACGATGCGGGTAGCCAGCGCATGCGGACCTACCGCATGGGCCATCTGATGGCGCGCGATCTTGAGGCAAAGGCGCCGACGGCCGGCGCCTCGCTCGCCTTGGGCGAAGAAATACAGCGTTTCGACAAGGTCCTGCGCGACCTGCAACAGGGCGACCCGGCTCGCCCATTGTCGTCGCCGCGCAATGCCGAGGTGCAGGAACGCCTGCAAACCGTTGAACAGGTCTGGCGTGACACGGTGCGACCGCTGGTTGCCGGCTACCTGGCCGGTGTGCGGGCCGAGCGCGAGAACGCCGTGAATCGTTTCGATGCCGAGCTCGAACCCTTCGTCAGCAAAATCAACGAACTGGCGCTGGCCATGGAGCGCACCTACGCCTTCGATACTAATCTGCTGCGCACGGTGCAGGCGGCCCTGGTCGCCCTGGCGATCGTTGGCACGGTCGTCCTGATTCACTATTTCTCGCGTCTCGTCATCGGGCCGGTCGGCGCACTGCATGCCGGTATGCAGCGCATGACGAGCGACGATCTGACGGTACGCGTCCCGGTCGCCAGCGATGACGAATTGGGCGGCCTGGCCTTCGGCTTCAACCAGATGGCCGAGCACCTGCAAAGTGTTTACAACACGCTGGAGCAGCGGGTCGCGGCCGAAACCCAGCGCCTCGCCCAGCGCAATCACGAATTAAGCATCCTCTATTCGGCGACCACCTTTCTCAGCGAGCCGGCCCCGGTAACGGTGCTCAGCGAGGGCTTTCTCGACCGGATCATGAATGCTCTGGGGGCGGATGCCGGCGCCGTGCGCATGTACGAACAGCCGTCGGACCGGTTGTTTTTGATTACCCATCAAGGCCTGTCCGTCGATTTCCTCGACCACGAGGCCGAAATGAATTGCGGCGACTGCTTGTGCGGCGAAGTCTTCCAGACCGGTGTTTCGGCCGCCTTTGCTACGGTCAACCCGCCGCCGGGCATGAAATTGCGGACCTGCATCCGCGAGGGATTCGCCACGGCGACCGCCTTCAGCATTCTTTACGACAAGCAGAAACTCGGCGTTTACAACCTCTATTTCAAGCGGCCGCAGGCGCTGTCCGAGCCGCAAATCCATCTGCTCGAAACGCTCGGGCATCACCTCGGTGTGGCCATCGAAAATCAGCGCCTCAAATCGCGCGAGAAGGAACTGGCGGTCTCCGAGGAGCGCAACCTGCTTGCCCAGGAATTGCACGACTCAATCGCCCAGGGCCTGGCCTTTCTCAACATCCAGGTCCAGTTGCTGCAGGACTCCCTGCGCAAGGGCAAGGTCGAAGAGGCCATGCAGACCGCCGGCCAACTGCGTGAGGGCGTGCAGGAAAGCTACGACGATGTGCGCGAATTGCTCGTCCATTTCCGGACCCGCGTCCATCAGTCCGACCTCGACACGGCCATCCAGTCCACGCTGGAAAAATTCGAGGGGCAGACCGGCATCGCCACGGCCTTCGAGCGCATCGGCAGCGGCGCCGCGCAGGTGCCGACCGACGAAATCCAGATCATGCACATCGTCCAGGAATCCCTGTCCAACATCCGCAAGCACGCCAAGGCCAGCCAGGTGCGGGTCGTCGTCAAGCGTGAAATAGGCCGGATTGGCGTCGAAATAGAGGATGATGGCGTCGGCTTCGATCCGGAAAGCGATCCGAATTGCTTGTCTGACCGGCATGTCGGCCTGAAAATAATGCGCGAGCGCGCGCACCGCATTGGCGGTGAATGTCGCGTCGCATCGAAACCGGGCGAGGGTTCCCGGGTTACCTTGACCCTGCCCCGCGAAAACAAAGAGGTTGCCTGAATATGAGCGAAAAAATCCGTGTCCTGCTGGTCGACGACCACACGCTGTTTCGCAGCGGTATCAAATCCCTGCTCCAGCGCAATGATGATTTCGAGGTCGTCGGCGAGGCCGGTGACGGGCTTGAAGGCATCAAGCGCGCGCGTTCGCTGAAACCCGACGTGACCCTGCTCGACCTCCACATGTCCGGCGTGTCCGGGCTTGAAGCGGTCAAGGTCATCGCCGAGGAAATGCCGGAAGTCAGCGTCTTGATGCTGACCGTGTCGGAGGACGCGCAGGATCTGGTCGATGCCTTGCGGGCCGGGGCCAGCGGCTATCTGCTCAAGAATATCGAAACTGATGCCCTGATCGATGCCATCCGGCGCGCCGCCCAGGGCGAGTCAGTCGTTTCGCAACAAATGACGGCCAAACTGATCCAGGGCGTGCGCAATCCGCCGAAGGCCGAAGCCGCGGGCGGCGAGCGCGATCGTTTTTCGCCGCGCGAACGCGACATCCTGCTCTCTCTGGCGCACGGCGAAAGCAATAAGGAAATCGCCCGCAAGCTCGATCTGGCCGAAAGCACGGTCAAGATTCACGTGCAGAATATTTTCAAAAAACTGAACATGAGCAGCCGTGTCCAGGTCGCGCTTTATGCTGTCGAACACGGCTACGCCCAACCCCGCCACAACTGACCTGCCGGCATCGGGGCCGGGCGTTTGCTACGGTCAACCGAAAATTTTGGCCAAAACTGAAATGAAAAAACCCCGACCTTGACGGAGGGGGTTTGGTGCGCACCGCCAGTCTGGCAAAGATGCGTCTGCTATGACGAAATCGGGTGAGTCCGCTGCAGATGTTCGTAGGTTTGCGACAAATCCTTGACGTGC
>NZ_JAVHPH010000158.1:0-1000 GCF_036170495.1 Azonexus sp.
ATGGCCGACAACTGGCGGAAATAAAGCGGGAAAAATCCCCAGATGCCGTAGGCGAGCAGGCCGAAGCCGATGCCGGCCAGTTGGGATTTAGGCTGCAAGGCCTAGTCGCGCAGCAGTTGCAGCGCCGGTGAACGGTAGTCGCGGCGGAAGAGTACGATCAGCACGACGATGGCGAAGGCGCCGAGGACGGCCGGGTTGAGCAGCCAGCCGGAGGCGGCGAGGCCGAAATAATAGGCCCGGATGCCGCGGTTGAAGTCGTCGCCGGCCAGGTTGTTGGCCCCGGCGACGCGCCGGGCGTAGGTGTCGATGTCCGCTTCGCCGGCCTGGCCGAAGGGGGCGGCACCGACGAGGATGGAGAGCAGGTTGAACTGGCGCAGCGACCAGGTGAATTTGAAATAGGCAAAGACGAAGGAGGCGAGCAGCAGCATCAGCTTGATTTCGAGCAACTCGCGGTTGCCGGCGCCGCCGAAGGGTAGTTCGGCGGTGAAGCTGAGCAGCTTGTCGGAAGCGCCGAGCGCTGCGACGAGGCCGGCGATAATGTAGATCGTCGTGTTGGCGTAGAAGGAAACGCTGGTCACCAGGTTGCCGATCAATGTCGAATCGGCTACCCGCAGGTCGCGTTCGAGCATGCGGTAGGCCCATTCCAGACGGTAGCGCTGGGCGGTGTGGATCAGACCGTTGGCGCCCCATTGGCTGTGTTCGGAATACCAGGCGTAGCCGGCCCAGCTGGCGAAGAAAATGGCCAGGGAGATCCAGTCGATGGCGGAGAGGTGGGGCAGGGCATGCATCCGTCCATATTGCCATAGCCCGTGGCGCTTGCGACATCAGGTAAATCCCGGTTGGCGGCGAGCGGAACCTTGGCATATGACTGAAAGTCATACTTCGGTTGCAGCACCCGGTTCTTCGTCATGGCCGACGTGAAATTCTCTCGAGGCATTTAATCGATGAACAGAATGCATCCGCTCACTTTGCGTTTCCATGACCAGGAAACCGAGCGTGC
>NZ_JAVHPH010000159.1:0-21090 GCF_036170495.1 Azonexus sp.
GCGAGGACCGCATCCTGCTGCAATCGGTGGCGCGCGCCGTGATCAACGATTGTCGTGGGACGCTGGCCGAACAGCTTGACCTGCGCAGCCCGCCCGAATCGCGCGTGCCGCGTCTTATCGCCAGCCGATGCTATCGCCCCGAAGCACCGCCAGCAGCGACCGTGAGCGGCCTTGACCTGCAGTTCTACAACGGCCTGGGCGGCTTCGCGGCCGATGGTCGGGAATACGTCATCACCCTGGCGGCCGGCCACACCACGCCGGCGCCCTGGGCCAATGTGCTGGCCAACCCGCAATTTGGTACGGTGATTTCGGAAAGCGGCAGCGCCTACACCTGGAGCGACAACGCCCACGAATTCCGCCTGACGCCGTGGCACAACGACCCGGTCAGCGATGGCGGCGGCGAGGCCATCTACCTGCGCGACGAGGAAACAGGCCACGTCTGGTCGCCAACGCCTTTGCCGGTGCGCGGTGCCATGCCTTACGTGGTCCGCCACGGTTTTGGCGTGACCAGCTTTGAAACCTCGGTTGGCGGCATTCGTTCCGAACACAAGATCTATGTCGCCATCGACGCGCCAGTCAAATTCTCGATTTTAAAATTGGCCAATATTTCCGGTCGACCGCGGAAGATCTCGGCAACCGGCTATGTCGAGTGGGTACTCGGCGATTTGCGGGCCAAAACGGCCATGCATGTCACCACCGAGATCGCCACCGGTAGCGGCGCGCTGCTGGCGCGAAATCCCTACAGCCCCGAGTTCGCGGGACGCGTCGCCTTCTTCGATGTCGATGAAGTGAGCCGCACGCTGACCGGCGACCGCAACGAATTCATCGGCCGCAACGGTTCGCCGGGCGAGCCCTCGGCGCTCAAACGGGCCCGCCTTTCCGGCAAGGTCGGCGCCGGGCTCGACCCCTGCGGCGCCATCCAGATGGCGGTGGATCTGGCCGATGGTGAGGAACATGAGTTCGTTTTCCGTCTCGGCGTTGGGCGAACGACGGATGACGCCAATCAATTGATCCAGCGTTTCCGTGGTCCGCTGGCGGCGCGCATGGCGCTCGAAGCGGTTGAAGCGTATTGGGCGCAGTCACTGGGCGCCGTGCAGGTCGAGACGCCCGACCCGGCGCTCGATGTGCTGGCCAACGGCTGGCTGGTCTATCAGACGCTGGCCTGCCGGGTCTGGGCGCGCAGCGGCTATTACCAGTCGGGTGGCGCCTTCGGCTTCCGCGACCAGTTGCAGGACATGATGGCGCTGGTGCACACCGAACCGGGGCTGGTCCGCGAGCATCTGCTGCTCTGTGCCGGCCGCCAGTTTGCCGAGGGCGACGTCCAGCACTGGTGGCACCCGCCGGCCGGGCGCGGCGTGCGCACCCGCTGTTCGGACGACTACCTGTGGCTGCCGCTGGCCGTCTGCCGCTATGTGCAGGCCACCGCCGACACCGGTGTGCTCGATGAACGCAGCAATTTCCTCGAAGGCCGCCCGGTCAATCCGGAAGACGACTCCTACTACGATCTGCCGGTCCGCTCGGGCGAGGTGGCCAGCCTCTACGACCACTGCGTGCGCGCCATCCGCCACGGCCTGCGTTTCGGCGTGCACGGCCTGCCGCTGATCGGCTCCGGCGACTGGAACGACGGCATGAGCCGGGTCGGCATTGAGGGCCGGGGCGAGAGCGTCTGGCTCGCCTTCTTCCTGCATGAAGTGCTCCGGCAGTTCAGCGGTGTGGCGACAATTCATGGCGATCCGGCCTTTGCCGAATTTTGTCAGGGCGAAGCCGCCCGACTGCACCAGAACATCGAGGAGCAGGGCTGGGACGGCGCCTGGTATCGCCGCGCCTATTTCGACGACGGCACGCCGCTCGGCGACAGCACCAGTCCGGAATGCCGGATCGACTCGATCTCGCAGAGCTGGGCCGTGCTTTCCGGCGTGGCCAGTGCGACGCGCGGGCAGATGGCCATGCAGGCCGTCGACGAACACCTCGTGCGCCGGCAGGTCGGGCTGATCCAGTTGCTCGACCCGCCCTTCGACAAATCGCGGCTCGACACCGGCTACATCCGCGGCTACGTGCCGGGCGTCCGGGAAAATGGCGGCCAATACACCCACGCGGCGATCTGGGCGGCGATGGCCTTTGCCACCAGAGGAGACCGCGAACGGGCCTGGGAACTGGCGGCGATGATCAACCCGATCAACCACACCCATTCCGTAACCGCTGTCGATACCTACAAGGCAGAGCCATACGTGATGGCCGCCGATGTCTATGCGCTGGCCCCGCACGCCGGTCGCGGTGGCTGGACCTGGTATACCGGTTCGGCTGGCTGGATGTACCGGCTACTCGTCGAGTCGCTGCTTGGCTTGCGGCTGGAAGGCAACAAATTGCACCTGTCGCCTTGCCTGCCGGCGGATTGGCCGGGATTCAAGCTTCGCTACCGCTATCGGGCAACGGTCTATCGCATCGCCGTCATCTCAAGCGTCGATGCTCGAGGCAGCGTCACTGTAGATGGCCTGGAACAGGCGGACAATGTGATTCAACTGGTCGACGACCTGGTCGAACATCAGGTCGTGATTGTCGTCAATCAGGGCCAGCCTAATTGATCGGCGGCGTGGTTTCCAGCCACTTGGCGAGCATGGCATAGAGCTTTTCGGGTTCCACCGGCTTGGCGATGAAATCGTCCATGCCGGCTTCCCGGCAGCGTTGATTGTCGTCGTCAAAAGCATTGGCCGTCATGGCCAGAATCGGTGTCGTCAGGTGCTTTGTTTGTTGGCGGATGGCGCGGGTTGCCGTCAGGCCGTCCATGACCGGCATCTGCATGTCCATCAGGATGAGGTCGTAATCGTTCGTGGCGGCAATATCGACAGCCTGGGCGCCGTTGTCGGCTACATCAACGTGCAGGCCGACCTCTTCCTGTAGCAGAGCCAGCGCCACTTCCTGAATGATGATGTCGTCTTCGACGAGCAGGATGCGCTTGTCGCGATGCTTTGTTTTCAGGATGTTTTGAGCGTCGGGATGCGACGGCTTTGTTTCAGCATGAGCCGTGACTGGATTGTCGATATGCCTTGGCAGGCGGATGGCGAAAGAAAAGGTGCTGCCGCTGCCCAGTGTGCTGCTTACCCCGAGTTCGCCGTTCATCAGTCGTACCAGGCGTTTTGAAATACTCAAACCAAGCCCGGTGCCACCGTATTGCCGGGTTGTCGAGGCATCGACCTGCTCGAACGGGGTGAAGACCCGAGTCAGGGCGTCGGCTGGAATGCCGCAACCCGTGTCCTGGACGGCGAAGCTGACCCGCATTTCCTGGTCGTTCCCGGCATCCACGTTCGCCCTTAGCTCGATCTGTCCGTGCTCGGTGAATTTGACAGCATTGCTCAACAGGTTGAGCAGGATCTGTTTGAGGTGCAAGGGGTCGCCGATCAATTGGCTTTCGCGCAGTGCCGGGGCCATGTCCAGCCGGAAGTCGAGATTCTTGTCCTTCATCTTGTCGATAACCAGGCTGCTGACTTCGGCCAGCAGTGTATCAAGCATGAATGGTGTCTGCTCCAGCGTGAGCTGTTCGGCATCAATTTTCGACAGATCGAGGATATCGTTGATGATCCCGAGCAGATGCCTGGCCGCGATGTTGATCTTGCCGAGCTGTGCTTCCTGATCTGATTTCAGACCGGAGCGCCGCATCAGATGCGCCATGCCGAGAATGGCGCTCAACGGTGTCCTGATTTCATGGCTCATGTTGGCAAGAGAAGTTGCTTTGGCTCGATTGGCCGTTTCGGCAGCAGTCTTGGCGGCAGCCAGTTCTTCCGTCTGTCTGGCCAGCGCAGCCAGGGCTTCATCCGACGCATGTTGTCGGCTCAGATCGGTGACGACCAGGCGGCATTCCAGACGACTCTCGTCGGCAATGCCCTCCATGAAAACATGGACGGGAGGGTACTCTGCCGGGCCGGCCAGTTTGAGATTGCAGGATTCCAGCTGGCCCTGCGAAAAAACCCGCTCGAAGAATTCCTTGTAGCTGTGCAGTGCTTCTTGCGCCACAAATCGTGAAAGATGGCAGCGATCCAGGGGCAGCACCGGGCTACCCAGCAGCTTTCTGGCCATGGCATTCGATTTGGTAATGCAGCCGGTGCGATCCAGGGTGAAATAGGCAATGGGAGCAAGATCGTACAGTTCGGTCAGTTGTGCGAGGTTTCGGGATATTTCCGACTGAGCCTCGCGCAACAGCTGGTTTTGCATTTCGAGCTCGATCTGATGGACTTGCAGTTCATGTACCAGTCGCGTCTGGTCGCCATGCGGCATGGCCGCTGGCTTGCCGCCCGGCGTGGTGTTGAGTTGGTCTTCTGCCCGGCGCCGCAACTCGGTCGGGGTCATTGATAGCGGTGGCGTCATGATCGATCCTTGGTGGTCAGGGCGACATCGCTGGCTGACCTGGCTGCCCGAAGCTCGGCTTCGAGACGTTTTGCTTCGCTGATGTCGATGAGCGTAATCACCACACCATCGATCACGTTTTCCAGTGTCCGGTAGGGCATGATGCGAACGATGTACCAGCTTCCGTCCTTGCCGGTAATCTGCTTTTCGCAAAAGGCCAGCGTCCGCAAGACATCCTGGGCATCGTTCTGCAAATCGAGGTAGTCCAGCTTGTGAACGATATCGGCCAGCGGCCGTCCGATGTCGCTTGGAATGAACTTGAATATCTTGGTCGCCTGGCTGGTAAAACGCCGGACATGCAGCATGTTGTCGAGAAAGACCGTGGCGATGTCGGTGCTGTTGAGCAGATTCTTCATGTCATTGCTGGTCGCCGACCATTCATCGACTTTTGACTGGAGTTCGGCGTTGACCGTCTGCAACTCTTCGTTGAGCGACTGCATTTCCTCTTTGGATGTGGTCAGCTCTTCGTTGGCCGATTGCAGCTCTTCGTTGGTCGACTGCAGCTCTTCGTTGGCCGATTTGAGTTCTTCATGTGAGGTCTGCATTTCCTCGCGAATGCTCTGAACTTCTTCCCTTGACTTGAGCAGGGCGTGTTCGAGTTCGGCCACCCGGACGTCGGCAAGCTGCTTTCTTGATCGCCGTTTGGGCTCCGGTTTTGTTGCCACGGCATCGGCGAAAACGATCATCACCATGCCGTGCAGAGCGGCGGGTTCTTCGATGGGGTAAACGGTCAGGTCAAGGCATTGACTCTCTCCGCCATCCTCGATCGTCAGATCTTTGATGACCACCGCCTCGGCACTGCGCAGCGCTTTGGGCAGGGCGAGGATCAGTTCCTGGCGCAAGCCGTCGCGGGCCATGGCATGAATGTTCCAGTTGGCCTTGCCCGCTGCCGGCTCAAGATATTTCCCGGTCCGTCCGTTGATGAAAAGGACGTCCCCTTCCGCATTGGTCAACACGGCGGCCGGCGAGAATTTCTGCAGCAGCAATTGGTCGGCCAGGGTTTGCAGGTTGGCAGGTTGCATGGTCGGTGACGGCATCAGAATGGGGTTGGGGGAGTCGTCCAGATGGCGGGTCGGGAAGTCGATATCAATTGCTCTTCGTTTCGCTTCTTCCCGGCGATAGATTCGTGCCTTGGGCTCAAGCGGGGAAAAGAGTTCGGTAAAGCTGCCGATGCTTTCGGCCGAGCCAAGAAAAAGCGCGCCGCCGGGTTTCAGACTGTAGTGAAAAAGCGGCAACAAACGTTTTTGCAGGTCGGCGCCGAGATAAATCAGCACGTTCCGGCAGGTCAGGATATCCAGCCGGGTAAAAGGCGGGTCCATCGTGACATTGTGCGGCGCGAACACCACCATCTGGCGTATTTCCTGGCAGATCCGGAAACGGCCATTCTCTTCAACGAAAAACTGCTCGAGACGCTCCGGAGAAACGTCACTGGCAATGCTGGACGGATAGGTTCCTTGCCGCGCCTTGGCGATGGCGTCCGGATCGAGGTCGGTGGCGAAAATCTGCAGGTCGAGCCGGTTGGCGGGTTTGGCATGGTCCATTGCTTCGCAGAAGATCATGGCCAGTGTGTAGGCCTCTTCGCCGCTCGAGCAGCCGGCCACCCAGGCGCGCAGCAGATTGTCGGGTGTTTTGGTGCGAATCATTCCGGGCAGGACTTCTTCCTGCAGATAGGCCCAGGCGGCAGGGTCGCGGAAGAAACTCGTGACACCAATCAGCAATTCCTTGAAGAGCAGGTCGACTTCCTGTGGGTTGCTCTGGAGAAAAGCGACGTAATCGCCGATTCCGCCCAGCCGATGAATGCTCATCCGGCGCTCGACCCGCCGATAGATCGTGCTTTTCTTGTATAGCGAGAAATCGTGACCGGTCTGGGCGCGCAACAGGATGCAGATTTTCTCGAAGGCCGAACTCTTGGCGTCGCTATCTGGCTCGAGAAAGGGCTCCGGGGGCAAAAGGCGAGGCGGGTGTTGCAGACGGTCGATAATCAGCCGCGCCAGATCGCCCGGCGGGGCGACGATATCGGCCAGACGGGCATCAATCGCGCTGCGCGGCATGGCATCGAACTTGGCCGTGGCCGGGTCTTGAACGAGCGACAGGCCGCCATGTTCGCTGATCGCCAGCAGGCCCAGCGTTCCATCCGAGCCCATGCCGGAAAGAATGATGCCGATGGCCCGTTCGCGCCGGTCTACGGCCAGGCTGGACAAAAATGAGTTGATCGGCAAACGCAAACCTCGTGCCGCTACCGGGTTGAGCAGGTAGAGCGTGTCGTGGAGGATCGAGAGATCCTTGTTGGGTGGGATGACATAAACACAGTCCGGCTTGATCTTCATCCGGTTGCCCGCCTGCTTGACCACCATTGTGGTGGCGCGTTGCAGGAGTTCGGGCAGCATGCCATAGCGGTTGGGGTCGAGGTGCTGGACGACGACAAAAGCCATGCCGCTATTGGGCGGCACGCCGCCGAGAAATTGCTCGATGGCTTCCAGTCCGCCGGCTGACGCGCCTATGCCGATGATCGGAAAGCGCAGGTCATCAGCTACTGCGGAGGATGTGGGCTGGATGCGCTCGCGCTTCCCTTTGGACGGCATTGCCGGATCATACCCCCCAGGTAACCGGCTGGCCGGCTTTTGCGGCGCGTTCGAGCATATCGACGAAGGGCGCGGCGCGTTGGGCGAGGCTCACCGGCGGCTCGTCGTCTGCTTCGGTTTTGTTCTGGCTGGAGTCGGTTTCCTGCGGCTTGGCCTTGTCGGCCACCATGGCTGTCTGCAGCGTTGCTATTGCTGCGGTCAACTGTTCTACGGTGATGATTCCACGTGCCTCTTCCGGGCTTTTGCCGAGCAGGGCAAGAATTTCCTTGGCGCTCTTTTCGTGCATGATCAGGTCGGCATTGGTGGCGGATTTGAAGGTAAAAAGCATGATGATTATTCCTTTGTGGAAATGCTGTCGGAGCTGCGACGCGATAGGTGCCTGGTACTCGTCGCGTTGCCGGAGGTGTCGATGACGACCATCCGGCATTCGTGGCCGTCGGCATCCGGCACTGCCTCGATCCGGATGTTGGTTGCCGGGCGATGGGCATTGGCCGCCAGCACGGATTCGCAGTGCAGCTTCTTTCTCGAGTGGAGAACATCGTCGACAAAGCGATTGAATTTCTCGGCATGATCGGGCTCGAGGAAGGCGGCAAAGCGATGCCGGCCTTTCTGGGAACCCTTGGTGCCGAGCAGCACGGTGCCAGCCAGATTCATGTCGATAATGACGCCGAGCGGGTCGAGTGTTAAATAGCCGACCGGCGCGAAGTCGTAGATGTCGGCATAACGCTCGCGCAGGTTGTCGGCTTCTTCATAGGCGTGACGGAGCTCTTCGTTGCTCATTTCAAGTTCGATCTGATGCACTTGCAGTTCGTGCACCAGCTGGGCGTTGTCCCAGGCTGTTTTTGGTTCCGGATGTGGCGATTGCAGCAAGCGGGCCTCGGCACGATGGCGTACGCTGGCCGGATTTGGGCGAGGGCGGCTGGGGCCCCGAGCATCGGATTGCAGGCGGAATATCCGGTCATATTCGCTTTTGACCGCGGCATAGCATTCGCATGACCGGGCTTCCAGCCCGGGGCGGTCGAGCACGGTGATATGGCCACGGCTGTACTCGATCAGGCCTGCGGCCTGGAGCTTTCCGGCGGCTTCGGTGATTGCTTCACGGCGCACACCGAGCATGTTGGCGATGAGTTCCTGGGTCATGTTGAGCTGATTGCCGGGCAGCAGGTCGAGGCTGACCAGCAGCCAGCGGCACAACTGCTGTTCGACGGCGTGGAATCGGTTGCAGACGATGCTCTGCGCCATCTGGGTCATGAGGGCCTGGGTGTAGCGCAGGGCAAGATGCTGCAATTCGCCGCCCTGATCGAGTTCCCAGCGGACCACTTCAACCTTGATCCGGTAAGCAGCGCCGGAACTCTGCACAACCACCCGGTGCGTGGTCGTGTCACCGCCCAGGACCAGCGGAATGCCGACCAGTCCATCGTTGCCGGAAATGGCCAACTCTGCCGTGCCGCCTTTTTGGGTTGTAAAGATCAGGGAAACGATGCAGGTAATCGGGAAGTAAATGTAGCCAAGCGTATCGCCGGATTCATAAAGAACCTGGCCGAGTTCCAGATGGACGAGTTCAAGGTCATCTTGCAGGCGAGAGCAGTCATTGGTGGCCAATGAGCCAAGAATGCGGTTCTGTTTCGGGCTGAATATCAATTCGGATGGCATCGCGCCTCCATTATTTTATCCGCTCGGTACTTCTCGGAAATTTGATGACACATCCTGCTGGTGTCGATCGGTGTCAGGTTTTTTTACTTTCTCTAATTCAGGACCGGCTGCCTTGGGCGCCGATTGAGTCCCTAAACTGCTGTAAATCGGATGGTGGGTAGCCACCGCTTCGGTTCGGTACGATGACGTTGTAGAGACGTTGATTAACCGAAGAAAGGGACGAAGCGATGGCTGGATATGAGGTTAGCGTAGGACGGGATTTACTGCCAGGGCTGTTGAGCGGACAGGACGGGCTGGCGAAGCTAGTCGAGGCGGTGCTGAACCAGATACTGGAGGCGCAGGTGACAGAGACATTGGGGGCGGAGCGGCACGAGCGAACGGAAGATCGGTCCGGCTATCGCAACGGCACGCGAGCGCGCACGCTCTACACGCGCGTCGGGCCGGTAACGCTGCAGGTACCGCAAACGCGGGATGGCACTTTCTCGACGGACCTATTCAAGCGCTACCAGAGAAGCGAGCAGGCGTTCGTGCTGGCGCTGATGGAGATGGTGGTGCAAGGCGTCTCGACGCGTAAGGTGTCGGCGATCACCGAAGAATTGTGCGGCACAAGCTTCTCCAAATCGACGGTCAGTGCGCTCTGCACGGGATTGGACGGGCGCGTCAGGGCGTTCAACGAGCGGCAGCTCGAAGGCGACTATCCGTTTGTTCTGGTCGATGCACTGTTCATCAAGAGCCGGGAAGGCGATCGCGTGGTGTCGCGCGCCGCGCTGGTCGTGTCGGGCATCAGGAGCGATGGCTACCGCGAAATTCTCGGCGTAAAGATCGGCGACACCGAAAGCCTCGCCACCTGGGATGAAACGTTCCGCTGGCTCAAGGGCCGGGGATTGAAAGGTGTCATGTTCGTCGTTTCCGATAGTCACGGCGGGCTGACGCAGGCGGTTGCCAAACATTTCCAGGGGGTGAGCTGGCAGCGCTGTCAGGTGCATCTGATGCGCAATATTCTGGGGAGCTGCAGCGCCAAGGTCCGGGCGGAGGTGGCGGCGGCAGCCAAACTGGTGTTCCAGGCGGCAGACATGGCCGAGGCCAAGCGCCGGCTCGCCGAATTCGTCGAGCGCTTCGAGAAAACAGCGGCGAAGGCAGTGGCGTGCATCGAGGAGGGTTTTGCCGACGCGATGGCGGTCATGGCGCTACCAGAGAAATATCGGCGACGGCTGCGCACGACCAACATGCAGGAGCGGCTCAACGAAGAGATTCGCCGCCGTGAGCGGGTGATCCGTATTTTTCCTAACGATGAATCCGCACAGCGCCTGATCGGCGCCCTGCTCGCCGAGCAGAACGAGGTTTGGCAGGAAAGACGGTATCTTGATATGGACGAATTTGCGGAGTGGGTCGCCGCCAGAGCCGCCGCCGGCGAGAGTAACAACGTGGTTGCTCTCGCCGGCTGAAAACCAAACGTCATCGAACGAACTGAAGGAAATTTACAGCAATTTTTGGACTTGACTTGGGCGCCAGTCATTTTTGTAATCCCCAACCAATTTGCATGATACAGAACAAAGCTGAAACGATATGTGCGCTCGCCAACATACAGACAATTGATTTTTGGCTAGTTTCAATAGTTCCCCATTGATTAAAAGGAGAGCGACCATGGGTAAGGAAAAACACGGAACGAAGGAAGGCAAAAAGCCGGCTGTCTTGACCCACAAGGAAAAGAAGGTGGCCAAGCAAGTCAAGAAACAGGAGAAGGCGGCGCCTCATCCGCTAATTCCTCGCTGAGTTTGTGCTTCGCTGTGGAATAAATCCGGATCCAGACATTGGCGATCCGATAGAGGGGGCGGGTTGAGTCAGGAAATACAGCCTCTTTTTGCCGGCTAGTTTGAGCGGCTTTTTTTCTGATTTCGCCGTGCGAGTTGCTATGTCAGCGTGTTCCGTCGCCGATACCGTCAGGAGTGGCGGCATTCCATGGAATGGATATCGACGGTGTGAGACGAAGATACAAATGAAAAACCCCGCTGGAGCGGGGTTTCGGTACTTCATGATCTGTCATGAAGTGGGTATTTGGTGCGTCCTGACGGGCTCGAACCGCCGACATTCTGCGTGTAAGGCAGACGCTCTACCAACTGAGCTAAGAACGCTGGGGCGCGCATTATAACGAATAAAGTATATTGCGTCAGTGTTCTGAATGATGGCGATTGTTTCAGGGCAAATCTTCGTGGTCGTTCGGGCTGTTATTGTGCTCGCGTCAGCCGTTCTGATCTCATCATGAAGCGAGAGAAAACGTTGATTGTTGGTAATTTACGAGCTGATGCCTGCAAATTCTCCAGTTCAATTTACCTTGCCCGCCCTGGCTGGCTTGAAGTTCTCCGAATTGATCTCGGCGCTGAGTCATGCGCTCGATATTACCGAAGGGCAGCCGGAAGGTCATTGTGTGCGTTGTTGCTGGATCGGCATGCACATCGGCCGTCGCCTCGGGCTTGGCGACGACGATCTGTGGAATCTCTACTACACCTTGCTGCTCAAGGATCTGGGCTGCAGCAGCAACGCCGCGCGCATCTGCGAGCTGTACCTGACCGACGACCTGAGCTTCAAGCGTGATTTCAAAAAGGTCGGCGACAGCCTGCCCCGTGTGCTCCAGTTCGTGCTTAGTCATACCGGGCTGAGGGCGCCGCTGGCTGAGCGTTTCCGTAGTGTGATGACGATCATGCGCGACGGGCAAAAGATCGCTACCGAGTTGATTGCCACGCGCTGTCAGCGTGGTGCTGAAATCGCCCGCCTGCTGCGTTTTCCTGAGAGCGTTTCGGCCGGCATCTATAGCCTGGACGAGCATTTCAGCGGTCAGGGCAAGCCGCATGGGCTGGCCGGCGAGGCCATTCCGCTTTATTCGCGGATTGCGCTGCTGGCTCAGGTGATTGATGTTTTTCATACCTCCGGCGGCCCGCAGGCGGCTTTCGACGAGGTGCGGCAGCGCGTTGGCGGCTGGTTCGATCCGGCTCTGGTAGCGGCATTCGAGCAACTGGAGGGCGACGATGCGTTCTGGAGAATGCTGGCTTCGCCCGACGTCATGACAGCGGTGCTGGCGCTCGAGCCGGCCGGGCATGTCGTGGCGCTAGACGACGATTATCTCGACGATATCGCCGCCGCTTTCGGCCAGGTTGTCGACTCGAAAAGCCCCTACACCAGCGGGCACAGCACGCGGGTTGCGCTCTACGCCGACCTGATCGCCGAGACGCTGGGTCTGGCGGCGGACCGTCGGCGCTGGCTCAAGCGTGGTGCGCTGCTCCACGATGTCGGCAAACTTGGCGTCAGCAACAGTGTGCTCGACAAGCCCGGCAAGCTCGATGATGAAGAGTGGGCGGCGGTCAAGGCGCACGCCATGTACACCGAGACGATCCTCTCGCGCATCGACGCCTTCACCGAACTGGCGCAGGTGTCGGCCGCCCATCACGAGCGCTTCGACGGCAAGGGCTATCCGCGCGGGGTGACGGCGAAAGATATCTGCCTCGAAACGCGGATCATCACGACGGCCGATATTTTCGATGCGATCACCGCCGAACGCCCGTATCGCGGTGCCGTGCCGATTCCCAAAACGCTGGAAATCATGGCCGAGAATGTCGGCACGGCCATCGACGCGAAATGTTTTGACGCGCTGAAACAGGCACTTGCCCGCCTGCCAAACTGATTCCCCCGTAAAATACGCCCTTTGTTTGCCGGCCAGTCCGGATAAGGTTTCCATCGCATGAGTATTCAGCAAAAAGTGCCGACCGTCGGCTTCGTTTCCCTCGGCTGCCCGAAGGCTTCTTCCGATGCCGAGCGCATCCTGACCAAGCTGCGCGCCGAAGGCTACGAGATTTCACCGAGCTACGATAATTCCGATCTCGTCATCGTCAATACCTGCGGCTTCATCGACGCCGCCGTCGAGGAGTCGCTCGACGCCATCGGCGAAGCGCTCAACGAGAACGGCAAGGTTATCGTCACCGGCTGCCTCGGCGCCAAGGGCGACATCGTGCAATCGACGCACCCGGCGGTGCTCGCCGTCACCGGTCCGCATGCCGCCGACGAGGTGATGGGCTACGTCCATACCCACCTGCCCAAGCCGCACGATCCGTATTCCGACCTCGTGCCGCCGCAGGGCGTTCGCCTGACGCCGGATCACTTCGCCTACCTGAAGATTTCCGAAGGCTGCAACCATAGCTGCACCTTCTGCATCATTCCGTCGCTGCGCGGCCCGCTCGTCTCGCGGCCGGTCGGCGACGTGCTGGCTGAAGCCGAAAACCTGGCCCGCGCTGGCGTGAAGGAAATTCTGGTCATTTCGCAGGACACCTCGGCCTACGGCGTCGATCTCAAGTACCGCACGGCTTTCTGGGGCGGCAAACCGGTCAAGTCGCGCCTCAAGGAGTTGTGCGAGGCGCTGGCCAGTTTCGGCATCTGGGTCCGCCTGCACTACGTTTATCCGTATCCGTCGGTCGATGACGTCATCCCGCTCATGGCCGAAGGCAAGATACTGCCTTACCTCGACGTGCCTTTCCAGCACGCCAGCCCGACCATCCTCAAGGCAATGAAGCGCCCGGCCTCGGCCGAAAACACGCTGGAACGCATCGCCAAATGGCGCGAAATCTGCCCGGAAATCATCATCCGCTCGACCTTCATCA
The DNA here is from genome assembly GCF_036170495.1 of Azonexus sp. Lineage (GTDB taxonomy): Bacteria > Pseudomonadota > Gammaproteobacteria > Burkholderiales > Rhodocyclaceae > Azonexus. The sequence continues at coordinate 13,280 of NZ_JAVHPH010000159.1, forward strand.
CCGGCTTTCCGGGCGAGACGGACGAGGATTTCGATCAACTGATCCAGTTCCTGGAAGACGCGAAACTGGATCGCGTTGGCGCTTTTGCCTACTCGCCGGTCGAAGGCGCCAAGGCCAACGAACTGGCCGGCCTGCCGCCGGAAGATGTGCGCGAAGACCGTCGCCGCTGGCTTATGCAGGTTCAGGAAGATATTTCCGCCGCCAAGCTCGAAGCCAAGATCGACACGGTCATTCAGGTGCTGGTCGATGCCGTCGACGAGGAGGGCACGATTGCCCGTTCCAAGGCCGATGCCCCGGAAATCGATGGCGTGGTCTACATCGACGGTCATTTCGATGCCGAGCCGGGTGACTTCCTGATGGTCAAGGTCATCGACGCCGATCACCACGACCTCTACGCCCAACCGGTCGGGCCGGGCTAATCTGTCGTGGCCCGGCCGCGTCTCGGCATTGCCCTCGGTTCCGGCTCGGCCCGCGGCTGGGCGCATATCGGCGTGTTGCGCGCCCTGCAGGAGGCTGGCATCGAGCCAGATGTCGTGTGCGGCACCTCGATCGGGGCGTTTGTCGGCGCTGCCTATGCCTCCGGCGATCTCGACAAGCTTGAGGCCTGGGCCGGCGGACTGAGCCGGAGCGATGTCCTCGGCTTTTTCGACGTCAGCCTGACCGGCGGGCTGATCAAGGGGGCAAAGCTGCTCGATTTTGCCGCGACCGCCTTCCTCGATAACACCTTTGCCGATCTCGACCGGCCTTTCGCCTGCGTTGCCACCGATCTGGCGACGGGGCGCGAAATCTGGCTGCGCGAGGGCTCGGTCGCCGCCGCGGTCCGCGCCTCCATCGCGCTGCCCGGCCTGTTTTCGCCGCAATTGCTCGACGGGCGTTTCCTGGTCGATGGCGGCCTGGTCAATCCGGTGCCGGTTTCGCTGTGCCGGGTGCTCGACGCCGAAGTGGTGATCGCTGTCGATCTCGGCATGGATATCCTGACCACGCTGCAGCGCCGCAACGGCAAGCCGGCGGTGGCCAACGGCGGCTGGCGCAACGCCGTCGGTCGCTGGTTTGGCGGCGGCGAAGCCACGCCGGTCCTGCCTTCGCTGGCCGATGTGGTGACCAATAGCATCGCCATCATGCAGGGCCGCATCTCGCGTTCGCGCTTGGCTGGCGAGCCGGCCGACGTGCTGATCACGCCGCGTCTGGGGCAGCTCAACCTGCTCGACTACCATCGTGCTGGCGAAGCCATTGCCGCCGGGCGTAAGGCCACCGAACACATGCTGCCGCTCCTGCATTCGCTGCTCGATTGAAAACGCAATGAGCGATTCCCTGACCGATCAACTCACCACTCTCGTCGGCCCGGCCCAGGTGCTGACCGAGCCGGCCGACATTGCGCCCTTCGTCACCGACTGGCGCGGCCGCTACCGTGGCGCCGCCCAGTGCGTCGTCCGCCCCGGCAACACCGCCGAGGTGGCGGCGGTCGTCAAGGCCTGCGTCGAGGCCGGCGTGGCCATCGTGCCGCAGGGCGGCAACACCAGCCTGTGCGGCGCGGCAACGGCGGACGACTCGGGCGGGGCGGTGGTCGTCAGTTTGAGTCGCTTGAACCGTGTTCTCACGGTCGACCGGAAAAACAGCACAATTTCAGTCGAGGCGGGCTGCCCGCTGGCCACTGTTCAGGAAGCTGCGCGCGCTGCCGACCGGCTCTTTCCGTTGGCGCTGGCCTCCGAAGGGACGTGCCAGATCGGCGGCAACCTGTCGACCAATGCCGGCGGCGTCCAGGTTTTGCGCTACGGCAACATGCGCGAACTGACCCTCGGCCTCGAAGTGGTCCTGCCCAACGGCGACATCTGGAACGGCCTGCGCGGCCTGCGCAAGGACAACACCGGCTACGACCTCAAGCAATTGTTCATCGGCGCCGAGGGCACGCTGGGCATCATCACCGGCGCCGTGCTCAAGCTGTTTCCGCTGCCGAAAAGGCAGGTCACCTGCTGGCTCAATGTTGCTTCGCCGGCTGCTGCGGTCGACCTGCTGAATTCGGCAAAAACCGCTTTCGACGCCCAACTGACAGCCTTCGAGCTGGTTTCGGAAACGGCGCTCGGGCTGGTCCTCAAACACATTCCCGATACAACGCGGCCGTGCGAATCGTCGCCTTGGTACGTGCTGGCCGAATTTTCCGATGCCGATCCGGCCGCCGTCGAAGCCTGGCTGGCCGGGCGCATCGGTAGCGGCGAGGTCGCCGATGGTGTCGTCGCCCAGTCGGAAACGCAGGCCAAAAGGCTGTGGGCGCTGCGCGAAAACATTTCCGAGGCGCAGAAAATCGAGGGCATCAGCATCAAGCACGACGTTTCGGTGCCGGTTTCCTCCATTCCCGAATTCCTGGCGACGACCGATGCGGCCCTGGCCAGGGCGTTTCCCGGCATTCGCGTCGTGGCCTTCGGCCATGTCGGCGACGGCAACCTGCATTACAACCTGTCGAAGGCCGATGCCCACGACAACACGGCGTTCCTCGCCAGCGAGCCGGCGGTGCATCGCCTCGTGCACGACACGGTGCACGCCCTGAACGGCTCGATTTCGGCCGAACACGGTATCGGCCAGTTGAAGCGCGAGGAAATCCTGCGCTACAAGAGTCCGGTCGAAATGGCGCTCATGCGCTCGCTCAAGCAGGCACTTGATCCGTGTGGCCTGATGAATCCCGGCAAGGTGCTTTGATCAGATTTGAACGAGTTCGAAGGGCAGTGTGAAGCTGAAACGGCTGCCGCTGCCGACCTGGCTTTCGATACTCAGCGTGCCGCCGAGCAGTTCAATCAATTTCCGGGCAATCGGAATGCCGATACCGGTGCCGCCATGGCGGCGGATTTTCGAGCTGTCGACCTGGGTGAACAGGCCGTTGAGGGTGCTGATTTTCTCGGCCGGGATGCCCGGGCCGGTGTCGCTCACGGCGAATTCAATGCTGACCATTTTTTCGCTTTGGCTGCGGACTTGCGCCGACACGGTGACGCTGCCGTGCTCGGTGAATTTGATGGCGTTGCCGATCAGTTGGGCAAAAGCCTGCTGGAGCAGCGAAATGTCGCCAGTGACGACGGCCGGCAGATCCGGGTCGAAGCGCTCCAGCAAGTCGAGCCCCTTGGCCATGCCGGGCTTGAAATAAGCAGCGAGCAGGGCGTTGCCCAGGTCGCCCATGGCGAAGGGGGTCGGGCGCGACTTGATGTGTCCGGCTTCGAGGGCGGATAGCTGGATCAGGTCGTTGATCAGCGTCATCAGGTACTGGGCGGAACTGCGCAGCGGCTTGAGCAGCGCCTGTTGGTCGGCGCTGAGGGGCTCCTGTTCGAGCAATTCGGAGAGGCCGAGAATGCCGTTCATCGGCGTGCGCAGCTCATGGCTGATGTTGGCCAGGAATTCCGTTTTTGCCCGCTCGGATTGCTCGGCCAGTTCTCGGGCATGGTCGACAGTTTCGAGCAGGCCATCCTTTTCATGTTCGAGGCGGAAGCTTTCTTCAAGCGTACTGTTGAACACATTGGCGGCGCGGGTGACGGTGGCCAGGAAAAGGAGCGACATGGCGGTGAAAGCGACGTGCAGAAGATCAGCGCCGAGTGTGCCGACGGCGACGGCAAGCACAATCGGCCAGGCATAGGCGCGAAACACACTGCGCTTGCCGGCCAGAACGGGCACGGCGCCGGCCACCATACCGGACATGACAAAGGCCGTGAAGAGTTGCAGCGGGGGGTTCTCGGCCGGCATCATGAGGAGGGCGCCGATGCCCCAGATGGCGCCGGAAGTGCCGGCACCCAACTGCGCCCGGCGCAACCAGAGGTGGCTATCGGCCTGGTCGCCGGTTTTGCGGCTGGCCTTGAAGACCGTTGCCTGGCGGATACGGAAGCTGGCGATCGAAATGGCCGCCAGACACCACAGATACGGGATATGGGTATCGAGCAGGGAGGCTGCAACGGTGGCCAGAATCGTAGCATTGACGATGGAAATGACCTGCCCGAGCAGGGCATTGCGGTAGATCAGCTCGACCTGACGGCCGAGAACGAAGGCTTCTGTGGGTAAGGTCAATGCAGCGCCTTGCCTTCGCTGACGGCGAACAGGGCGGCGACATCGTCGGCGCTGAAGTGGTAATCGCGGTTGCAGATGTCGTCACGGATGACGATTTCACCGTGTTCGGCGAGGATCGCCTCGGCATCGGCATGACCCAGGCTGCGGATCATGTCGGCCACCTTGTTGCGGTCTTCCGGGCAGTGGTAAGCCACCGGGCGCGGGTCGTAGAGGCGGATGCCGCGTTCGCTCATGTCTTCGTGGAAGAGGCGGCCGAGCAGGCTTGCGGTGTCGAGTTCGAGCAACTCCGCCGGTTTGACCGTGGCGGCCAGCTGGGTGATGCGTTGCCAGCCATCCTGGTCATGGTGGTCGGCCTCGGGCAGCTTTTGCAGGAACAGGCAGGCCGCTGCTTCCGAACTGGCTGCGGCAAACAGGCGCGACGGTTGCTGTTCGGACTGTTCGAGGTAATGCTCGAAGATCGCCGCGATGCTGTCGCCGACCATCGGCACGTAGCTTTGGTAGGGCTGGCGGGCTTCCGGCAGGTCGAGGCTCATCATGAGCTGGCCGCCCTGGTGGGCGCCGAGCAATTCGGGCACCGGCGCGGCCAGCACGACCGGGTTGCTGCGCGCCATGCCGCGCATCTGCAGCAGCTCGTTGCAGTCCATGACCAGCAACTGGATGGCGCCGTTACCGCGCAGTTGCAGGGTCAGGCGGCCGGGCTGCTTGAGCTGGCCGGCAATCAGTGCGGTGACGGCGGCCGTCTCGCCGAGCAGTTGGGCGACGGTCGGCTGATAGTCGCGGCCGGCCTGCATCTGCTGCCAGGCGTCGCCGAGATGGACGACGGCGCCGCGAATGTCGAGGCCTTCGAAGATGAAGCGCTGGACGTAGCTCACTTCAGCTTTTCCGCGTAATTTTCCGGGGCGAAGCCGACGATGAGCTGGCTGCCCGTGTCGAGCACCGGACGCTTGATCAGGCTCGGGTACTGCGCCATCAATTTGAGGGCTTTTGCCTCGTCGACCGCAGAACGTTCCTCGTCGCTGAGCTTCTTCCACATCAGGCCGCGCGTGTTGAGCAGCTTTTCCCAGCCGGCCCGGGCGGCCCAGTCGGGCAGCTTGGACTCGGCGACACCGGCCTTTTTGTAGTCGATGAATTCATAGGCGACCCCATTTTCAGTCAGCCAGTTCATGGCCTTCTTCATGGTGTCGCAATTCTTAATGCCGTAAACCTTGGTCATGACTGCGGATGTTCGTTGCGGAGAGCGAATCATACCAGCCGATACCGGCGCTATCTGAACTCGAAGGCCTCCTGGTGGAACGCGGCGCGGGACAGGCCGCCGGTCCGTAGTGCTTGGCCGAGCGCCTTGCCCCAGACAGCCGGGCCGCAGAACCAGACGGTGCTGTTTGGCTGGAGCGTCGCGGCGACTTCCTGCGGCGTGAGCGGGCCGGTGTGGTCGGTCTGACGGCGATGCAGGCGGACGCCGGCGGCGTCGCAGAGGGTTTCCAGATGTTCGGGGAAATCGCCGGCAGCGGAATTTGGCGTGCAGTAGAACAGATCGGCCGTAGCTTTCGTTGGCGCCGGGGCGGCGGCCAGTTGCTCGAGGCGGGCCAGGAAGGGCGTGATGCCGATGCCGCCGGCAACCCAGACCTGATGGGCCGCAATCCCACGGTCAACCGGCATTTTTGGCGAAAAATCAAATGCGCCGTAGGGGCCTTCGAGGGTAATCGTCTGGCCGGCCTCGATCAAGGCAGGGAGCTGGGCCGTGAAGTCGCCAAGGGCCTTGATGGCCAGGGTCAGCGTACCCTCCTGCGCGTTCCAGGCCGAGGCGATGGTGAACGGGTGGGCGCCTTCGCCGGGCGAGCCGAAGTTGGCGAAGAGGAATTGTCCGGCCTGGTGACCGGGCCAGTTCTTGCCCGGGCGGCAGACCATTTCGAGCAGCTTGCCGTCATGCCGGCTGAGCGAAACGATTTCGGCGCGATGCTGGCGTTTGCGGCCGATGCGATTCGCCAGCGAGAGCAGGGCAGGCACAACGCCGGCCGCGGCGAGCGCGGCGGTCAGCCAGCCGAGCGGGCTTTGCCAGAAAGTCGTCGGCATGAGCAGCAGGCCGTGGAAGGCGCCAGCCAGGAAAACGGCGCCAAAGGTCTTGTGCACCCAGCGGAAATAGCGGTAGGGAATGCGTTTGATCAGCGCCACGACGACCAGCGCCATCAGGATGTAGCCGGCCCATTCGCCGACATCCTTGGCCAGGTCGATCCACAGGCTGGGTTCGCCGCGTGGCCCGCGTGGTCCGCGCGGCCCGGTGATCAGGCCAGCCCTGGATAGATTCTTGGGCAGCCATTCGATCATCCAGTGCGTGAAAACGAGCAAACCGGCGCCGATACCGATGTTTTTGTGCAGGCGGTAGAGCTTGTCGAGGCCGCCGAAACGTTGTTCGAGCCAGGGGGCGCGGGTGGCGAGTAGCATGCCGGCGCTCATCCACCACAGGGCGAGCAGGCCGGACAGGATGATCAGCGACTTGCGCCAGGCCCAGGGGCCGTCAGGGTTGGCGGCGAGGATGCTGGGCAGGGCGAAGATCCCCCACAGGGCGAGCGGAACGAGAGTGAGGAAAAGCAGGGGGCGTTTCATGATGGCAGCGGAATGGTGATTTAATGACGTCAGTCTACGTCGCAAAGCGCCATCCGGCTGTCAGGATGCTGTTTCAGGTTGTAAGCAAATGAAACCGGCTTTTCAATCTTGGCCTTTATTTCCGGTTGACCGTGGCAATCACTTGCGCAGCTTGGCGAAGGCCGAGGCCATCGCGTTGCCGGCCGGGGTTGGGCCGCTGCTGCGTGGTTGCGGCCGGCTGGGCGTATTGCCGCGGCTGCTTGGGGCGGCGTCGTGGCGTTTGGCCTGGCTCGGCTCATCGCCCATGCGCATGGTCAGCGCGATGCGCTGGCGTGGCAGGTCGACTTCGAGGACCTTGACCTTGACCACCTGGCCGGCCTTGACGACGGTGTGCGGGTCCTTGACGAAGGTGTTGGACAGGGCTGAGACGTGCACCAGGCCGTCCTGGTGAACGCCGATGTCGACGAAGGCGCCGAAGGCGGCGACGTTGGTGACGACCCCTTCGAGGATCATGCCCGGACGCAGGTCGCCGACCTTTTCGACGCCGTCGGCGAAGGTCGCCGTCTTGAACTCGGGGCGCGGGTCGCGGCCGGGTTTTTCCAGTTCCTTGAAGATGTCCTGGACGGTCGGCAGGCCGAAACGTTCGTCGGTGTATTTCGCCGGGTTCAACCCCTTCAGCGCACGGCTGTCGCCGAGGATTTCCTTGATCGACTTGTTGAGGTCGACAATGATCTTTTCGACCACCGGATAGGCTTCCGGATGCACCGACGAGCTATCGAGCGGGTTGTCGCCGTTCGGCACGCGCAGGAAGCCGGCGGCCTGTTCGAAGGTTTTGTCGCCGAGGCGCGGGACTTTCTTGAGTTCGTCGCGCGAATGGAAGGCGCCATTGGCATCGCGGTAGCTCACGATGTTGGCGGCCAGCCCGGCCGTCAGGCCGGAAATGCGGGCGAGCAGCGGCACCGAGGCGGTATTGACGTCGACGCCGACGGCATTGACGCAGTCTTCGACGACGGCATCGAGGTTACGCGCCAGCTTGGTTTGCGAGACGTCGTGCTGGTATTGGCCGACGCCGATGGATTTCGGGTCGATCTTGACCAGTTCGGCCAGCGGGTCCTGCAGGCGGCGGGCAATCGACACCGCGCCGCGGATCGAGACGTCGAGGTCGGGGAATTCCTTGGCGGCGAATTCGGAGG